>NZ_JAELUI010000112.1 GCF_016429285.1 Ralstonia sp. ASV6
GAACGGCGGTGCGCGTGAGATTCTCGCCATGCTGGGCGCCGACGCCCCGCCCGCTACCTAACATCCACGGCTCGCCATGGACGATCGCTTGCCACCCTCATCCAGCGCGCTACCTGTCGCCGATTCGGCCGCCACTGTGCCTGTGGTTGTGGTGACGCGTCCGCGCGCGCAGGCACCCATGCTGGTGACGGCGTTGGAGCGCCACGGCTTGCGCACGCACCAGTTTCCGTTGCTGGACATTGCGCCGACGCCGAACCTGGACGACCTGCGCGCCGCGCTGGGCGATCCTTCGCGCTATGCGCTGGTGGTGTTTGTGAGCCCCAATGCCGTACAGCAGGCGTTTGCCGCCATGCCGGAAGGGTTCCGCTGGCCGCAGGAGGTGCCGGTGGCCGTGGTGGGCCCCGCCAGTGCGCAGGCCCTCGCCACGCACGGCGTTGCTCCGCCTGCGCATCGCGTGATCCGGCCCGACACCCACGCCGACGACGCACGCCAGGATTCCGAAGCCCTGTACGCGCGGCTGGATGTGCCGTCGCTCAGCGGCCGAGAGGTGCTGATCGTGCGCGGCAACGGTGGCCGCGAATGGTTGGCCGACCAATTGCGCGAAGCCGGTGTCTCAGTGCGCACGGTCGAGGCCTACCGCCGCAGCGTGCCTGTGCCCGATGCCGCCGCCTGGGCTGCGCTGCGCAATGTGCTGGCCACCCGCCATGCCTGGACGCTTACCAGTTCCGAGGCCGTACGCAATCTCGACGATCTTGCGCGCGCCAACCTGACGCCCGCCGAAGTCAATACGCTCCACGGTGCACCTTGCTTTGCGCCGCATGCGCGCATCGTTGAACAGGCTGAGTCGCTGGGCTTTCGCGACGTGAAGCTCACCGGTGCCGGCGATGATCGCCTGCTTGCTGGTGTCCTGGCCTGGGCTGGCCCTGTGCCAGCGTCCGTGCCGACGCCGCCCGCCCCAGCACCGGCTGAATCGAATACTCCTCCTTCTTCTCCCACTGTGACGCAGACTCCCGTTCCCTCGTCCGCTCCTGCCGCAAAGCCTGCGGCCGCCCAGCCGAGTCCGGCGCCGGCAGTTTCGTCTGCCCCCGCATCGTTCGCGCCAACCATGACCGTCAACCATGCACCGCGACGCGGTGGTTGGCTGATCTGGGCGGTGTTGGCCGTCATTGTGGTTGCAGTGGCTGCGCTGCAGGTGCGCAACGAACGCCTGGCGCGTGAGATCCGCCAGCGCGGACAGCAGAACGAAGCACTGGCGCAAGAGATGCGCGTACTGTCCAGTGCTGACCGGGACGCGGTGGGCCAGTTGCAGCAGAAATTTGGCGCGCTGGATGCCCGTACAACGGAAACCCGTGACCGCCAGGGCGCGCTGGAGCAGGCCAGCCAGGATCTGCTGCGCAACCGCGACGATTGGCAGCGCGCCGAGATCGAGCGCTCGATTGAAGTCGCTGCCGAGCAACTCCAGCTCACTGGCAACGTGAGCGGTGCGCTGGCCGCGCTGCAGACCGTCGATGCGCGTCTGGCGGCGCTCAACAAACCGCAGTTCAACGCAGTGCGCCGTGCCGTGGCACGTGATATCGCCAAGCTCAAGGCCATGCCGTCGATTGACCTGAGCGGCGCCGCCATCCGCTTGGACGATGCGATCAACGCGGTCGATACGTTGCCGCTCGTGTCGTCGGCCCAGCCGCTGGATGCGGAGCAGGCCGCGCAGGCACCGAAGGCGCGTCCTGCGAAGAATGCCAAGGCCGTGGCGGCTGCATCGGCGTCGGCGCCGGCGGCATCGACGCAAGTGGGCACCGGATGGTCGGCCGGCGTGCGCGCCTGGTGGGGCCGTCTGTGGAGCGACGTGCGTGGTGAGCTGGGCCAGATCGTGCAAGTGCGCCGCGTGGATCAGACAGAAGCGTTGCTGCTGTCGTCGGATCAAGCGTGGTTCCTGCGCGAAAACCTCAAGCTGCGTCTGATGAATGCACGTCTTGCGCTGCTGTCGCGCAACGACGCCGTGTTCCGCGCCGATCTGGGCCGCGCCGATACGCTGCTCGCGCGCTACTTCGACACGCAATCGCAGCGCGTGACCGCAGTGCAGAACCTGCTGGCGCAGGTGCGCACGACGGTTGGCACGCTGGAGGTGCCGACGCTGGCTGACAGCCTCGCTGCTGCGCGCGGCCAGGGCAAGGAGTGAGCATGCGCTGGATATTCTGGATTGCGCTGCTGTTTGCCGCCGCCGTCGGGCTGGCGCTGTTTACCGAACTCAATCTGAGCAACGTCGTGCTGTTCTACCCGCCATATCGGGTGGAGATGTCGCTCAACTTCGTGCTGGCTGCGTTGCTGGTGACGTTCGTGGTTCTGCATTTGGTGATGCGCCTGTTCAACCATGTGGCGGGCATGCCGGCACGCGCAGCAGCTTACCGTGAGCGCACGCGCATCCTGCGTGCTTCCGCTGCGTTGCGTGAAGCAATGGAGAGCCTGTTTGCCGGCCGCTTTGGCCACGCCGAGCGCCAGGCTCGCGAAGCCCAGGTCTGGGAGGCACAGCGCGAAACTGCTGCACTGATTGGCGCACGCGCTGCGCACCGCATGCAGGAAACCGAGCGCCGCGATGCGTGGATGGCCGAGGTGAAGTCGCCAGACCGTGAACAGGCGAAGCTCGTATCGATGGCGGAACTGCTGGTCGATGCGCGCGATGCCGAAGGCGCCCTGGAGAAGATCGCGCAACTGCAATCGCACGGTGCACGGCAGATTCAGGCGCAGCGGATTGCCCTGCGTGCGCACCAGCACTTGAAGAACTGGAGCGAAGTGCTGCGCCTAACGCGCGCGCTCGAGAAGCGCAACGCCATTCACACGGTGCTGGCCGCGCGTCTCAAGCAGATGGCGTGCGAGACGTTGCTGACCGAACGCCGTCATGATGCCGACGCGCTCAACACCTTCTGGCGTGAACTGACGGCGGAGGAGCGTCGCTCGCCGCGTATCGCTTCGCAGGCCGCACTGTATTTTGCGCAGTTGGGCCGCACGGACGACGCCAAGCGTATCGTTGAAGACGGTCTGAAGGCGCATTGGGATGGCCGCCTGATCCGCCGCTACGCGGATTGTGCGGTGCCCGGCAAGGCGCTGCCGCTGATCCAGCAGGCCGAGAAATGGCTCACGCAGCATCCGGTGGATGCGGACCTGTTCTATACGCTTGGCATGCTTTGCTTCAAGGAGCAGCTCTGGGGCAAGGCGCAGGCGAGCCTGGAGTCGGCGCTGAAGTATGCCGATGCCGATCACCACGGCAACCTGCGTGCCCATGCGCACCTGGCTCTCGCGCAGATGTACGAGCAAACCGAGCGGCAGGAAGAGGCCCAGCGCCACTACCGGCAAAGTGCACTGCTTGCCGTGAAATGAACAAGGCCGGGAGATCCCGGCCTTTTTTGTTGCGTGGGTGTCGTTGTGCGGGGGACGCCTACTTGTTCACCTTCGACGCTGGCACCGACAGCGTAAGGATCGCACCCAGCACCATCGACGCAGCCAGCATGTACATGCCGGAATCGGTGCTCTTGGTCGCGTCTTTCAGCCAGCCAACGGCATAGGGGCTGATAAAGCCCGCGAGGTTCCCCAGCGAGTTGATGAGCGCAATGCCAGCCGCCGCGCCCGTACCGGCCAGAAACGCGGTCGGCAGGCTCCAGAACAGCGGCAACGTGGTTAGTATGCCCATGGTGCCGAGTGTGAGCGCAGCCATCGCCAGCGTTGTATTGGTGTGCCAGACGGCTGAGAGCACCAGCCCGATCGCACCCGCCACCGCCGGAAGGGCAATGTGCCAGCGGCGCTCGCGCGTGCGGTCTGCGCTGCGGGCGACCAGGATCATGGCGATGACAGCCGCGCCATACGGAATCGCCGTTAGCAGGCCCACCGAGAAAGGATCTGCCACGCCGGTCTGCTTGATGAGCGTCGGCAGCCAGAAGCTCACGCCATACAGGCCCATCACGAAGGTGAAGTAGATCCCGCTCATCAGCCACATACGCGGGCTGGCCAGCACCGTGCGGATCGGCGGGTCTTCTTTCTCGGCGTCTTCCGCAGCGATGTTGCGGGTGAGCAGGGCTTTCTCGTCGTCGGTCAGCCACTTGGCGTGGCTGATGCGGTCATCGAGGTAGAGCAGCACGACGACGCCGACGATGACCGACGGAATGCCCTCGATCAGGAACATCCACTGCCAGCCGGCCAGACCGTACTTGCCCGCAAAGGCGGTCATCGCCCAGCCCGACAGCGGCCCGCCGATCACGCCCGAGAGTGCCACCGCCGTCATGAAGAAGGTGGTGGTGCGCCCGCGCCGCTGCGCCGGATACCAATAGGTGAGGTACAGGATGATGCCCGGGAAGAAGCCGGCCTCGGCCAGCCCAAGCAGGAAGCGCATCACATAGAACATGGCCGGCGTGGTCACGAACATCATGGCCGCCGAGATGACACCCCACGAGATCATGATCCGCGCGATCCACATGCGGGCGCCTACGCGATGCAGGATCACGTTGCTCGGCACCTCGAAGAGGAAGTAGCCGATGAAGAAGATGCCTGCACCCAACCCGTAGATGGTCTCGCTGAACTTCAGGTCGTTGAGCATCTGCAGCTTGGCGAAGCCAACGTTGACGCGGTCGAGATACGCGACCACGTAGCACAGCAGCAGGAACGGAACCAGACGCCACGTCACCTTGCGGTAGGTGGCTTCTTCAAATGCACTTGCGGATTGCGGCAGGGTGCTCGCGCTACCCAGGGGTGGGGTGGTGAGGGCCATCGGGTCTCCTGTGTTGTTATGAGTTCAGGCCGAGAGCACAGAATCACCAACCTCGCACCAACTTCGGCCCGGAAAACCGCCACCGCATTCTGCGCCTGTCGGACGGGCGCGCCAAGACGCCCGCCGGCAGGGTTTATACGCAGCGCCCGCCGTCTACCTCCAGGCACGTGCCCGTGATGAACGCCGCCTCATCCGAGGCCAGGTACAGGCACGCATTGGCCACATCCTGCGGCGTGGACAGCCGCCCCATCGGAATCGTCGCCAGAAAGCGCGCGCGGTTCTCAGGCGTATCGGGCATGCCCATGAACTGTTCGATCAGGCCTGTGGCACCCATTACTGGGTTGACGCAATTCACGCGGATCTTGTCCGGCCCCAACTCCGCCGCCATCGCCTTGCTGGCTGTGATGACAGCGCCCTTGCTGGCGTTGTACCAGACGAGCCCCGGCCGCGGCCGAATGCCCGCAGTGGACGCCACGTTGACGAACACGCCGCCACCGCGTTCGCGGAAGTGCGGCACCATGTGGCGCGCCGTCCAGTAGATGCTCTTCACGTTGACGGCCATCACACGGTCGAACTCGTCTTCGGTGATCTGCAGCAGCGGCTTGTTCTTGTGTGTGGTGCCGGCGTTGTTGATGACGATGTGCAGATCGCCGTACCGCGCGAGAGTGGCGCCCAGCAGCTTGGCGACCGAATCACCGTCCGACACGTCGGCGTGCACGAAATGCGCATCGCCGCCAGCTACGCGGATGGCATCGGCCACACGCTCGCCGGCCTCGGCGTTCAAGTCATTGACGACCACGCGTGCGCCTTCGCGTGCAAAGGTGTTGGCGATGCCTTCGCCAAAGCCCGAACCCGCGCCCGTGACGATGGCGATCTTGCCGGCAAGCCGCATGGTGTCTCCTCGTGGTGTTGGTGTTGTGTTGTTTGTGTTGCTTTAGCCGTGGCGGATAGCGATGGTTTTCAAGGTGGTGAAACCGTACAGTGCCTCGAAGCCCTTTTCGCGGCCGTGGCCCGATTGGCCCGTGCCGCCAAAGGGCAGCTCCACGCCGCCGCCTGCGCCGTAGTTGTTGATGAAGACCTGGCCCGCCTTGAGCTTGCGCGCCAGGCGAAGCTGTCGTCCGCCGTCGCGCGTCCACACCCCGGCCACCAGACCGTATGGCGTGCCATTGGCCAGCGCAAGGGCTTCGGCCTCGTTGTCAAAGGGCAGGGCGGCCAGTAGCGGGCCGAACACCTCTTCCTGCGCGAGGCGGTGCGTGTGCGGCACGTCGCGCAGCAGCATCGGTGCCTGGTAGTAGCCGGTCTCCGGCGCCTCGGGCACCACCTGCCCCTGCGCCATCACAGGAATGTTGGCGTGCTGCGCATCCGAGACGAAATCCCACACGCGCTGCTGCTGCTTCGGGTTGATCAGCGGGCCGCAATCCAGGTCCAGCGACGCCGGCCCCACCTTGATCGATTCGAATACCGTGGCCAGTTGATCCAGCACGGCTTCGTAGATGCCGCGCTCGATCAGCACACGGCTGCCGGCCGAGCAGGTCTGCCCTGCGTTCTGGATGATGCCGTTGACTACCGCTGGGATCGCCGCTTCCAGATCCGCATCGGCAAACAGGATCTGCGGAGACTTGCCGCCCAGTTCCAGCGTGACGGGCACGTGGTTTTCGGCGGCCGCCCGCACGATGGCCTTGCCCGTTTCCGGCGACCCGGTGAAGGACACATGGTTGATGCCCGGATGCGCCGCCAGTGCCGCGCCGGCCTCGTGGCCGTAGCCGGTCACCACGTTGAGTGCGCCATCGGGTAGTCCGGCCTCTGCGGCCAGTTCGGCCACGCGCAGGATCGACAGGCACGCATCTTCGGCCGGCTTGACCACGCACGCGTTGCCTGCGGCCAAGGCGGCGCCCACGCTGCGCCCGAAGATCTGCATCGGGTAATTCCACGGGATGATGTGCGCCGTCACGCCATGCGGCTCGCGCACGGTCAGCACGGTGGTATCCGCCGGATAGGGGATGGTCTGGCCGTGCAGCTTATCCGCCGCCCCGGCGTAGAACTCGAAGTAGCGGGCGATGGCGCGGGCATCGGCGCGGGCCTGGCGCATCGGCTTGCCGGTATCGCGGGCTTCCAGGCGGGCGAGTTCTTCTTCGTGATCGGCCAGGCGCAGGGCCACGTGCATGAGCAGCCGGCCGCGCTCGGCTGGGCTCAACTGGCCCCAGACACCCTCAAAGCCACGCCGCGCAGCATGCACGGCCACGTTGATGTCGGTGGCGTTGCCACGGGCGATCTCGGCAAACGGTTGGCCGTCGGACGGGTCGAACACCTTGATGCGCATGCCCGAATCGGGCGACATCAAGCGGTTGGCGATGAAGTGCTGGGCGTGCATAAGGGGGTTCCTGCAAAGATCGGCAACGCACGATTTTCGCACGGGCCGAGTGTTCGTAGAGGGAGGGTGGGGGGCAACCGGGTGTCAGGCGCTATAATGCCCGCCGACAGTTTTTCTGGCTTTTTTCAACCATTTGCGTCGCGTTTTTACGCACCTCGCGCATTCCGGAGCATTTCCATGAGCTTCAACAACGTCTCGCCGGGCAAGGACATCCCCAACGACTTCAACGTCATCATCGAGATCCCGGCGCAGAGCGACCCGGTCAAGTACGAAGCCGACAAGGAAACCGGCATGCTGCACGTGGACCGCTTCGTGGGTACCGGCATGCGTTACCCGGCCAACTACGGTTTCATTCCGCAGACGCTGTCGGGTGACGGTGACCCGGTGGACGTGCTGGTCGTTACGCCGTTCCCGCTGATCCACGGCTGCGTGGTGCGCTGCCGTGCCCTGGGCATGCTGAAGATGACGGACGAGTCCGGTGTGGATGCGAAACTGGTGGCCGTGCCGGTCAACAAGCTGAGCCCCGCCACCGCGCACATGACCGACCTGTCCGATATCGGCCAGAACCTGCTGGATCAGATCAAGCACTTCTTCGAGCAGTACAAGGCGCTGGAAGCCGGCAAGTGGGTCAAGGTCGAGGGCTGGGGCGGCATTGAAGAGGCCCACAAGGAAATCGTCGACGGCGTGGCCAATTACAAGAGTTAAGACACCTTAGTAATTTGCCGTACGTCTGGTCAGACAAAGTCCCGGCATCCGTAAGGATGGCCGGGATTTTTTGTTTGCAGTGGCGAAATGACTGCAATGTTGGGGTGCCCGTCAACCCGCACCGCATCGCCATTTGCGGCGATTGAATATCGCATCATGCATTTTCTGGCGGGATATCGCGCTCAGTGCATGAATGGGCTGACGCAATCCTGCTATACAGAGATTTAAGTAACGCTCATTTGCCCGTCGGAAACGGCACCTCTAGACTCCCGGTCAAGTTTGACTCCAACCCTTGGTACTGCGATGTTGAACAAGACCGTTGCTGTTCCCGTGCTTTCTCTCATGGCCATGGCCGCCTTTACCGTGTGGGCGCTGCTTGCTGGTCCGGCTGATGCCGCACATGCCGGCGAACGTGGTGTCGCACCGGCTGGCGCCTTGCCGGCTGCGGGTGCCTGCCCGGCGCATTGCCCTGTTCCCGCGCAGAAACTTGCTGCACGATAAGCTGCTCCGCGTCCGGCATTGTTGCGGACGCTGTCTCTTCCGCCTTCGCGGTTCTGCCCTCGGCTGTTCTACTCCGGACGCTGCCTGAACGGCGAGCGGTCCATCAGTTCGTCCAGATACGCCTCCATGCCAGCCGTCTCACGGTCGAGGAACCGGCCGACTGCATCGGCAAAGGCCGGATGCGCGAGCCAATGCGCCGACAGCGTTGCCACGGGTTGAAAGCCGCGCGCCATCTTGTGCTCACCCTGAGCGCCACCCTCGAAAGTGCGGATGCCGTGCTCGATGCAGTACGTCAGCGGCTGATAGTACGCCGTCTCAAAGTGCAGGCAGGGGTGATGCTCGACCGCGCCCCAGTAGCGGCCGTACATGACCGACGCTTCTGGCCGCGCATCGACCACCAGCAGCGCGCTGGCGATGTCGTTGCCATTGCGTGAGGCGATCACCAGCAGCAGGTTCTCCGGCATCGTCTGGCCGATCTGGCGGAAGAACTCCAGGTTCAGGTAGGGCGAGGAATGATGCTCGCGGTAGGTGGTGCGGTAGCAGCGGTGGAAGAAGCGCCAGTCGGCATCGGTGGCTGCCGCGCCAGGGACGTGGCGAAAGGTGATGCCGGCGTCGTGCACACGGCGGCGTTCGGCGCGGATGTTCTTGCGTTTCTTCTGCTCCAAGGCGGCAAGAAAATCGTCGAAGCTGCCGAAGCCTGCATTGCACCAGTGGAACTGCACCCCCTGCCGTAGCAACATGCCTGCGGTGCGCATCTGCTCAGCTTCCGCTGCAGTCGGGAACAGCACGTGCAGCGAAGACAACGCGCTTTGTTGCGCCGCCGCCAGCAGTGTGTCGAGCAGGGCGGCACGCGCGTCAGCGCTATGCGCCAGCAGCCGTGCGCCTTGCACCGGTGTAAAGGGGATGGCGGACAACCACTTCGGGTAGTACTCCAGCCCGTGCTGCGCATACGCATTGGCCCAAGCCCAGTCGAAGACGTATTCGCCATAGGAGTGGCCCTTCACGTACAGCGGCGCCGCGGCGGCCAGTGTTTCTCCGTGTGCACCGTCTTCCCACAACGTCAGGTATTGCGGCGACCAGCCCGTGTCGGGCGATGCGCTGCCGCTCTCGTGCAGGGCGTGCAGGAAGTCGTAGCGCAGGAAGGGCGTCGCCTCGGGCTGCTGGGCGAGCAGGGCGTCCCATGCGTCGCGGCCGATGTCGCGCAGATCGGTCACAAGCCGCATGCGATAATGATGTGATCCGGCGCGGGTTTCGGGTTCGGAAGCGATGGGGCGGGAGGTCATGCCGCCGATTCTAATTCCAGCCTGGGGTGCTGCGCTTGCATCTCACATTGCCCCCATGACCGTCACTGTCGCTCTTGCCCAGATCAACTGCACCGTCGGCGATTTCGCCGGCAATGCCGCCCGCATCGTCGCCGCTGCGCGTGACGCGCACCAGGCTGGTGCGCGCATTCTCCTCACGCCGGAGCTGTCGCTGACCGGTTATCCGCCCGAAGACTTGCTGCTGCGCCCGGCCTTCATTGACGCCAGCGCCCGCGCACTCGATGCATTGATCGCCGAGTTGGCGGCCTTCCCGGGCCTGCACGTGCTGATCGGGCACCCGCAGATCTCGCTGGAGGCTCCCGCGCCCGGCGTGCTGCCTAAGCCCACCAACAGCGCCACCGTGGCCGTGGATGGCCGCGTGGTCGGCCGCTACAACAAGCTCGACCTGCCCAACAACGAAGTCTTCGACGAGAAGCGCTATTTCCAGCCCGGCACCGAGCCCTTCGTGTTCGAAGTGGGCGGCACGCGCTTCGGCATCATCATCTGCGAAGACGCTTGGTACGCCACCGCCACCGCCTATGCGAAGGCGGCCGGTGCGCAGGTGGTGCTGATCCCCAATGCTTCGCCGTACCACCTCGACAAGGAGGACCTGCGCGAGCAGATCGTTGGTGCGCGGGTGAAGGAGTCGGGGCTGCCGCATGTGTACGTGAACCTGGTCGGCGGGCAGGATGAACTCGTGTTCGACGGCGGCTCATTCGTGCTGGATGCCGAAGGCAAGGTCGTCGTGCGGATGGGCCAGTTTGTCGAGGGCGTCGGCTACGTGCAGTTTAGTGGCGGCAAGGCACTCCCCGGCACGATCGTGCCCGAGGCCCCGCTGGAGGCGCAGGTCTACGAGGCGCTCAAGCTGGGTGTGCGGGACTACCTCGGCAAGAACGGCTTCCCGGGTGCAATCATCGGCCTGTCGGGCGGTGTCGATTCGGCGTTGGTGCTGGCAATTGCTGTCGACGCACTGGGCGCTGACCGAGTGCGTGCGGTGATGATGCCCTCGCGCTACACGGCCGATATCTCGTGGGTGGATGCGCGCGACATGGCTGCCCGCCTGGGCGTGCAGTACGACGAAATCCCGATTGCGCCGATGTTCGATGCGTTCAGGGGGGCGCTGGCGGAAGAATTCCGTGGTCTGCCGGAAGATGCGACGGAGGAGAACATCCAGGCGCGTATCCGCGGCACGCTGCTGATGGCGCTGTCCAACAAGTCTGGCCGCATCGTTCTGACGACCGGCAACAAGAGCGAAATGGCGGTCGGTTACTGCACGCTGTACGGCGACATGGCCGGCGGCTTTGCCGTTATCAAGGACATCTTCAAGACGTTGGTCTATCGGCTGTGCCGCTACCGCAATACGCTGTCGGAGGTGATTCCAGAACGCATCCTGACGCGCGCACCGTCGGCGGAGCTGCGTGAGAATCAGACCGACCAGGACAGCCTGCCCGAGTACGACGCGCTTGACGCCATCGTGCAGCGCTACATGGAACAGAACCAGCCGGTGGCCGACATCATTGCCGCGGGGTTTGCCGAAGCCGACGTGCAGAAGATCGTGCGCCTCATCAAGATCAACGAGTACAAGCGCCGCCAGGCCCCGGTGGGCATTCGTGTGACGCAGCGTGCGTTCGGTCGTGATTGGCGGTACCCGATCACCTCGCGGTTCAAGGAATAACCGGGCGAATAAGCCGACACCATGCTCGACTACTACGCCAAACGTGCCCCCGAATACGAGCGTATTTATACGAAGCCTGAGCGGCAGGGCGATTTGGCGTGGTTGAAGGCGCGCGTGCGCGACGTGACCCGTGGCGCGCGGGTGTTGGACCTGGCCTGCGGCACCGGTTTCTGGACCGAGGCAATGGCGGATGCGCGCAGCATCGTCGGCGCGGATTACAACGACACAGTGCTGCGCATCGCACGTGGCAAGGGCATCGCCGGCGCGGCGTTCGTGCGGGCCGATAACGATGCGTTGCCGTTCGTACCCGGCACGTTCGACGTGATGACGGCGGGCTGCTGGTGGTCGCATGTGCCGCTGCAGCACTTGCGTCAGCATGTCGAGGGTCTGCATCGCGTGCTCGGGCCCGGCGTGCGCGTATTGTGGTTCGATAACCAGTATGTGTTCGGATCGAGCACGCCCGTTGCCTACAACGACGAACATGGCAACACGTGGCAGCGTCGCCCGCTGCGCGACGGCAGCGAACACGATGTGCTGAAGAATTTTCCGGACGACCGGACCCTGCTGGAGACAGTGGCCGGTATCGCCTCCGATGTGCGCATTAACCGGCTCCAGTATTATTGGACGCTTGAATACCTCACCAACTAGTTAGCGAGACACCCATGAAACAGATCACCGCCATCATCAAGCCCTTCAAACTGGACGAAGTGCGCGAGTCGCTCGCCGACGTGGGGGTGACTGGCCTGACCGTCACCGAAGTCAAGGGTTTCGGCCGCCAGAAGGGCCACACCGAGCTGTATCGCGGCGCTGAATACGTGGTCGACTTCCTGCCGAAGATCAAGATCGAGGTGGTCGTGGCCGACAGCCAGGTCGAGAACGTGATCGACACCATCGTGAAGGCCGCCAAGACGGGCAAGATCGGCGACGGCAAGATTTTCGTGATGCCGGTTGAGCAGGTGATCCGCATCCGCACTGGCGAGAAGGACGAAGCCGCTGTTTGAGCGAGGCTTCTGACCGGTGTGGCAGCGCCGGTCAGCGTTGATCAACGCGGTAAGGTGATGTTCCAGCGCAGCGTCACCAGCCGCCCGATCACTATCCCCAGCGTGGCGATCACCACGGACACGCTCGGCAGCAAGTCCGTGAACGTCAGCCCAACGTAGAGGAAGCACCCGAGAAACGCGCAGGTCGCGTACGGGTGGTTGTCCCGCAGCAGCATGGGCACTTCGTTGCAGACCACATCACGCAGCAGGCCACCAAAGGCTGCCGTGATCACGCCCATCATCACCGATACGAAGATCGGTACGCCCGCATCGAGCGCCAGTTGCGTGCCCAGCACGCCAAACAGGCCCATGCCGATGGCGTCTGCCACGATCAGCACGCGGTCGGACACCAACTGGCTCACCAGCCGGATCACCCAGTTGGCAAACAGGCTCATGATGAACAGCGCGAGCAGGTAGTGCTCGTGCTCGACCCAGTAGAAGGGCCGCCGATCGAGTAGCAGATCGCGCAGCGTGCCGCCGCCAAAGGCCGTCAGGAAGGCCACAATGAATGCACCCACAGCATCGAGCTGGCGCCGTTTCGCCTCGGCCAGCCCCGAGATGGCGAATGAGAAGACCGCGAGGATCTCCATCCAGTGCATCACCAACTGCAGGCGGCTCACGTGCATGGGCGTGTTGTTCTTGATGTGGGCAAGGTGGGGTGTTGGGTGTCAGGAGCTGTGTGGCTGGCGCAGCAGCACCAGTACCGCGCCTGCGCCACCGGCCGTGTTGCGTGGCTCGACAAAGGCGATCACTTCTTCCTTCTGCACCAGCCACGAGCGCACTTTGCCTTTGAGTACCGGTGTCTTGTCGGGCGAGCCCAGACCCTTGCCGTGGATCACGCGCACGCAGCGGATGCCGCGCTGTACGGCACGGCGCAGGAAAGCGGCCAGCGCCTCGCGGGCTTCTTCACGGCGCAGGCCATGCAGGTCGATCTGATCTTGCGTGGCCCATTCGCCGCGGCGCAGCTTCTTGAGCACGTCTTCGCCGATGCCGGGGCGGCGGAAGGAGAGTGTGTCGTCGGTTTCCAGCAGGTTGTCGACGTCGAATTCGTCCGACAGCGAGGCATCCAGTACGCGCTTGTCCTCTGCGCGCGAATGCACAGGGTCGGGCGCAGGCGGATTGCGCGGATGCTCAACGCGCTTGTTCTGGCGCAGTGCCGTCACCCCGCCGACGTTCGCGCGGAACACGTTGGCCTCTTCTTCTGCCTTGCGCGCGGCGGCTTCGGCGCGTTGGCGTTCGGCCTCGCGCGCCTCGGTTTCGTGCTTGAGCTGTTCGCGCAGCTTGCCCAGGTCGGTCAGGCTGAGCTTATTGGCGGGGGTGGGGGCGCGTTTCATGGCGACAGGCGAATCAGGGTGGAGCGTGCGTCGATTATACGAAGGCGCCGCACATGACAAAACGGCCGATGGAGTCCCATCGGCCGCGTTGTTTGAACCCGGGAAACTGGGGGCAGGGAGTTTATTCCTGACCTTCCAGGTAGCGTTGGGCGTCCAGTGCCGCCATGCAGCCCGTGCCGGCGCTGGTGATGGCTTGGCGGTAGATGTGATCCTGCACGTCGCCGGCAGCAAACACGCCCTGGATGTTGGTGGCAGTGGCGTTACCGGCCAGGCCGCTCTGCGTGCGGATGTAGCCGGTTTCGTTCATCTCCAGCTGACCCTTGAACAGATCGGTGTTCGGCTTGTGGCCGATGGCAATGAAGACGCCGGCCACCTTGAGCTCTTCGGTCTTGCCCTCGTTGTCGTTCGTGCCCTTCAGGCGGGCGCCGGTCACGCCCGAGTCGTCGCCCAGGATCTCGTCGAGGACCATGTTGGTCTTGATCTCGATCTTGCCTTTCTTCTCCTGCTCATGCAGGCGGTCGATCAGGATCGGCTCGGCGCGGAACTTATCGCGGCGGTGGATGAGCGTGACCTTGCTGGCGATATTGGCCAGGTACAGCGCTTCTTCCACGGCGGTGTTGCCGCCGCCCACCACGGCCACTTCCTGGCCCTTGTAGAAGAAACCGTCGCAGGTGGCGCAGGCAGACACGCCGCGACCGGCAAACTTCTCTTCCGACGGCAGGCCCAGGTATTGGGCCGAGGCGCCGGTGGAGATGATCAGCGCGTCGCACGTGTATTCACCCGAATCGCCAATCAGGCGGATCGGTTTTTCGTTCAGGTGCGCGGTGTGGATGTGGTCGAACACGATCTCGGTGTTGAAGCGCTCTGCGTGCTCCAGGAAGCGCTGCATCAGCTCGGGGCCTTGCAGGTGTTCGCGGTCGGCGGGCCAGTTTTCCACGTCAGTGGTGGTCATGAGCTGACCGCCCTGGGCCAGGCCGGTAACCAGCACCGGGTTCAGGTTGGCTCGGGCGGCGTAGATGGCTGCCGTGTAACCGGCGGGGCCGGAGCCGAGGATCAGCACTTTTGCGTGTTTTGCCATGATGCGTTCCGTAGTTGCGCGGCGCGTGGGGTGAAGCTTCCGCCGTGCAGGGTAGGTGAGGGTGACGGGCGACATTATAAAGTGGCACCCCCTCGTCCGCCCGGTTGTAAATTCCAATGGCAGTGATAGGGGCGCGTTACAATCCTTGGCATCGTATTTGTGCTGTCTCTAAGCCGCGCGGGCCTCGCCCAAGCGGCGCACCCGTCTCCCGCATGGCCCGAGCTTCCACCACTCCGACGACCCGTACCGATCCCGCCGCACTGCCGTCCCGCATTGGGCGGCTGCTAGGCGAGGTCCGCTGGTTCCTGTTGCTGGCGGTGACCATCGCCTTCCTGATCATCCTGCTTTCCTACAATCGGGCCGACCCCGGTTTCACCCACGCTAGCCAGGTCGACGAGATCCGCAATCTTGGCGGGCGCGTGGGGGCGTGGCTGGCAGACCTGCTGTTGTTTGTTTTTGGGGCCTCCGCCTATTGGTGGGCGTTGCTGCTGGTGCGCCGCGTCTGGCGGGGTTGGCGTGAGTTGATGTCGGACGAGCGCCTGCCGCGCACCGCGATGCCGCGCGTAGACGCTGGCGTCACTTGGATCGGTTTTGCGCTCATCCTGGCCTCCAGCATGGGGCTGGAAGCCATCCGCATGTATTCGTTGCATATGAAGCTGCCACGTGCGCCGGGCGGTGTGCTGGGCGACCTGATTGGCGGGGCGATGCAGCATTCGCTGGGTTTTACCGGTGGCACGCTGGCGTTGTTGTTTGCGTTTCTGGTCGGGTTGTCGCTGTTCTTCCATTTTTCGTGGCTGAACCTGGCTGAGCAGATCGGCGCGGGTGTCGAGATGCTGTTCGTCGGCTTCAAGACGCGCCGCGAGAGCAAGCAGGATCGTGCCATTGGCGAGGCCGCCAAGGTCGAACGTGAAGAGGTGGTTGAAACTCGCCGCGTGCGCATCGAAGAATCGCCGCCGGTGCAGATCGTGCGCCCAACCGCCGTGGTCAAGAGCGAGCGTGTGGAGCGGGAGAAGCAGCAGCCGCTGTTTGTCGACATTCACGATTCCGACCTGCCGCCGCTGGCGCTGCTCGATCCGATCCCGCCCGTGGTGGAAACCGTGAGCGCCGAGACGTTGGAATTCACCTCGCGCCTGATCGAGAAGAAGCTCAAGGATTTCGGCGTGGAAGTGCAGGTGGTGGCGGCCTATCCGGGCCCGGTCATTACGCGCTACGAGATCGAGCCCGCGACGGGTGTGAAGGGCAGCCAGATCGTCAACCTGGCGAAGGATCTGGCGCGTTCGCTGTCGTTGGTGTCCATCCGCGTGGTGGAGACGATTCCGGGCAAGAACTGCATGGGCCTGGAGTTGCCGAATCCGAAGCGCCAGGCCGTGCGCCTGTCGGAGATTCTCGGCTCGCAGGTCTACAACGAGAGCGCTTCGCAGCTCACGCTTGCACTGGGCAAGGACATCGCCGGCAAGCCGGTGGTGGCTGATCTGGCCAAGATGCCGCACTGCATGGTGGCCGGTACCACGGGCTCTGGTAAGTCGGTCGGCATCAACGCGATGATCCTGTCGCTGCTGTACAAGGCCAAGGCCGATTCGGTGCGCCTGATCCTGATCGACCCGAAGATGCTGGAGTTGAGCATCTACGAAGGCATTCCGCACCTGCTGTGCCCGGTCGTGACCGATATGCGCCAAGCCGGCCACGCACTGAACTGGGCCGTGGGCGAGATGGAGCGCCGCTACAAGCTCATGAGCAAGATGGGCGTGCGCAACCTGGCCGGCTTCAACAAGAAGATCGAGGAAGCCGCCGCGCGCGAAGAGAAGATTCCCAACCCGTTCAGCCTCACGCCTGATGCGCCGGAGCCGCTCGACAAGCTGCCGATGATCGTCATCGTCATCGACGAGCTGGCCGACCTGATGATGGTGGTCGGCAAGAAGGTCGAAGAGCTGATTGCGCGGATTGCGCAGAAGGCACGTGCCGCAGGTATCCACCTGGTGCTGGCGACGCAGCGTCCTTCCGTGGATGTGATTACCGGCCTGATCAAGGCCAACGTGCCGACGCGCATCGCCTTCCAGGTCAGCAGCAAGATTGACTCGCGCACGATTCTCGACCAGCAGGGCGCCGAAGCGCTGCTGGGCATGGGCGACATGCTCTATCTGGCGCCCGGTACCGGCTTGCCGGTGCGTGTGCACGGCGCGTTCGTGTCAGACGAAGAGGTGCACCGCATCGTCGACAACCTCAAGGCGCAAGGCGAGCCGAACTACATCGAGGGCATTCTCGAGGGTGGCGTGGTTGACGGCGAGGGCGGCGGCGATGGTTTTGGCGGCGGCGCGGGCGTTGCAGGCGCTGGCGGCGAGGCCGACCCGCTGTACGACCAGGCGGTCGACGTGGTGCTCAAGAACCGTCGCGCATCGATCTCGCTGGTGCAGCGTCACCTGCGTATTGGCTACAACCGCGCTGCACGCCTGCTGGAAGATATGGAAAAGGCGGGGCTTGTCTCTGCCATGTCCGGCAACGGCAACCGCGAAATTCTGGCGCCCAACCGCAACGGCAACGTCGTCGAAGAGGAATGACGCTGTCGTTACATCGCGTTACCGCGCCAGCGGAATGTTCCGGCGCGGCCGGTTACTAACAACAAGATCAACTGCTTACCGGGATTCCTATGTTTGTGTTGAAAGCACGTCACCTGATGGCCGCTGGGTTGGTATCGCTGGCGGCGTGGTCAGCCGGCGCCTATGCGGGCGCGGTCGAGCAGCTCAACGCCTTCGTGAGCAACGTCACCACCGCACGCGGAGAATTCGTGCAGCGCCAGGTCAAGGGCGGCACCAACGGCAATCCGCTGCGCCTGGCGGGCACCTCCAGCGGTGATTTCTCCTTCTCGCGCCCGGGCCGCTTCGTCTGGCGTTACGTGAAGCCGTATGAGCAGCAACTGTCGGCCGACGGCCAGACGCTCTACATCTACGACAAGGATCTGAGCCAGGTGACCGAGCGCAAGCTTGATGCGTCGCTCGGTTCCAGCCCGGCCGCCATCCTGTTCGGCAGCAATGACCTCGCCAAGAACTTCACGCTCAAGGAAGGCGGCACCAAGGACGGCATCGACTGGGTTGAACTCACGCCCAAGGCGAAGGACACCCAGTTCGAGCGCATCGCCATCGGCTTTCGTAGCGGCGAATTGCAAGGGATGGAGCTGCGCGACGCCTTCGGGAACACCACGCTGCTGACGTTCTCGAACATTCAGAAGAATCCGCAACTGCCGGCCAACGCGTTCCGCTTCGTGCTACCCAAGGGGGCAGACGTTATCAAGCAGTAACGCGTGCAGGCCGGTTTTCGACAAGGAGACCGACCATGCCTTTGCCGTTCACCACATCGCTGCAGC
>NZ_JAELUI010000698.1 GCF_016429285.1 Ralstonia sp. ASV6
GGCAAGCCTCGCCGCCTGGGCCTGGCACGCAGGGCCTGCGCCCGCATCAATCGCTCGATACGGTGCAGGCCGCAACGCTCACCCAGCGCCAGCACGTCGTGCCAGACTCGGCGGGCACCGTAGGTGCTGTCTCTTATACACATCTGACGCTGCCGACGAAGGCCGTGGAGTGTAGATGTCGGGGGTGGGCGGATCATTAAAAAGGGGGGGGGGGGGGGGGGGGGGGGGGGGGGGGGGGGGGGGGGGGGGGGG
>NZ_JAELUI010000699.1 GCF_016429285.1 Ralstonia sp. ASV6
CGACGTGAAGGTCGTCAATCTGCGCCCGCAGGAGCTGTCTGCCGCGTGGGATCGGGGCGACGTGGATGCCGCCTTCATCTGGGACCCGGTGCTCGCCAAGGTGAAGAAGAACGGTACGGTGCTGACCCTGTCTCTTATACACATCTCCGAGCCCACGAGACATGGCGCCTGATCGCGTATGCCGTCTTCTGCTTGAAAAGGGGGGGGGGGGGGGGGGGGGGGGGGGGGGGGGGGGGGGGGGGGGGGGGGGGG
>NZ_JAELUI010000700.1 GCF_016429285.1 Ralstonia sp. ASV6
GTGCGGCTGACCGCCTGGCTGTGTCGCAGCCGGCACTGTCGTACCAGATGCGGCAACTGGAGCAATGGCTGGGCGTACCCCTGTTCGAGCGCTCGGGGCGCAAGCTCGTGCTCACGCGGGCCGGTGCCTGTCTCTTATACACATCTCCGAGCCCACGAGACATGGCGCCTGATCGCGTATGCCGTCTTCTGCTTGAAAAGGGGGGGGGGGGGGGGGGGGGGGGGGGGGGGGGGGGGGGGGGGGGGGGGGGGG
>NZ_JAELUI010000701.1 GCF_016429285.1 Ralstonia sp. ASV6
CCCCCCCCCCCCCCCCCCCCCCCCCCCCCCCCCCCCCCCCCCCCCCCCCCCCCTTTTCAAGCAGAAGACGGCATACGCGATCAGGCGCCATGTCTCGTGGGCTCGGAGATGTGTATAAGAGACAGGCTCTGGGCTTGGCCGTCGCGGCCACCCGTGACGTGGACGTTGGCGGTGTACAGCACGTTCTCGATGCGGGTCATGATCGTGTTCCTTGGAGAGAGGGTTTGCGTTGGGATTGCGCGGCCGGAGATC
>NZ_JAELUI010000113.1 GCF_016429285.1 Ralstonia sp. ASV6
AGTGCCATCGGTTTTCTCCGGATTGTTTGATTCGACACAAACGGTCAAGCTGTGGATCGGTTGACCTGAATTGTTGAAAGCGAGTTTATAGGAGACACTCCGAAACCGCGCTGGCACTGGGCTGGCGGGCGATCGGTAGGTCAACTATATCCGCAAGCAGCGCGCCCCGCGACGGGTATCGTCGGCTTGGTACGCTCGGGTATAATTTTTGGTTGACGCGAACCTATCTTGATTTCTCACCCTGGGGTCTTGAATGAGTGACCAGCAAAACGTGGACAAGGGTCGCCGCAATCTGTTGATTGCGACGTCCGTCGCTGGTGGTGCGGGAGGGGTTGCAGTAGCGGCCCCTTTCGTTTGCACATTCGCACCATCTGAAAAAGCCCGTGCAGCGGGCGCGCCCGTAGAGGCGGATGTCAGCGACCTGGCCCCTGGCCAGATGAAGGTGGTGGAATGGCGCGGCAAGCCGGTCTGGCTGCTCAAGCGCACGCCCGACATGCTGGAATCGCTCAAGAAGACCGACGCTGAAGTCGCCGACCCCAAGTCCGACGTGCCCTTCACCATGAAGACGCCGGACTACTGCAAGAACGAAACCCGCTCCCGCGCCGAACACAAAGACCTGCTGGTCGTGGTCGGTATCTGCTCTCACCTGGGTTGCTCTCCGTCCGGTCCGTTTCCCGCAGGCGCCAACGTGCAGCTTGCCGGCGACCCCGGCTTCGTCTGCCCTTGCCATGGCTCCACGTTCGACCTGGCTGGTCGCGTGTTCAAGAACAAGCCCGCACCGCAGAACCTGGACATTCCGCCGTACATGTTCCTGTCGGACACGAAGCTGGTGATCGGTAAAGACGAGAAAGGAGAGGCTTGATCATGGCCGAGAAGAAGGTGGAGACAACCGGACTGCTGGGCTGGATCGATGCACGCTTCCCGGCATCCGAGCTGTGGAAGGCGCATCTGTCGGAGTACTACGCGCCCAAGAATTTCAACTTCTGGTATTTCTTTGGCTCACTGGCGCTGCTGGTGCTGGTGATCCAGATCCTCACCGGTATCTTCCTGGTGATGAACTACAAGCCGGACGGCACGCTCAACGCCGCTGGCATCCCCGTCGCCTATGCGAGCGTGGAGTTCATCATGCGCGAGGTGCCGTGGGGCTGGCTGGTGCGCTACATGCACTCGACCGGCGCGTCGGCGTTCTTTGTCGTGGTCTATATGCACATGTTCCGCGGCATGCTGTACGGCTCGTACCGTAAGCCGCGCGAGCTGGTGTGGATCTTCGGCTGCCTGATCTTCCTGTGCCTGATGGCCGAAGCCTTCATGGGCTATCTGCTGCCGTGGGGCCAGATGTCGTACTGGGGCGCGCAGGTGATCGTGAACCTGTTCTCCGCCATTCCGCTGATCGGCCCGGACCTGTCGCTGTGGATTCGCGGTGACTACGTGGTGTCGGACGCGACGCTCAACCGCTTCTTCTCGTTCCACGTGATTGCGGTGCCGCTGGTGCTGCTGGGCCTGGTGGTGGCGCACATTATCGCGCTGCACGAAGTGGGCTCGAACAACCCGGATGGTGTCGAGATCAAGGCCAAGAAGGACGAGCGCGGCATTCCGCTCGACGGCATCCCGTTCCACCCGTACTACTCGGTGCACGACATCGTGGGTGTGGCGGTGTTCCTGTTCATCTTCAGCGCGATCGTGTTCTTCGCGCCGGAAATGGGCGGCTACTTCCTGGAGGCCAACAACTTCATCCCGGCCGATTCGCTGAAGACGCCGCCGCACATCGCGCCGGTGTGGTACTTCACGCCGTTCTACTCGATGCTGCGTGCGACCACGTCGGACTTCCTGCCGATCCTGTGGGGTTTCCTGGCCATCATGCTGGGCCTGCTGTTCGTGCGCTCGAAGAGCATGAAGGTCAAGGGCGTGGCCGTGGCTGTGGCCGTGGTCCTGGCGCTGGGCTTTGCCTTCATCGACGCCAAGTTCTGGGGCGTGGTGGTGATGGGCGGCTCGGTGGTGATCTTCTTCTTCCTGCCGTGGCTGGATCAATCGCCAGTCAAGTCGATCCGCTATCGCCCGGGCTTCCACAAGGTGCTACTGATCCTCTTCGTGATCGCCTTTGCGGTGCTGGGCTACCTGGGTATCCAGCCGCCGAGCCCGATCGGTTCGATCATCTCGCAGATCGGCACCATTCTGTACTTCGCGTTCTTCCTCGCGATGCCGATCTGGAGCCGGATCGGGACGTTCAAGCCAGTGCCTGAGCGCGTCACGTTCACGCCGCACTGATTCGAGCCGAGCACAAGGACCCATGAAGGACACAAGAATGAAAAAGCTGCTTGCGATTTTCGCCTTGGCCGGTCTCGTGTTTGCCGCGCCTGTGATGGCCAACGAGGGCGGCGTACCGCTTGATCCGGCGCCCAACCAATCCAGCGACGCGTCCGCACTGCAACGCGGTGCCAAGCTGTTCGTCAACTACTGCCTGAACTGCCATGGCGCCAGCGCCATGCGCTACAACCGCCTGCGCGACATTGGCCTGTCCGAAGAGCAGATCCAGAAGAACCTGCTGTTCACATCGGACAAGGTCGGTGACTTGATGACCATCGCCATGTCGCGTGATGACGCCAAGAAGTGGTTTGGCGCCGTTCCGCCGGACCTGTCGGTGATTGCCCGTGCGCGCGGCAGCGATTGGCTTTACACCTATCTGCGCACGTTCTACCGCGACGACACGCGTCCGACCGGCTGGAACAACCTGGTGTTCGACAAGGTCGGCATGCCGCACGTGCTGTGGGAGCTGCAGGGCCAGCAGGTGCCGAAGTATGCCGAGGTCAAGTCCGAGCACGGCGAGGTTGAGAAGAAGCTGGTCGGCTTTGAACTGGCGGTGCCGGGCAAGATGAGCAAGGTCGAATACGACCAGGCAGCGGCCGATCTCGTCACGTATCTGGACTGGATGGCCGAGCCCGCCGGTAACCTGCGCAAGCGCCTGGGCGTGTGGGTTCTGTTGTTCATTGGCGTGTTCTTTGTGCTGGCCTGGCGCCTGAATGCGGCCTATTGGAAGGACATCAAGTAAAATCCGTGTTTTCCGGGCAAGGGCTAGGCCGGTGAAGAACTGGTCCTAGCCCTTTCCCTTTTGGCTTTTTGTGCCGTGGCGGTAAGGTTTGCCGCCACGGTTGTACCGTCATCGGGCCGCCCCCGGCCCATGCGTCAAGGAACTACAACCATGATGGTCTTGTACTCGGGCACCACTTGCCCGTTCTCGCAGCGTTGCCGCCTCGTCCTGTTCGAAAAGGGCATGGATTTCGAGATTCGCGACGTCGATCTCTTCAACAAGCCGGAAGACATCGCGGTGATGAACCCGTACGGCCAGGTACCCATCCTGGTCGAGCGCGACCTCATCCTGTACGAGTCGAACATCATCAATGAGTACATCGACGAGCGCTTCCCGCACCCGCAACTGATGCCGGCTGACCCGGTACAGCGTGCCCGTGCGCGCCTGTTCCTGTTCAACTTCGAAAAGGAACTCTTCACGCACGTGTCCGTGCTGGAGAACGAGAAGGGCAAGGCCGCCGAGAAGAATCACGAGAAGGCGCGCGCCGCCATCCGTGACCGCCTCACGCAGCTGGCTCCGATCTTCCTGAAGAACAAGTACATGCTGGGCGAAGAGTTCTCGATGCTCGACGTGGCGATCGCGCCGCTGCTGTGGCGCCTGGATCACTACGGCATCGAGGTCTCGAAGAACGCCGCGCCGCTGATGAAATACGCTGAGCGTATCTTCAGCCGTCCGGCGTATATTGAAGCGCTGACGCCGTCGGAAAAGGTGATGCGCCGCTGATCGCCGCCGGGATGCCGGCTGCGCGTTGGGTTGAACCTGAGCGCGGCCGCGTCCGACGGTTACTGATTTCATCATGCCGGAAACTTCGACCAAGCCCTATCTGATCCGGGCCATTTACGAATGGTGCACGGACAACGGCTTCACGCCGTACATTGCTGTCTTCGTCGACAACAGCACCAACGTGCCGCGCGAGTTCGTCAAGAATGACGAGATCGTGCTGAACGTGAGCTTTGACGCGACCAGCCAGCTCGACATGGGCAACGAGTGGATTACCTTCCAGGCGCGCTTCTCGGGCGTGTCGCGCAAGATCGAAGTGCCGGTCGAGAATGTTCTTGCCGTCTACGCGCGCGAGAATGGGCAGGGCATGGCATTCCCGGTTGAGCGCAGTGCGCAGACCACGCAAGCCGCTACCGAACGCGAGAACAATCCGCCGCCCAAGCTGGCTGCGGTGGACTCGGAGTCGGTGCCCGCACCGGTTGCCGCAGAGGTGGATGGTGGCCCGGAAGACGAGCCGCCACCGAATGTGCCACGAATTGGTGGCAAACCTGCACTGAAGGTCGTCAAGTAGCGCGTGTTAGGTTAGAATCGCGTTTCTTTGCCGGCTTAGCTCATCTGGTAGAGCAGTTGATTTGTAATCATCAGGTGGCGGGTTCGAGTCCTGCAGCCGGCACCAAATGCAAAAGCGGCTTCCGAAAGGAAGCCGCTTTTTCTTTGTCCGTTCGCAACGCGTGACGGTGCCGGGGAGGCCTCAACCCCGCCGAACCCAAATCACCTTGCCATTCTGGATGCCCAAGTTACGGCGTTCTTCCCGATAGTCCATCGTGCCCGGCAATGCCTTGCCGTCCCGTTCGCTGACGCGCCACAGGCAGCCGTTCAGCAGGGCCGTTGCGTCTTGCTCAGACTTGCCGATCAGCGTGTCGTCCGGAGCAGAAGCCGCCTGGCATGTGGTTGCCGGTTGCGTGCGTTCAGCCATGGGGGCTTCGCCTCCGTTCTTGGTTTGTCCTGTGCCGGTCGTCGAGCATCCGGCGATGCTTGCGATGGCGGCAACTGCCGCGAGCATCGTTGCTAAGCGCGTCATACAACCTCTCGTTTGTGTCGAATGTGGAAAGCGATGGAATGCAGTGTGCGGTGGCGCAGTGCCCCCGCGTTCGTGGCGGTAGTGTATCCACTCGGTCAGTTAAGCAGATGCAGTAGCGGGGAGCGAATGTCCATGGCACGTGGTCTGCGCATCAGGAATCCGCACGTGGTTTGTGTGGTTGCGTATGTACTGAGGGGGAGTATTTTATGATGTGGCTAAGATGCCCGAAAATGGCGCCGGCACGCCAATTCCGCTCCAGCCTTAGGTCTGCGGAGCATGCCCATGTTGCCGGCGTGCAAAGCGCCTTCCTTCCCCTCCAAAAAACGCTTGCCGAGTCCAAGAACACTTTGTTACTCTGCGCCCCGTCATAGCTACGGAGATGTTCTCCATGGACAGTTGTTCTAGTCGATCTTCGATCGCACTCTGAACGGCTAGACAGTCTCGGCGCATCGCTTTCGCTTCGCGCCCCTCCACTGCCTAGCCGTATGCACGGCGGGTAGTGGCACTTGTGCGGGTTCTCCGGACAAGCCTCTTCCCACAATTCGATTGTTGTACCGACACGGCCATGTGGCTGCGTGCGCGCTTGCGTTCGTGGTCTCTTGGGAGGACCGTGGTCGGCTCGCGCCTACGTTCGTCATAGAAACGAACGGGGGAGGTCTCATGCTGTTTCTCTCGATGCTGCAATACGTTTGGGTTGCGGTGCGTCCGCTCGTTATGGTTCGTGTGGCTGCGCTTCGCCGTCCGACTCTCCTGACAGTGATGGCGCTGCTGTCCGTTGCTACCCAGGCTGCCCGTGCGGATGGTGCCCCTGCTTCTGCGCCGGCCGCCGATACACCGCTGATTGCCGGTGGTGAACTGGATGATCGCTTCGGCTTTCACGGCCAATCCACCTGGGTCTGGCAGGCCAAGCCTGCATTCAAGTCGCCGTATGCCGGCGACAACAGCCTGACCGGAGACCGCGCGACCAGTTATTCCTTCAGTACCACGCTCGACCTGGGCATGCGGTTGTGGAAGGGGGCGGAGTTCCACTTCAATCCGGAAGTCATCATGGGCAAGGCGTTCTCGGATTTGCACGGTCTGGGTGGCCCGACCAACGGCGAGCTAGCGAAGGTGACGGGCACCGACCCGACCCTGTACCGCGCCCGCGCTTTTCTGCGCCAGACCTGGGGCTTGGGTGGCGATACGGAAAAGATCGACGCCGACTTCAACCAGTTTGCCGACGTGGTCGACAAGCGCCGCGTGGTGCTGACGGTGGGCAACATGCCGGTGCTGGATGTGTTTGACGGCGTGGAGTATTCGCACGATCCGCGCACGCAGTTCCTGAACTGGTCGTTCATGGCGAGCCCGTCGTTCGACTACCCTGCAGATGCACGCGGCTACGACTGGGGCATCGCGCTGGAGTACATCGACAGCGAACTTGGCTGGGCTGCACGTGCTGGCCGCTTCTTGCAGCCGATCCAGTCGAACGGGTTGGCACTGGATTCTGCCTTCATGCAGCACTACGGTGACATGGTGGAGCTGGAAAAGAGCTACACGCTGTTCGGCCAGGACGGCAAGGTGCGGCTGATGGGCTGGCGCAACAAGACACGCATGGGCCGCTTTGATGACGCCATCGCACTCGGCCAAGCCACGGGCAGCGCGCCGGACGTAAGCCTGGTGCGCAAGGAGCACGCGAAGGTGGGTGTGGGGCTGTCGTTCGAGCAGAAGGCGGGTGAGAACCTGGGTCTGTTTGCGCGGCTGAACTGGTCGGATGACAAGACCGAGACGTACGCCTTTACTGAAGTGGGGCGCAACGTGTCGTTCGGTGGCCTGCTCAAGGGCACGTCGTGGGGGCGCCCCAATGATGTGGTGGGCGCGGCATTTTCGCTGAACATGTTGGGCCCGGATCACCGGGCATACCTGGCGGCGGGCGGCAGTGGCGCGTTCCTGGGCGATGGCGCGTTGAACTATGGCCACGAGCGCGTACTCGAACTGTTTTACAGCGTTCAACCGGTCAAGGGCCTCATGCTCAGCCCCGATTTTCAATTGATCCAGAACCCTGGCTACAACCGGGACCGCGGCCCTGCCAAGTTTTACGGCATGCGCGTCCACGCCGAGTTCTAAGACCTACGGAGGACCCATATGGACAGTCCGAGTCGACCTTATCCGACATTTCTTTCCTACTAGGCGAGTCCGCCGCACGGTTGTTCCCTGCTGCTGACTTGCCGCCCCGGCAAGGCAGCGGTGTCTGCATCGCTCCTTGATTGTTTGAATCTGCCGCCCTGGGTAAGACAACCCGTGCGCGGCGATTGCCGCATGCTGTGCACGCGTCGTGCCCATGCGGTCAGGAGTTGTTATGCGCAAATTCAACATCCCCGCCCGTCGTTTTTCGGCCATTGCTCTGCCGTTCAGCTCACCGTTCGTGCAGGCCCGCGCTGGCGCACCTGAGCGTGCCAACGCCGTGCCCGTCACATCCAACCGCCGCGCCGACGACGGTGGCCAATCGCTCTCCAACCACAGCTATGCCGCTGCAGCCATCCGGCTGTCGCGCACCTACTGGTAACGGGCAGGGCATCCAACAACACCAACACAAACGGAGGTCGACATGACCCAATTCGCTTCGGGCATCGACGCACCACCACGTCATGCCGCACTCGACGACGCGCACGTCGGTGATATTCGCGGTGCGCTCGGCACCATCGCGCACCACGATACTGGGGCGCGCGACAACTGGCGCGCACGCCTGCGCACGCTACTGGCCATCCTCGGGCCTGGCCTGATCGTGATGGTCGGCGACAACGACGCTGGCGCCTTCGGCACGTACACGCAAGCCGGGCAGAACTACGGCACTACGCTGTTATGGACGCTGATGCTGCTGATCCCTGTGCTGTACGTGAACCAGGAAATGGTGCTGCGGTTGGGTGCCGTCACGCGGGTCGGCCACGCGCGGCTGATCTTCGCGCGCTTCGGCAAGTTCTGGGGCAGCTTCTCCGTTATCGACCTGTTCCTCGTCAATGCGTTGACGTTGGTGACGGAGTTCATTGGCATTAGCCTCGCGCTGGAATATCTCGGCATTCCGCGCCACTGGGGTGTGTGCGCGGCGGCGGCGCTGGTCATGCTGGCTGCGTCCACCGGTGACTTCCGACGGTTCGAGCGCTTTGCACTCGCGCTGGTGGCGGGCAGTCTTACGCTCATTCCGATCTTTCTGATGGTGCATCCGCCGATGGGGCAGGTGGCGCGCGATTTCTTCGTGCCTGCTCTACCGGCCGGTGCACCGCTGGCGGAGGTGATGCTGCTGATCATCGCTATCGTCGGGACGACCGTCGCGCCGTGGCAGTTGTTCTTCCAACAAAGCTATGTGATCGACAAGCGCATTACCGCGCGCTTCATCCGCTATGAGCGCGCGGACCTGTGGCTGGGCATCGTGCTCGTGATTGCCGGCGCGGTGGCGATGATTGCCTTCAGCGCGCAGGCTTTCCACGGCACGCCTGAGTTCGGCAACTACACCGATGCACTGGGCACGGCGAAAGGGCTGGAGGCCCATTCGGGCCGCTGGGCCGGCATTTTGTTTGCCATTGCGCTGCTGGATGCCAGCATCATCGGCGCGTGCGCAGTGTCGTTGTCGACGGCCTATGCGATTGGCGATGTATTTGCCGTGCGGCATTCGCTGCATCGCAAGCCGACGGAGGCCAAGGGCTTCTATGCCGTCTACTTCGGTTTGACGTTGCTGGCCGCTGGCCTGGTGCTGACGCCGGGTGTGCCGTTGGGCCTGCTGACCAATGCCGTGCAATCGCTGGCGGGCGTGCTGTTGCCGAGTGCCACGGTGTTCCTGCTGCTGTTGTGTAACGACAAGGCTGTGCTGGGTCCGTGGACGAACGGCCGCGCGATGAACATCTTCACTGGCGGGGTGGTGGCGGTGTTGGTGATGCTGTCGGTCATCCTGACGGCTGCGGTGCTGTTCCCGGGCATTGGCGAGTTCGAGATCGGTGCGATCCTGATCGGCGGTTCGGTCGTCGCAGTGGTGATGTCGCTGGTGCTGTGGCGCATCGAGCGGCGCAACCAGCGGCCGCATCATCCGCAACGCGTGAGCGTGCTGGACCGCGACCACTGGACCATGCCGCCGCTGGAGCAACTTACGCCGGCACGTTGGACGCCGCTCAAGCGTACGTGGATGTTCGTGCTGCGCGGCTACCTAGTGGTGGCGGCGGGGCTGGTGCTGGTACGCATTGCCGGGCTGATCACCCAGTGAGCCAGTAGCAGAAATAAGACGGGCCACGGATGTTGTGGCCCGTTTTTCTTTGGCAATGGAGCAGCGCGTTACCAGGCGTACTTGGCCGTTGCCAGCACCGTGCGCCCGTTGTTGTAGATGCAGCGCGTGGCGTCGTAGCAGCCAGAGATGACCTCGCGGTTGCCCAGATTCGTGCCGTTGAGCGCAAAGCGCCAGTGCCCAACGGTGTAGAAGATGGACGCATCAAACAGCGTGTAGCCCGGCACCTTGAGCGAGTTGTCCGGCGCACCGGCCGTCGGGCTGATATAGCGCACGCCGGCTCCGACGCCCACGCCCTGCAGTGCACCCGAGCGGATGCGGTAGTCCGTCCACAACGATGCCATCTGGCGTGGAATCGGAATGGCGATCGGCCACTTGTTGAGCGTGACATCGTTGGCCTTGGTGTTGCGCACGTCCTGATACGTGTAGCTGGCAATCACGTTCCAGCCCGGCAGCAGCTGTGTCGTGCCTTCCAGCTCGATGCCCTGCGAGCGCACCTCGCCCGATTGCGCGTTGTGCATGCCGGTCGGGTCGTTCAGGTCGGGCGTGAGCACATTGGTCTGGTGGATCTGGAACACCGCCGCCGTGATCGACGTCTTGCTTGTCGGTGCAAACTTGATGCCCGCCTCGATCTGCTTGCCCTTGGTGGGCTTGAACGGCTGGTTGTTGCGGTCGGTGCCGATGGTTGGGTTGAACGACGTCGAATAGCTCATGTATGGCGACAGCCCATATGGCCCCAGGTACACCACGCCCACGCGTCCCGTGAAGGCGGAATCGCGCTGGCTGGTGTTGGTGCCGGCGAGCAGGTCGTCGGTACGCAGGTCGCTCCAGTCGTGACGGCCGCCAAGCGTGAACACCCAGCGCTCGCCCAGCTTGATCTGGTCCTGCAAGTACACGCCAAGCTGCGTCTGCTTCTGGTGGATGTCCTGCGGCGATGCCCCCGAGCCGTTGAAGATCGACCAGTCGAACGGCGCATACACCGGGTTGTACACATCCAGCGACGAGGTCAGGGCGTAGTTCTCCGGGTCCTTGGTGGTCTGGCGTTGATAGTCCACGCCCGCCAGGAAGGTGTGCCGTGCGATGCCGGTGGCGAACTTCGCCTGCACCTGCGTATCGATGTCGAACCGCCCGTAGCTCGGCTGGGCGATGCCGGCGTAGCGCCACATCATGCGCTGCGTTGGGTCGCTCGGGTCCAGGCCCACGCCGTAGGTCATGCGGTCGTCCAGCTTCAGGTGCATGTAGCGCGTGTTCTGCCGCACCGTCCACGTGTCGTTGAGCTTGTGCTCGAACTGGTAGCCGAGCGAGTACTGCGTCTTCTCGTACGCATCAAAGTCCGGCGAGCCCGTGAACAGCGTGGCCGGAATTTTGCCGTTCGGGTTCGGCAGGATGGTGCCGCTGGCCGGGAGGAAGTTGTCGGACGAGTTGGTCTTGTCGCGCAGATAGGTCGCCAGCAGCGTGAGCGTGGTGTCCGCCGATGGCTTCCAGGTGAGCGAGGGCGCCACCATCAGGCGTTGGTCCTTGAACGGGCCGAAAGGCAGGTTGCCGTCGCGCGCAACGGCCGTCAGTCGATACGACAGCTTGCCGTCGGCATCGAGCGCGCCGGCAAAGTCGCCCGCCACCTGCTTGCGCGCATGGCTGCCGTATTGCACTTCAATCTCGCGGATCGGCTCGGTGGTCGGCTGCTTGGTGACGATGTTCACCGTGCCGCCCGGGTCGCCCTGGCCATACAGCACAGACGACGGCCCGCGCAGCAGCTCGACGCGCTCGATCTGCCAAGGGTCCACACGCCAACTCGCCAGGTTGATGGTGTTGGGCAACTGCAGGCCGTCCAGATAGGTGGCCGGCACAAAGCCGCGCACCGCGGTGTACCAGTCCGAGCGCGTGCCCGCGCCGTACGACGACACGGATGCCGAATAGCGCAGCGCCTCGTTCACGCTCTGCGCGCCCTGGGCTTCGAAACGGTCGCGAGGCACCACGCTGATCGACTGCGGAATCTCCGAGAGCGGCACATCGGTCTTGGTGCCGGTGGCGCTGCGCTGGGCGATGTAGCCGCGCACAGGGCCCGTGGCCGATTCCTGCTGCGCACTGGCAGTCGCCACCGTGGCCGGCAACGTGACCTGTGCGCTGCCGCCAGTCGGTTCGATGGTGAACGTGTTGCCACCTTGCTTGCGCGCCACCAGCCCGGACTGCGCGAGCACTCTGTCGAGTGCATCTTCCACGCGCATCTGTCCTTGCACGCGCGGGGCCGTCTTGCCCGCCGTCAGCGAACTGGCAAAGACAAGCTGCGCGCCTGCCTGCCGTGCGAGCGCATTGAGCGCGGCATCGAGCGGCTCGGCAGGAATGTCGATGGTCAGGCGGGTTTGCGCGAAGGCGGCACCGGCCAGCAGCGTGGCCGCAGCCAGCGCGATCAGGCGCGGCACGCGTCGTTGTGTGCGAATCACTGTGAAGCTCCCCGTGTTGAATCTGTGGATCTGTTGGTCTAGGTCACAGGGGAGTAGACGAGCTGCATGCCGGGCATCCCTACCTCGGCGCGCAATTTTTCTTTAGCGAACGACGCCCCGGGCGAAGATGCGCACGGTGTCGTTGGCTTCGCGGCGGATTGCCACGGGCAGGATGGACGGCAGCAGATCAAGCAGCGCATCGGTGCGCGCGCTGTCGAACACGCCGGAGATCTGCAGGCGGCCCAGCGCGGGATCGGTCAGCACTGCAGGCGTTGCACGATAGCGGTTGATGTCGGCCACGGCCTGGGCCAGCGGTGTGCGGTCAAACATCAGCTTGCCGTCTTTCCAGGCGATGGCGGCACCGGGGTCGGGCGCGGCGCGCGCGGTGAGGGTGCCGTTGAACGACTCGGCGGCCTGGCGGGCGGTCAGCAACATCGCATCGCCGGAGGCATCTTCCACGTGCACGCGGCCGCGTAGCACGGTCACCGTCACACGCGGATCGGCACGCCGTACGTTGAAGGCGGTGCCGACCACGCGCACGGTGGTTTCGCCTGCGCGCACCACGAAGGGTCGCCACGCTGAATGCGCCACGTCGAACAGCGCCTCGCCATCGACGAGACGTACCTGCCGCGAGCGCAGATGCCATTCCACCTCGGCTACCGTGCGCGTGGCGAGGGTGAGGTCGCTGCCATCGGGCAGTGTGAGGTGCCGGCGTTCGCCCGCGGCTGTGGTGTAGCGCTGCGTATGCCAGGCCGGGTCTGCCCACAGCACCGCACCGAGCAGCGCGACGATGCCGGCCGCCACCATCGGTGCCCGCCGACGTGGCGCCCGCGCCGGCAGTTCCGGCATGGCAAAGCGCGCCCGCAGCGTGCTGCGATGGCGCGCCAGGCTGTCGTCCTCGCGGGAGAAGTCGTCGGGTGGTTGGGGCATCAAGCGCGTGTGCGTGTTCAGCGCGGCGGTGCGGCGGCCGGGCGGTCCAGCGCCGTACGGCAGGCCATCATGCCCAACCGAATGTGCTTTTCGACCGCCTTGCGCGAAATCCCCAATCTTATCGCCACCTCAGCCTGCGGTATTTCGTGGATCTTATGCAGCACGAACACCTGCTGGCAGCGCGGCGGCAGCAGAGCAATGGCTTCCGACAGGCGATCCAGTTCTCGGCCGGCGTCGACGAGGCGGTCACCGCTGGGAGCTTCGTCGGCGGGTTCGGGCAGTGCGTCTGTGGTCTCGACCCATGTGCCGCGGGCCGATTCCACGCGATGCCGGTCGATCGCCAGGTTGACGGTCGCGCGCCTCAGATAGGCCACGGGTGCTGCGACTGGCTGACGTGGTGGCTCCGCGAGCAGATTCACGCAGACGTCATGCACGACATCGCGCGCAAAACTGCGGTCCGCTCCAAAGCGCCGGCGCAGCAGATCGACCAGTTCGTCGTAGTGACGGACCAGTGCGGCAAGCAAGGGCGGGGCGGAGGAATCGCAGGACACCGGGCGGTGATGCGGAGCAGGAAAGTGCTGAATTGTAAATGAGAAGTATTCTTATTATCAATTCAACATTTGGGCGCACATTTGGGGGCTGCGTCGGGTGCGCACCACTGTGGCTGATTGTCGCAGTGCAACAACAACCACTTTCGATTTGCTTACCCGCAAAACCGCGTAAACCCTAGCCGCGCGGGGAGGGCGCCACTTGTCAATCGGCCCCGATTTCTGTTTGCCTGAGCAGATAACGCAATCCGAAGTGCTGTCTGGCGGTAAGATCGCGCCCGCATTCCACTCCCAACCGCGCTCCCCCAACGAGCGCCTGACGTAGTGCCTGCATCGAATCCTTCCGCCCCCGATCTGTCGTCCGCTGCCTTGTGCGGTGCGGCGGCGCTCAGCCTCGTCCATGTCAGCCATGGCCGAAGTCCGCCTCTTCGGCGGGGTGCGCTGGGTTCAGCTTCTCCCTGACCGGCGCCTGATGTGATCGAAGATCCGCTATTGCACCTAAGCGCTTTCGAGGTGCCGGTAGCACGGTCTTTTCTCATTTCCCGCGTTTATCTGCCTGTGGCCGCTGTATGGGCTGCTTGGCTCCCGTGATGTTGGTAAGCATTGCCGGCGCAACTGTGCAAGACATGAAGAACACACTCGTTCCACATATGAAGCGGCTCCTGGCCGCAAGCCTCCCGCTCCTGCTGGCGGGCTGCAACCTGACGGTCCTCGACCCGAAGGGGATGATTGCGGCGGAAGAAAAGACGCTGATCCTGGTGGCAACCGGCCTGATGTTGCTGGTGGTCATTCCCGTGATCATCATGACGCTGGTGTTCGCGTGGAAGTACCGCTCCACCAACACGAAGGCACGCTACGAGCCGGACTGGTCGCACTCCAACGCCATCGAGGCGGTGGTGTGGCTGATCCCGTGCCTGATCATCGTCGTGCTGGGCTGGATCACCTACAAGTCCACGCATGCGCTCGATCCGTACAAGCCGATCGAATCAGACGTCAAGCCGATCACCGTCGAGGCTGTTTCGCTCGACTGGAAGTGGCTGTTCATCTATCCGGAACTGAAGATCGCGACGGTCAACCAGCTCGCATTCCCGGCCAACACGCCGATCAACTTCAAGATCACGTCCGACACGGTGATGAACGCGTTCTTCATCCCGCAGCTCGGCAGCCAGGTGTACGCCATGGCGGGCATGCAGACCAAGCTGCACCTGATCGCCAACGAGACCGGCGTGTTTGATGGCATGTCGTCGAACTACAGCGGCCAGGGTTTCACGGGCATGAAGTTCAAGGCCACGGCCATGACGAACGAAGAGTTCGACGCCTGGGTCAAGCAGGTCCGCAGCGCGCCGCAGGTCCTGACCAAGGAAGGCTACGCAGAGCTGTCCAAGCCGAGCGAGAAGGTGCCGCCGGCGGTGTACGCCTCTGTGGACCCGGCGCTGTATCACAGCATCCTGCACAAATACATGGGCGACTCGGACAAGGTCCTGACGCTCGACGAGGCGCTCCAAGGCGCCAACTGCACGGTGGAAACGGCTGACGCGGCAACGCGTCCGCTGCCGGTGCAGTCCGCCCTGCCGGCGCCCAAGGGCACGGCCAAGAATTCCTAGGAGTTGACGATGTTTGGCAAGTTGAGTCTGGAGGCCATTCCGCTGCACGAGCCCATCGTGGTCGTGACGGTCTCGGCCATTCTGCTGGGTGGCGCGGGCCTGTTTGGCCTGATCACCTACTTCAAGAAGTGGACGTACCTCTGGAATGAGTGGATCACCTCGGTCGATCACAAGAAGATCGGCGTGATGTACTGCATTCTGGCCATCGTGATGCTGCTGCGCGGCTTTGCCGACGCCATCATGATGCGCTCGCAACTGGCGGTCGCCTCGGGCGGCGGTGCCGGCTATCTGCCGCCTGAGCACTACGACCAGATCTTTACCGCGCACGGCGTGATCATGATCTTCTTCATGGCCATGCCGCTGATGACGGGCCTGATCAACCTGATCGTGCCGCTGCAGATTGGCGCGCGCGATGTGGCGTTCCCGTTCCTGAACACGCTGTCGTTCTGGCTGGCTGCTGCCGGCGTGGTGCTGATCAACGTGTCGCTGGGCGTGGGTGAATTCGCCCGCACGGGTTGGCTGGCATACCCGCCGCTGTCGGAGCTGGCGTACAGCCCGGGCGTGGGGGTCGACTACTACATCTGGGCCTTGCAGATATCCGGGTTGGGCACGTTGCTGACCGGGGTGAACTTCGTCGCGACCATCTTCAAGATGCGCGCGCCGGGCATGACCCTGATGCGCATGCCGATCTTCACCTGGACGTCGCTGTGCTCGATGATCCTGGTGGTTGCCGCCTTCCCGGTGCTGACCGTGGCGCTGGCGCTGCTGGGTGCTGACCGCTATCTGGACATGCACTTCTTCACGAACGAGCTGGGCGGCAACGCCATGCTGTACGTGAACCTGATCTGGATCTGGGGCCACCCCGAGGTGTACATCCTGATCCTGCCGGCGTTCGGCATGTTCTCGGAAATCGTCTCGACGTTCTCGCGCAAGAAGCTGTTCGGCTACACGTCGATGGTGTGGGCAACCGCCGGTATTACCGTGCTGTCGTTCCTGGTGTGGCTGCACCACTTCTTCACCATGGGCTCGGGTGCGAACGTCAACGCGTTCTTCGGTATCGCCACGATGATCATCTCGATCCCGACGGGCGTGAAGATCTTCAACTGGCTGTTCACGATGTACCGTGGCCGCGTCGAGCTGAACTCGATGATGCTGTGGACGATCGGCTTCATGATCACCTTCGTGATCGGCGGGATGACCGGCGTGCTGCTGGCCGTGCCGGGCGCTGACTTCTTGCTGCACAACAGCCTGTTCCTGATCGCTCACTTCCACAACACCATCATCGGTGGCGTGGTGTTCGGTTACCTGGCCGGTATCACGTACTGGTTCCCGAAGGCCTTCGGCTTCAAGCTCGACGAGAAGTGGGGCAAGCGTGCCTTCTGGTGCTGGTTCGTGGGCTTCTACACCGCCTTCATGCCGCTGTACGTGCTCGGCTTCATGGGCATGACGCGTCGTCTGAACCATACCGACAATCCGGCATGGCAGCCGTGGCTGATCGTCGCCGTGATCGGCGCTGCGATCATCGCCTGCGGCATTGCCTCGCAACTGATCCAGATCTTCGTCAGCATCCGCAACCGCCATGCGCTGGCTGACCTGACGGGCGATCCGTGGGGTGGCCGTACGCTGGAGTGGGCGACTTCGTCGCCGCCGGCGCACTACAACTTCCCGACCCTGCCGGTGGTGCGTGACATCGACGCCTTCGCCGACATGAAGGCACGCGGTGAAGTGCCGACGCAAGTGGCGGCCAGCTACGAGAAGATCCACATGCCGAAGAACACCGGCGCCGGCTTCTTCATCGGCATGTTCTCGATCGTGATGGGCTTCGCGCTGATCTGGCACATCTGGTGGATGGCCGTGCTGGGTCTGGTCGGCATGATCGGCAGCTTCATCCTCCGCAGTAACGACGACGACGTCGATTACTACGTGCCCGCTCACGAGGTCCACGAGACCGAGTCGGCCTACTTCCAACGTATCGGTTCGCAGGCTTAAACCATGGCTTCCAATGTTCTAGACGGTCACGCCGCGCACGGTCACGCGCACGGCCACGACCACGCGCATGACCATGCGCACCACCACGATGTCGCAGACACCAAGGTCTTCGGCTTCTGGGTGTACCTGATGAGCGACTTGATCATCTTCGCGTCGCTGTTCGCTACGTTCTGCGTTCTGCGCGGCGCGACGGCGGGCGGCCCGACGGGCAAGGAGCTATTCGATCTGTCGTATGTGGCGATCGAAACCGGCATCCTGCTGGTGTCGTCCATCACCTACGGCATGGTGATGATCAGCGTGCAGAACGGCCGCAAGGATCACGTGATGCTGTGGCTGGGCATCACCTTGCTGCTGGGCGCCGCATTTGTCGGCATGGAAATCAACGAATTCCATCACCTGATCGCAGAAGGCGCCGGCCCGAACCGCAGCGCGTTCCTGTCGTCGTTCTTCCTGCTGGTCGGCACGCACGGCCTGCACGTGGCGAGCGGCATGCTGTGGATCATCGTCATGATGTGGCAGATCGCCGCCAAGGGCCTGACCCCGACCCAAACGACCCGCCTGTCGTGCCTCTCCCTGTTCTGGCACTTCTTGGACGTGGTGTGGATCGGCGTGTTCACCGTCGTGTATCTGCTGGGAGCGATGTAAATGGAACAGACTAACGTTTCGACCCCCGTCGCCCACGGCGAGGGTCACGGTCATGCTGCCGGCGGCGCCGGCCACGCCACCATCAAGGGTTACCTGATCGGCTTCGTGCTGGCGGTGATCCTGACGGCCATCCCGTTCAAGATGGTCATGGACGGCGGTTACTCGCACGGCACCGTGCTGGTGACGGTGATGGCGCTGGCGGTCGTGCAGATCGTCGTGCACCTGATCTATTTCCTGCACCTGGACGGTTCGTCCGCACAACGCTGGAACGTGATGGCCTTCCTGTTCACGCTGCTGATTCTGGCGATCGTCGTTGTCGGTTCGCTGTGGGTCATGCACAACATGAACGCCAACATGATGACGATGTAACGCGAAACTGACTGCACGCTGTATCGGAAGGGCGCCCTAAGTGGGCGCCTTTTCTTTTGGGTAATTCCTACCCAAACCGGACCAGAGTTACCCTGGTCCGACCATGAAGCGATGCCCGGATTGTTCCGCAAGCAGGCCCTACAAACTCTCCGATGGGCGGCTCAAATGCCGCGCATGCGGCAAGC
>NZ_JAELUI010000702.1 GCF_016429285.1 Ralstonia sp. ASV6
CCCCCCCCCCCCCCCCCCCCCCCCCCCCCCCCCCCCCCCCCCCCCCCCCCCCCTTTTCAAGCAGAAGACGGCATACGCGATCAGGCGCCATGTCTCGTGGGCTCGGAGATGTGTATAAGAGACAGCGCCATGAGCGTGATCGTGGGCCGCGCCCTTCCAGATGTACGGGATGGTCTCAAGCCGGTGCATCGCCGTGCGTTGTATTCGATGCACGAACTGAACAACGACTGGAACCGTCCCTATAAGAAGTCC
>NZ_JAELUI010000703.1 GCF_016429285.1 Ralstonia sp. ASV6
GATGGACGACGGCACATGCGCTTCGCCGGTGCCATTGAGCAGCAGATTCAGCGCCACCGACACCAGGCAGGCGATGACCACGCCGCTGTGCAGGAACGGTTGCGTCCAGTCGGGCATTTGCTTGAACCTGTCTCTTATACACATCTCCGAGCCCACGAGACATGGCGCCTGATCGCGTATGCCGTCTTCTGCTTGAAAAGGGGGGGGGGGGGGGGGGGGGGGGGGGGGGGGGGGGGGGGGGGGGGGGGGGGG
>NZ_JAELUI010000704.1 GCF_016429285.1 Ralstonia sp. ASV6
CCCCCCCCCCCCCCCCCCCCCCCCCCCCCCCCCCCCCCCCCCCCCCCCCCCCCCTTTTCAAGCAGAAGACGGCATACGCGATCAGGCGCCATGTCTCGTGGGCTCGGAGATGTGTATAAGAGACAGAGCCAGGACCGCCCGGCTTCTGCCAGCGGCGATGGCATCCAGCAGAGCGCCGTGTTCCGCAGCGACGACCAGGGCAAGACCTGGGCCTGGCAACGCGCCGGGTTCATGGACACCACCAATGTTTCC
>NZ_JAELUI010000705.1 GCF_016429285.1 Ralstonia sp. ASV6
TTCGACTACATCGAGCGCTTCTACAATCCGACGCGCAGGCATTCGACGCTCGGCTACGTCAGTCCGATACAGTTTGAGCAAGCTCGAGAAGCTTAGGTCGGTGTCCACTGAACCGGCAGCAGCCCACGGTGGTTGAATCGGTAGCAGGTTTCAGCCAAGTAAAGATGGAAGAATTTGCTGGGCACACCACGGTACGGATAGAGCCAGTTTTTGGCGTAACTCCAGAAGCCCTCGATACCGTTGATGTGGTC
>NZ_JAELUI010000114.1 GCF_016429285.1 Ralstonia sp. ASV6
CGACTGCCAACCCACCTGAACAGCCGCATTGACGAGCTGCTTCCTCACAATTGGCGCCTGGCGCGCTGAAGATACTCTCACTCACAACGCAGTTCGACTGGCAAGGTGGTATCGCCGGACGCTTACACATGTTCAGCGCGGCGGCAATCTCGGTTTCGGTGGGCGCGCGCCCCTTCTGCTGCTGCAGCTTCTGGATCGCCTGCTCGATCGTGCGGGCATTGCGACGCAGCCCACGCGGCAGCCAGTCGGAGCCACGCAGCTCGTCCAGGATCGCGCCGCGAATCCGCTGGGCAGCGTAGAACTCGAACTGCACGCCCTGCGTTTCTTCATAGCGCGACAGCGCATCGAGCAAGCCCATCATGCCGGCCTGGATCAGATCGTCGAGTTCGACGCTGGCCGGCAGCTTCACCATCATCTGGTTGGCAATGCGGCGTACCAGCGGTGCATACGTCGCCATCTCGTCGGACTTGGTCTTGCGACCGGTTGCGGTGTACATATCCATGCCTGCCTTTGGCGCTTCGTTCATGGTGCGCCTCAATAAACCATCTCAGCCGCGTGCGCACAGGCGCGGGGCGTCGCTGGGGGTGCCGATATTGACGTTGCTTCTGCCGACGCATCTGCCGTTGCCTGAGTCGGTTCTTGCGCCGATACCATCACCCGCGACGCCGCCGTGCTACCGGCGACATCAGCGGCCTGGGCCTCGGCGCTGGCCCAGCTCAGCATCTCTTCGGCAAGCTGGCGGAAGGCCATGGCCGAGGGCGATGCGGGAAACGCGCTCGCCACGGGCTTGCCGAGCGAGAGCGCCAGTTCTACATGCCGGTCTTCCGGCAGATAACCTGCAAAGTCGATACGGGTGTTCAGGTACTGCCCCACCGTGTTGGCCAGGTTGCCGAACACGCGCACAGCGGAGTCGACCGAATGCGCGCCGCAGACCACCGTGCGGATACCCGCGCCGCCCTGCAGCCCTGCGGTCTTCTTGAGCAGCGTGTACGCGCTCTTAATACCTTCCGGGCCATCGGAGAAAACCAGCAGTACGTCGTCGCAGGCTTCGGCCACCGTGCCCAGCGCGCGGGTGCCGAAATGCCCGGCCACCAGCGTCACGTCGGCACTGCTGTCGTGCTGCTCGAGCATGCCGGCCACGGCCAGCATGGTCTGCGCGCTCACCACAGCGGCGTCGCGGCCCATGGCGGACAGTGCAATGCGCAGGTTGTCGACAAAGTCGTCGATCTGCTCCTCTGCACCGATCACCAGCACACGGCGGCTTGCCACCTGGCCGAGCATGCGGCGCAGCCCGGCGGCCTGGTCCTTGGCGAATGGGGTCGTCATGGTCCCCTCTTTGTTCTTTATGCGAAATCGAAAGCGGCCAGGCCCGGTTCGCGGCTGCGTGCGGCGCCTTGCGCCACCAGCAGCGATTCATCCGAATCCAGCGCGAACGACGATTGCTCGGCACTTGCACGGAAGCTGCGATGGATCAGCAGCTTCTTGTTCGGTACTGCAATGTCCTCCGGCACGCGCTGGCCGTACGACACGTAGTGCAGCGGCAGGCGGCGGCGGATCATCACGTCCATCGCGTGGCCCACCGATGCGGCCTCGTCGATCTTGGTCAGGATGCAGCCGGCCAGGTTGGCATCGCGGTAGGCGCTCACCACCTCATCGAGCGTCTTGCCGTTGCTTGCGGCGTTCAGCAGCAGCAGGCGCTTGATCGACGGGCCCACGGCATGCAGCATTGCCATCTGCTCGGACACCGCGCGATCGCGCTGGCTCATACCAATGGTGTCGATCAGCACCACGTGCTTTTCGCGCAGATCGTTGAGCGCCAGGCTCAGGTCTTGCGCGTCTTTCACGGCATGCACCGAGACGCCAAGGATCTTGCCGTAGATGCGCAGTTGTTCGTGACCACCGATCCGGTAGCTGTCAGTCGACAGCAGTGCCACGCGCGAAGCGCCGTGGCGCAGTACGAAGCGCGCAGCCAGCTTGGCGGTGGTGGTGGTCTTGCCCACGCCGGTCGGGCCCATCAGGGCAAACACGCCGCCCTGGTCGAGCAGGCTGTTTTCATCCGACACGGTGGTCAGGTTCTTTTCAATGGCACGCTGCACGAAGTCCAGCGCACCGTCATACGTGTCGTGCTGCGGCATGTTCTCCAGCACGTAGCGCGTGAGCTGCGCCGAGAAGCCCGCGTTCAGCATGGTCTGGAACAGACGCGTGCGCACCGGATCGCCCAGCTTCACACCCAGCGAGGCCAGGCTCGACATTGCGTCGGTCAGCGTGCTCTTGAGCGTTTCGATTTCACCCACCATGCGGCGGGTCATGGCATCGGTTTCAGCCTTGATGTCGGCCTTAATGGTCGAACGCTGCAGGCTCACGTCGTCGCGCTCGGCGTCAGGTTTGGGCATCGAATCCTCCATGCGGACGAAGATGTCGGCCGGCTTGGCGGTCTCAACCTGCGGTTGCGGGCGGGCAATCTGCTGCTCGGCGCGCACTGCACGCGCCTGGGCTTCCACACGCTCGGCAAACGAGCGCAGCGTGGTCGGCTGGTCTGCCTGCGCACTTGCCCGGGCGGCCGGGTGCATCGTCTGTTCGACAGGCTCGTCTTCCGGCACGACGGTGCGGCGGGCGATGAACTGGGCCGTGCTGGCCAGCGTCTGCGCAGCATCTTCATTGGCGCGATCCAGCGAGAGGCCTGCCAGCATGCGGGTGGAGGCCACCAGCGGATCCACACCCAGCAGCGTTTCCGATTCGCCGAGCACAACATCATCATCCACGCGTGCTTGCAGCTTGCGGCCGGCAACCGGTGCGGCAGGGGCCTCTTCCTGTGCCGGCGCGTGGGCAACGGCGACACGGCGCGCTGCGGCAAAGCGGTTGCGCAGACGGGCCAGCGCATTGGGTGCGGGCGATGCTTCAGCCCCCGCCTCGGCTTGCACCGGTGCCTGCGGCTCTGCGGGTGCCTGAGCGGCGGCCTCGGCCACTGGTGCGGGCTCCGGAATCGGAGCCGGCATACTCGGGCGGCGTTGTGCGGCCCTCGGCGCGGTCGAGTGGGTATCGACCAGCGCATCCAGGTGGGTATCGGAAGCGGCGATGACTTCGATGCCGCCCGGCACGGCGCGGTTCGAGAGGATCAGCGCGTCGTCGCCCAACTGGTCGCGCACTTTACGCAACACGTCGCGCGACGTCAGTCCGGTGAATCGATGCATTTTCATGCGCGGCCTCCAAGCATGGCGACAACCTTAATCGTTCGGTGATCTGGAATTTCAGCGTGTGACAGCACGCGCAGGCTGGGTGCGGCGCGCTTGAACAAGCGGGCCAGCATCGGGCGCAGCGCGGGCGGCACGAGCAGGACGCCCGTCTGGCCCATCTGTTCGTATTGGCGCGAAGAATCCGCGGCGGCCTGCATGAGCGAGTCGGCCAGTTGCGGTTCGATCGGGCCGGCGTTTCCGCCAACAATGCTTTGCAGCAAGATGTTCTCCAGATTCGGGTCGAGCGTGACGACCTGCATTTCGTTCTTGGTCGGAAACAGATGCTGTGCGATTGCCCGACCCAGCGCGATCCGCACAGCGGCGGTGAGTTCGGCGGGGTCTTGCGTCTTGCCTCCGTGCTCCGCCAGCGTCTCGACGATGGTGCGGATATCGCGGATGTGCAGGCCTTCGTCCAGCAGGTTCTGCAGCACCTTCTGCACGGTCGCGACGGGCAACAGCTTGGGCACAACGTCTTCGACCAGCTTCGGTGCTTCCTTGGCCAAATGATCGAGCAACTGCTGCACTTCCAAACGGCCGAGAAGCTCGGTGCTATGGGTGTAAATCAACTGATTGACGTGCGTGGCGATGACCGTGCTGCAATCGACCACCGTATAGCCCTCGGCTTGCGCGCGATCGCGCACATCGGCGGTGATCCACATGGCCGGCAGACCGAAGGTCGGGTCGACGGTGGGGGTGCCCGGCAGTTGCGTGCCCAACCGCCCACCATGCCCCTCCTGACCGCCTGGGTTGATGGCCAGGAACTTGCCCTGCTGCACCTCGCCGCTGCCGATCTCCACGCCCTTGAGCGTGATGCGGTACGACGACGGGCCCAGCTCCAGGTTGTCGCGAATGTGCACAACCGGCGCCAGGAAGCCCATGTCCTGCGTGAATTTCTTGCGGATGCCCTTGATGCGGCGCAGCAGCTCGCCGTCCTGGCTCTTGTCGACCAGCGGAATCAGGCGGTAGCCGATCTCCAGGCCCAGCACATCGACCCAGGAGACGTCGTCCCAGCTTGCCTCGGGCGTATCGACGGGGGCGATGGCCTGCAGCACCGGTTCCGGCTCGGGAATCTCGCGGCGCTTCTTCAAATACCAGCCCAGGTAGCCCAGACCGCCGCCAAACAGAATGAACGGGATGTGCGGCATGCCCGGCACCAAACCCAGCAAGCCGATCACACCGGCAGTGGTCAGCAGTACCGTGGGCATGCCGAACAGCTCGGTCGACAGTTGCTGGCCGATGTCCTTGTCGGTGGAGACGCGGCTGACCATGATGCCCGCCGCGGTGGAGATCACTAGCGCCGGAATCTGCGCGACCAGGCCGTCGCCGATGGTCAGCAGCGTGTAGTTGGTCGCGGCGTGGCCAATGTCCATGTTGTGCTGGAGCACGCCCACGGCCAGGCCGCCGATGATGTTGATCAGCAGAATGGCAATACCGGCCACCGAGTCGCCACGCACGAATTTGCTGGCACCGTCCATGGAGCCGAAGAATTCGGCTTCCTGGGCGATCGTGGTGCGGCGCTTGCGGGCTTCGTCTTCGCGGATCAGGCCGGCGTTCAGGTCGGCGTCAATCGCCATCTGCTTGCCGGGCATGGCATCGAGCGTGAAGCGCGCGCTGACCTCGGCGATCCGGCCCGCGCCCTTGCTGATCACCATGAAGTTGATGATCACCAGGATGACAAACAGCACGATACCGACGGTGTAGTTGCCGCCCACCAGGAAGTGACCGAAGGCTTCGATCACCTTGCCGGCGGCGTCCGGGCCGGTGTGGCCTTCCATCAGCACCACGCGGGTGGACGCCACGTTGAGCGACAGCCGCATCAACGTGGTGATCAGCAGAATGCTGGGGAACGACGAGAAATCCAGCGGCCGCAGCGTGTGCATGCTGATCAGCAGCACGATGATCGACAGCGCGATGTTGAACGTGAACAGCAGGTCGAGGATGAACGGCGGCAGCGGCAGCACCATCATCGCCAGGATCAGGATGATCAGCACCGGGCCGGCGGCCGAGCGGTAGTCGCCCTGGCGCAGGAAGCTGGAGACTCGGAGCAGTGCGGCGTTCATCTGGAGGTACGGGAAGCGGGGGGCTTTTCGATGGATGCCATCTTGCCGGGGGTGCCGCCAAATCGAAGAAGCGAGAAAGCCGCCCAAAAGGCGGCTTTTCTTTGAAATACCCTCCCGCCGGGGGGTGCGGAAGCCGTCAGCGGCGCCGCCCAGCCCTATCCCGGGGCCGCATGACGGAGAATCCGCGCTGGGCCTCAAAGGTCCGCCGGCGGACCTTTGAGCTGCGGCCACGCCCCCTTTTGGTCCGTGCGCGGACCTCCAAGCTCCGGCGGCGCACCGGCCAAGGTCCGTTCTCGGACCTCAAAGCCCCGGCGCTGGAGGTAAAACGTACGAAGGTGGACAAAAAAGAGGCGGCATCGGACCTCGAAAGGTCCGGCGTCGGAGGTCGCAGGTCCATTGATGCACCTAATAGGTGCAGACTCGGAGGTTGAAGCCCCGCACTCGGCTGTTCAAGCCCCCGCCCCAGACAGCGCGACAGAAACGGAAGCTCAGGCCTCGTCCTGCTCGTCGTCCGGTCCGGGTCGTGGCCCCGGGTCCATATCGGCGGGCACCGGCAGGTCGGTCGGACGTTTCGGCGCACGGCCGCCCACCTGATGCATACGGCGCAACTGGTAGACATAGGCCAGGACTTCCGCCACGGCAGCGTAAAGCGCCTCGGGAATCTGGTGGCCGATCTCGGTATGGCGGTACAGCGCACGGGCCAGCGGCGGCGCTTCCAGGATGGGAATCTTGTGCTCGGTGCCCAGCTCGCGGATCTTGGCCGCCACCAGATCGGCGCCCTTGGCCAGCACGCGCGGCGCGCCGCCCTCTTTCTCGGAATAGCGCAGCGCCACGGCGTAGTGGACCGGGTTGGTGACGATCACGTCGGCCTTGGGCACGTCGGCCATCATGCGGCGCGTGGCCGCCTGGCGCTGCATCGCGCGAATGCGCCCCTTGAGGTGCGGATCCCCCTCAGACTCACGGTGCTCCTTGCGCACTTCTTCCTTGGTCATCCGGTGCTTGCGGGCGTATTGCCATAGCGCCAGCGGCACATCCACGGCGGCCACCAGCAGCATCACCGCGGCCATGCAGAGAAACGCCACACCGGCCACGTGCATGACATCGCCCATGGCAGTGCGCAGGTCCTGCTGGGGCAGTTCCATGAACTCCCCCCGGTAATGCAGGATCAGCCCCCAGGCGACGCCGCCCACCAACGCGAGCTTGAGCAGCAGCCGGGGCAGCTCCAGCAGCCCTTCCACTGAAAACATGCGCGTCAGGCCCTGCAGCTTGAACAGGCGCGAGATGTCCAGCTCCAGCGGCTTGAACGAAATCGCCCCGCGCGTGAGCGCCAGCGGCGTGAGCGCAGCCACGATCAGCATGAGGATCAACCCGCCCAGCACCGTGGCCAGCGGCGTGAACTGTGTGCCGATGTAGGTCCACTGGTCCTGCGCCCGGGTGTAGTCGTAGCGGTGGAATTCCAGACAGCGCGCCAGAAACGCCGACGCTGCGCGCACGATCGACTCGCCCATCACCCACAGCCCGCCGGCACTGACGGCCATCAGGGCGAACGAACCCAGTTCCCTTGATTTGGGAACGTCGCCCTCTTCGCGCGCCTGCTCGAGGCGCCGCGCAGAGGCGGCTTCGGTTTTTTCGAGATCGCTATCGTCGGACATGCCGGGCGTGCGAGAGATGGATGACTGGACGGTCGCATTATTCCGGCAACAGGCGCCCGCTAAAGCGCAGAGAACACCGTCTCAGACAGGCTTTTTCCATGAAATGACCGTCCGCCACCGCGCAAACCTCCAAACAACTGTTTGGTAACACTGGCCTAACCAAACACCTTGCCCTGGCCGCTACCATGCGCCGCAGCCACGTGCGCCGTGGCACGCGCGGTACGGGTATGTCGGGCAGTCCAACCTCATCATGCAGGAGCGGATATGCGGTGGCAGTTCAAGGCCGGGGCCATCCTGGCGGCGGCAGTACTGGTCTTTGCAGGGGTGCGGCTGTTTTCGGCCGATGCCGCTGATGCTCAGCCGGCCGATCCGCCAAGACAAGCCGCTGCGGCCACGCCGCCCTCGCCCGCCCCGGCCCCTGCCGGCACGCCACCACCGCAGGCCGCCCCCGCATACAAGCCACCGCCGCCTCCCGAGCGCCCACTGCCGCCCCGCTTTACCGACTACCTCGCCCGCGAATACCCCAATTCCGCCGCCACGCGCCAGGCCCTCATGCAGATCGCCTACGGCTGGAGCCAAGCCGTCAACGACGTGCGCGGCCCGCAGGACGCCAAGCTGGCTGGTAACGAAATCGCCAAGGGCATCGCCTGCGCGCTGGGCCCCGGCGTGCTCGCCAGAACCGGCATCGACCAGCAGACGATGCTCGACCGCATCAAGGCAGCACGCGCGGTCATGCTCGACAACGACAGCGACACAACGGCCTACCTGCGCTTCCAGGCGCTGGCAGGCGGCCAGTACTTCGACGACCCCGGCGCCGCCTCGTGCAGTTTCGATCCGGCCGCGCTGCCGAACTGAGTTTCCCGCCTGACTTCACCCACGCCACCAAGGAGACTGCTGCATGAAGATGAAGAGACTTGCCACCATCGTGCTCGCCGGTTCGCTGCTTGCCGCGCCACTGAGTGCCATCTCGGCCGCGCCCGGATCTGCCATCGTGTTCGTCAACGGCATCAACACCACGTTTGATGATGCGGTGGCCAACATGCAGGTGCTCAAGACCCAGCTCAATGCGCGCGACAAGAACAACACCTACCTCTACGGCAACGCGTACAACGCCACGCAGGGGTTCTTCAGTGACATCTACCAGGTGTTCAAGCAGAAGGCCGTGGAAGGGTCGAGCCCGGCCGATTTCTGGCGCGCCATCGACGGTAACAGCCTGCCGGCCAGCGGCATGAATGCGACGCTGCAGCAGAAGTACATCGACATCCTCACGAAGAACGACATTCCGGAACTGCCGGACCACCTGAACCAGTACCGCAACTATCTGAAGGCGCAGCGCAAGGTCGTGCTGGTCGGCCATTCGCAGGGCACGCTGTACACCAACTTCGAGATCAACCTGCTGGTGACGGGGCCGGACCAGGCGCAAGGCAGGATCAGCGCGGTCAACGTGGGGAATGCGGCGCGCTATCAACTGCCGGGGTCGACCTATCTGACGTCGCATTCCGATACGGTGATCGGCGCATTGAGCCTGGTGCAGACGGTGCTGCCCGCCAACTACTCGATCGGCTGGCACCCGCTGTCGGATGCGCTGGGGCACTCGTTCTCGAAGATCTACATGAACACGAGCTACAGCGCGGCGGGGCAGATCGTGTCGCAGGTGTCCCAGCAGGCCCGCAACTGACGCAGGACTGAGCAGACGTGCGGTTCGCAATCGCGCCGCACGCCTGCACCGCAGCAGCAAGACGCTCACGGCGTCATATCGACCTGCGGAAAACTTCGTGGCCTTATGCAGGGCGCGTCCATAGCATGACCCGTTCTTTTCAAACCAGAACGGACCAACCGTCATGTCACCCGACCGAGCCATCTCCCCTGCCTTGCCCTTGCATCAACGTGCGCTGGCTGCGCTGCTTGCTGGCGCCATTGCCACACTCACTGCCTGCGGCAGTGATTCGCCGCCCGGTACATCTGCCGGAACCGTGGCCGACAGCAGCACGCCCACGCAGCCCACCACGCCTGCGCGCAAGCCCAACATCCTCTACATCATGGCCGACGACCTCGGCTATTCCGACATCCACGCCATGGGCGGGGAGATCGACACACCCAACCTCGATGCGCTGGTGCAATCGGGCCGGCTGCTGACCAACCATCACGCCGGCACCGTCTGTGCCATCACGCGCGCGATGCTCATCTCGGGCACCGATCACCACCTCGTCGGCGAAGGCACCATGGGCGCGCCCAACGACGAGCGCGCCGGCCTGCCGGGCTACGAGGGGTATCTGAACGACCGCTCGCTGTCGGTTGCGCAACTGCTCAAGGACGGCGGTTATCACACCTACATGGCCGGCAAGTGGCACCTGGGCAACGGTATTCCGGGCAGCGCCGCCAACCTGGGCAAGACACCCGACCAATGGGGCTTTGAGCGCTCGTATGCGCTGCTGCCGGGCGCGGCCAGCAACCACTTCGGGCATGAGAACGCCAACGCCAAGAACTACACGGAAGACGGCGTCTACGTGCAGCCCGGCCAGCCTGGGCAACCGGGTGGCACCGGCGGCAGCCCGGCAGTGTTCTATTCGACGGATTTCTACACGCAAAAGCTGATCAGCTACATCGATTCGCACAAGGGCGACGGCAAGCCGTTCTTCGCCTATGCGGCCTACACCTCGCCGCACTGGCCGCTGCAGGTGCCGGACCCGTGGCTGCACAAGTACGCCGGCCGCTATGACGCGGGCTACGACGCCATCCGCAACGCACGCATTGCGCGACAGAAGGCGGCGGGGCTAATCCCGGCCGACTTCACCCCGTTTGCCGGCCTGCCCGGCACGACCGCGCGCTCGCCCGCCTCGCCCAACAACGGCACGGCCAACGCGCGCTACATCAACGCCAACCACGGCCCCGCGCAGGGCTATACCGACTACGGCCCCGGCTACGTCAACAAGAAGTGGAGCGACCTCACGCCGCTGGAGCGCAAGGCGCAGGCGCGCTACATGGAGATCTACGCCGGCATGGTCGAGAACCTCGACTACAACATCGGCCTGCTGATCCAGCACCTGAAAGACATTGGCGAGTACGACAACACCTTCATCATGTTCCAGTCGGACAACGGTGCGGAAGGCTGGCCGATCGACTCGGGCGCCGACCCGAAAGCCACGGATGAAGCCAACGCCACCGACCCGGTCTACTCCAAGCTCGGCACCGACAACGGCCAGGCCAACGCACAACGCCTGCAATACGGCCTGCGCTGGGCCGAGGTGAGCGCCACGCCGTTCAATCTGGTCAAGGGGCATGCGGCTGAAGGCGGTGTTTCCGTGCCGGCCATCGTGCGCCTGCCGGGCCAGACGCAGGCGCTGCCGCCCATCACGCGTTTTACGCACGTGACGGACAACACCGCCACCTTCCTGGCCGTGGCCGGCATCGCACCGCCCAGTACACCGGCGCAACCGGCCGTGGATGGCAACGGTGTCGACCAGAACAAGGGCAAGGTGCAATACGGCAACCGCGCGGTGTATCCGGTGACAGGGGTGTCGCTGCTGGCGTCGATCAAACAGTCCGCCGATGCTGGCCCGATCCACACCCAGCCCTTCGGTGACGAGTCGTACGGCCGCGCCTACCTGCGCAGTGCTGACGGCCGCTGGAAAGCGCTGTGGACTGAACCCCCGCTGGGCGTTGCGGATGGTCACTGGCAGCTCTTCGATATCTCCAAGGACCGCGGCGAGACGACAGACGTATCCGCGCAATATCCGGATGTGGCGGCCACGCTGTACCAGCAATGGCAGGACTACATGCGCAGCGTTGGCGGTGTGGAGCCACTGCGCCCGCGCGGGTTCTACTGATGGGTGCCAGCGTCAACCTTCGCAAGCGCGTGCGCTGGGTGCTGGCGGGCGCGGCGCTGGCGGCAGCCTGCGTCGTGCTGCTGCATCCGGCCGGCGGCAACATGGCGGCACGCGCGGCCAACGTGGTCAGCGCGCATACCGCACCGCGCCTGCCGCTGGGCACGGTGGATGCCTGTGGCCGCTACGCCGGGTTGCCACCCGGCTGGCGCCAGGACACGCGGGCCGGCATGGTGCATGTGAGCAGCGGGAGCTTCACCTTCGGCACCACGCTCGGCTATCCGGACGAGCGCCCCGCCCAGGGCGCCAGCAAGACACGCGTGAGCGGCTTCTGGATCGACCAGACCGAGGTGACCAACGCGCAGTTCGCCACCTTCGTCGCTACCACCGGGTACGTGACCGACGCCGAGCGCCAGGGTGGCGCGGTGGTCTTCCACGTGCCGGACACGGCAGAACTGCAGGCGCGCCCGTACGCGTGGTGGCGCTGGGTGAAGGGCGCGGACTGGCGACACCCGACCGGGCCGGACAGCAAGCTCATCGATGTCGATAACCAGCCCGTAACGCGTGTCACCCAAGCCGATGCGCTGGCCTACGCACACTGGCTCGGCCGCGACCTGCCCACCGAAGCGGAATGGGAATACGCCGGCAAGGCCGGGCAGGACGGTGCCGACCTGGAGACGGCTCCGCGAGACGGCAATGGCAAACCCGGCGCCAACTACTGGCAGGGCATCTTCCCCGTGCTCGACACGGCGGAGGACGGCCACGCCGGCATTGGCCCGGTCGGCTGCTATGCCGCCAACGGCTTCGCGCTGTACGACATGATCGGCAACGTGTGGGAATGGACGCGCGATGCCTACACCGGCCCGCATCAGTCGCACGCAAATGGCGACACCCGTGCGGTGGCTGTGTTGGACCAGCCACAGCGCTTCGGCCAGAACAGCAACCAGCCGAACCGGCCGACGGTGATCAAGGGGGGCTCGTTCCTGTGCTCACCGGATTTTTGCGTGCGCTATCGGGCCTCGGCGCGTGAGGCGCAGGAGGCCGACCTGCCTGCTGCGCACATCGGGTTCCGGACGATTCTGCGCGACTGAGTACGGCCCCGGAAACGAAAACGCCCGCCAAAGTGGCGGGCGCTGGCAGCAAACGGGGAGCCTTGGCAGCCGATTCGTCACCCGATCTCAGAAGCCGAGGCTTTCCAACAGGTCGTCCACCTGTTCCTGGCTACCGACCACGTCCGGGTGGTCCGGGTTGATCTGCGGGCCATTCAGCAGCGACGTCGACGATGCTTCCGTGCGCAGATGCTCAGGCGCGTTCTCCAACAGGATGCCAACCAACTGACTTTCGATCAGTTGCACGACATCCAGCACCTTCTTGATCACCTGGCCGGTCAGATCCTGAAAATCCTGAGCCATCAGGATTTCCATGAGCTGCTGGTTGGTGTCGCGCGTCTTTTCCGGAACGCTGCGCAAGAAGCCGTTGGTCTGGCCGACCAGCTCGCGGATTTCCTCATCGCCCAGTTGGCGGTCCATCCACGATTGCCAGCGGTTGACCAGCGCCTCGGCGTCGGATTCCAGCGCGTCTTGCACGGGGCGTGCCGCATCGATGGCGTTGAGCACGCGGGTGGCCGCCTGCTCGGTCATGTTGGCGATGTAGTTCAGGCGGTCACGCGCGTCGGGAATGGCCGATGCAGCCTTCTCCACACCTTTGTCCAGGCCCAGCTCGCGCATGCTTTCACGCAACATGCGCGTGAGGTGGCCGATGCGCTGGAGCATCTCCGGCATGTCGGCGTGATCCACACCTTCGGTGGCTGGCGCTTGGGTGCCGGAATGCGCGCCATCATGCATCTCGCTCATCACGCCCCCTTTTCGATCTTCTCGAAAATCTTGCCCAGCTTTTCGTCCAGCGTGGCAGCGGTAAAGGGCTTGACCACGTAGCCGTTGGCGCCAGCCTGGGCGGCAGCAATGATGTTTTCCTTCTTGGCTTCGGCCGTCACCATCAGCACCGGCAGCTTACTGATGACCGGGTTGGCGTCGCCTCGGATGCTCTGCAGCATCTGCAGGCCATCCATGTTGGGCATGTTCCAGTCCGAGATCACGAAATCGAAACGGCCTTCCTTGACCTTGGCCAGGCCGGCGGCGCCGTCTTCGGCCTCGTCGACGTTGGCAAAACCGAGTTCCTTGAGCAGGTTACGCACGATCCGGCGCATCGTCGGGAAATCGTCGACGACGAGGAATCGGTACTGGCTCTTGTCCATGGACACAATCTCCGCAAACTAACTGAATTGGGGGGTTTCGGGCTTCCTAGGCAGAGTTATCGGCGCCTGGAGCCAATTCTTGAGCACAGACCTGATCGGCAGGCCCCTCGCGGGCGAGAACCCGTTCACGATCCGTAGCCGGCAACCCGGGGTTGGCCCGGGAAGCACGGCCGTACACGTTGTACGGCGTGCATCACAGGGCCAGGATCGTGCCAGTTACACACGCGTCACACGACCGTGTGCAGACAGCTTGGCCAGCACGTGCGGGCCGATCTGCGACAGCGGCAGGACTTCGTGCACGCCGCCGTGGGCCACGGCTTCCTTGGGCATGCCGTAGACCACGCACGAGGCCTCGTCCTGGGCGACGTTATACGCGCCCGCGTTGCGCATTTCCAGCATGCCGGCCGCGCCATCCTTACCCATGCCTGTCAGGATCACGCCCAGCGCGTTGGCCCCGGCGTTGCGCGCTGCCGATCGGAACAGCACGTCCACCGCCGGGCGGTGCCGGTTGACCGGCGGCCCCTGGTCCAGCTCGGTGACGTAGTTGGCGCCGCTGCGGCCTAGCGACAGGTGCATGTCGCCCGGGGCAATATAGGCGTGGCCGGGCAGCACACGTTCACCGTGCACGGCTTCTTTCACGCGGATGCGGCACAGGCCATCGAGCCGCTTGGCAAACGAGGTGGTGAACCCCGCCGGCATGTGCTGCACGATCAGGATGCCGGGGCAATCAGGCGGCATTTCCAGCAGGAAATCCTTGATGGCCTCGGTGCCGCCGGTGGACGCGCCCACGATGATGAGCTTTTCCGTCGACGAGAAATGGGTACGGGCCTGTGCCGGCGCCACCGGGGCAGCAGGCGCGTGCTCCGCGCGAACGTGTGCGCCGTGGGATGCAGCGGTTGCGTGGGCCGCGGGCGCCGCCGTACGCGGGCGCAGCCGCGCACGTGCCGCCGCACGAATCTTGTCGGCAATCTGGTCGGCGTATTCGTTCATGCCGTCGCGCATGCCCAGCTTGGGCTTGGCAACGAAGTCCACCGCGCCCAGCTCCAGCGCACGCAGCGTGGCTTCTGAGCCGCGCTCGGTCAGCGAGGAGATCATGACCACCGGCGTCGGGCGCAGGCGCATGAGCTTTTCCAGGAAGTCGAGGCCGTCCATCTTCGGCATTTCGACGTCCAGCGTCAGCACATCCGGATTGGTCTGTTTGATGAGGTCGCGCGCGATGATCGGGTCCGGCGCCACGCCCACCACCTCCATGTCGGGCTGGCTGTTGATGATCTCCTTCAGGATGCTGCGGATCAGTGCGGAATCGTCGATGCACAGCACCTGAATCTTGCGTTTGTCGTTCATATTTTCGGGGGCAAGGTCAGGAATTACGTAAACAGTTGCAGGCGCGAAGTGGGCTTCGTCGCAATGGACTTCGACAGCTTGCTGGCGTATTGGGCTTCGCTGTCCAGCTCGGCGGCGGAGCTTTGCGAGCGCAGCTTGCGCACCATGATCTGGCCGGTGGACGGCACGAAGTACACCTTGCGCGGATGCACGTCGAAGAGGTCCTTGGCGGCCACCGCCAGCCCTTCGTTGCGCAGGAATTCGAGCACGAACTTGCCGTTGCGCTCGCCCACGTCCAGCGTGCTCATGCCGGCCAGGACGGCGGCGCCGCCAAACACCTTGATCTCCAGGTGCTCGCGCCGGGCACCGGCCTTGTAGAGCTGGTTGAGCAGCACTTCCATGGCGTGCGTGCCATAGCGCATGGAGGGCGACAGGATCGATTCCCCCTCGTTGCGCGAGGGCAGCATGAAGTGGTTCATCCCGCCAATACCGAGAATCTTGTCGCGCACGCAGGCCGAGACGCACGAGCCGAGCACCGTTACCAGCATCAGGTCTTCAGTGGTGACGTAGTACTCGCCGGGCAGCACCTTCATGGCACGGCGGCTGAAGGTGGTGTCGTAGTAGGCGTGCGTGCTGGCAGCCGATTGCGCGAGCGTGGCCATGGCACCGACGGTCATGCCGCTGTCGCTGCGCACGGTGTCGGCGGCGGTGCGCAAGGTTGCGTGTGCGTTTGCTTTCTTGCCGAGTTCGATCATTTCGCCCCCGTCATCTTCGCGCGCAGTTCAGGCGCGATTTCGTACACGGTCTTGCCGCGCAGCGACCACGCGCGGGTCACCTGCAGGAAGCTCTCCGAATGGCCGGCAAACAGCAGGCCGTCGGGCTTCATCACGTCAATGAAGTGCTCGAGGATCTTGGCCTGCGTGGGCTTATCGAAATAGATCATCACGTTGCGGCAGAAGATCACGTCAAACTTCTGCTGTAACGGCCAATCACGGTCGAGCAGGTTGATCTGGCGGAAGTCGATCATGGCCTGCAGCTCGGGGCGCACACGTGCGTAGCCCTCCTGCTTGCCGGTGCCGCGCAGGAAATACTTTTTCAGGCGATCGGAGGACAGCGCCGCGACGCGCTCCATCGGATAGATGCCGGCGCGGGCACGCGCCAGTGCATTGGTATCCACATCGGACGCGACCACGCTCACCTGGCCCGGCGACATCGTGCCAAACGTCTCGGCCAGGGTAATGGCGATCGAGTACGGCTCCTCGCCGGTCGACGAGGCCGAGCACCACACGGTAAACGGCGTGCGCTTGGCCTTGGCGTGCTCGGCCAGGAGCGGAAAGTGATGCTGCTCGCGGAAGAATGCGGTCAGGTTGGTGGTGAGCGCGTTGGTAAAGGCTTCCCACTCATCAGGCAGGTGGCCGTGTTCCAGCGCATCCAGGTACTCGCGGAACGAGCCGAGGTTGACCACGCGCAGGCGGCGAGCCAAGCGGCTGTAGACCATCTCGCTCTTGCGGTCGGACAGCGAAATGCCGACGCGGCGATAGATCAGGTCGCGAATGCGGGCGAAATCTGCCGCGGTAAACGAAAACTCACGCGACGCGAGCGTCGGCGAAACTGGCGCCAAGGTTTGTGCCGTTTGTGCCATTGAATAACTACCCCGTAATTGCGCGAGTCTTGGCGCCCGCTTTCAGTCGATTGGCGGGCACCGGGCTTCTGGTGCCACGCCGCAGATGTTGCTGGTAATGCTGGCGAGGTGCTGGCGTCAGAAGGTGCTCCATTCATCATCATCGGCAGAAGCAGCGGACAGCTTGAGGGCTGGTGCTGCAACGGCCACCGAAACTGCGGCTGCCACCACGGGTGCAACCGAAGAATGTGCTTCCTGGGGCGCTTTTCCGCCTTGATCCAGCGCAACGGCGGGTGCTTCGGCTGGGGCCGAAGCGTCAGCAGCCACCGCAGCCGGCGCCGTCTTGGCCGCTTGCCCCGATTTGCGAGAAGCAATCGCGCGGGCCACGGAACGCACAACCTGCGTCTTGCCCCCCGGGTGAACCTCACTGCGCACTGCAGGCTTGGCAGGCTCGGCCGGCAGATGTGGCACCACGGGTGCCGCCAGTTCAGCAGACTCGTCCGTACGGAACGCCGATACTGCGGTGCGCAGCAGTTGCGCCTGCTCTTCCAGCGACAGCGCAGCGGCAGCCGCCTGCTCGACCAGCGCAGCATTCTGTTGGGTCACTTCGTCCATCTGATTGACGGCCTGGTTGACCTGCTCGATGCCGGAGCTTTGCTCATCCGATGCCGCAGAAATCTCGCCCATGATGTCCGTCACGCGCTTGACGGCCACCACCACCTCTTCGATCACCCCGCCCGCCTCCGTCACCAGGGCGGAGCCGTTGCGTACGCGGCCGACGGAATCGCCGATCAGCTCCTTGATTTCCTTGGCTGCCGTGGCCGAGCGCTGCGCGAGGCTGCGCACCTCCCCCGCCACCACGGCGAAGCCGCGCCCCTGCTCACCTGCACGGGCGGCTTCCACGGCGGCGTTCAGCGCCAGGATGTTGGTCTGGAAGGCGATGCCCTCGATCACGCCGATGATGTCCGCAATCTTCTTGCTGCTGGCGTTGATGCCCGACATCGTTTCGATCACGCGGCCCACCACCTGGCCGCCCTTGACGGCAATGTCCGATGCGCTGCCGGCCAGTGCGCTGGCCTGACGGGCGTTGTCGGCGTTCTGCTTCACGATGCTGGTCAGCTCTTCCATGCTGGAGGCGGTTTCCTCCAGCGAGCTGGCCTGCTCTTCGGTGCGTTGGGAAAGATCGGCATTGCCTGCTGCGATCTGCTTGGTGGCACTGGCAATTGAATCCGCCGAGCTCTTGATGTTGCTGATGGTGCCAGTCAGCTGCTGCTGCATCTGCGACATGGCGAAGAGCATGCTGTCCCGATCGCCGGGGCGGGTTTGCACCTGCACAGCCAGATCCCCTGCGGCAATGCGGCGGGCAACGTCGGCGGCGTATGACGGCTCACCGCCCAGCTGGCGCGACAGCCGGCGTGCGATGACGATGCCCAGCACAATGCCCAGCACGGCGCCCACACCCGCCATCACGATCATCAACAGGCGCGAGCGTTGCGCATCTTCACGGGCGCGGGCGGTAGACGCCGCAGAGACGTCCTCCACGCGCTTGACCATC
>NZ_JAELUI010000706.1 GCF_016429285.1 Ralstonia sp. ASV6
CTCGCCCCGGACGGGTGGCCGCAGGATGTCTTGCCCACGCGCGACGCAAGTATGACGAGCTACTACGCAACCAGGGCCACAGCACCGTGGCGCCCGAGGCGCTGCGGCGCATTGCTCAGATCTACCGTAAGCGTCCGGCGATACCACCTTGCCAGTCGAACTGCGTTGTGAGTGAGAGTATCTTCAGCGCGCCAGGCGCCAATTGTGAGGAAGCAGCTCGTCAATGCGGCTGTTCAGGTGGGTTGGCAGTC
>NZ_JAELUI010000707.1 GCF_016429285.1 Ralstonia sp. ASV6
CCCCCCCCCCCCCCCCCCCCCCCCCCCCCCCCCCCCCCCCCCCCCCCCCCCCCTTTTCAAGCAGAAGACGGCATACGCGATCAGGCGCCATGTCTCGTGGGCTCGGAGATGTGTATAAGAGACAGGTGCTGGGCCAGAAGGTCACGCCACTCGATCGCGTGGGCATCTACGTGCCGGGCGGCAAGGCGGCGTATCCGTCGTCGGTGCTGATGAACGCGATTCCGGCACGCGTGGCCGGCGTCAAAGAGATC
>NZ_JAELUI010000115.1 GCF_016429285.1 Ralstonia sp. ASV6
ATGTAAGCAGCATCGCGGTTGTGCGAATCGATCTCCTGCTTGCCGTTGTCCTCGCGCCGATCGAAAAAGACGAACGGCTTGGGCAGTTCGTGAATCCACTCCATCTCTTCCTGGCGCAGCTTGGAGTTGATCATCAGGCCGTCGACACGCATGCACAGGTCTTCCAGCAACTGACGCTCTCGGCTCGCACTTTCTTCGCTATCCACCAGCAGCAAGCTGTAGCCGTGCTTCATTGCCACGCGGTTGGCACCTTGCACCAGCCCGGCGAAGTACTGGTTGTGCATATCCGTGATGGACAACCCCAGCGTCTTGGAGCGCCCCGTCACCATCGATCGCGCCATCGGGTTGGAGTGGTAGCCCAGGTCCTTGATGGCGGCGGCAACCCGCGCCTCCACCTCCGGCGAGAAACGCTGGATGCGGTTGATGTATTTCGAGACGGTCGCCGTGGAGACATTGGCCGCGGTGGCGACGTCGCTCAGGGTCGGGGCACTCTTCTTTTCAGTCATGAAATTCAATGCAAAACCGAAGTGTTCATGAATGGCGGCAGGACACGATTCACAGCGGATACGGCTGATATCGGTGCGTTTGCGCTCAGTTCAGGCAGGCATTGTGCAGCTTTTTTGCCACCAGCCCGACCTGTTCCGGCAACGCACCCGGTTTGTACAGCGACCCGCCCACCCCAAAACCCGTGATTCCGGCTGCGCGAAAGCGCGGCAACGTCGCCTCGTCCACACCGCCAACCGCCAGCAGCCGGGTGCCTGCTGGCAGGATGGTTTTCCAAGCCTGCAAGGCAACACACCCGATCTGATCCGCCGGAAACGCCTTCACCGCGTGCGCGCCGGCCTCCAGAGCAACATAGGCTTCGCTAGGCGTTGCAACGCCAGGCAGCGATACCAATCCAGTTTCAACCGTGCGCCGCACCACCGCCGGGTTGATATTGGGCGACACCACAAGCACACCGCCGGCGTCACGCACGCGATCCACCTGTTCGACCGTCACAACAGTGCCCGCGCCAATGAGCGCAGTCTCGCCAAAGCGCGCCTGCAAGCGGCGGATGCTCTCGAAGGGCTCCGGTGAATTGAGTGGCACCTCGATGATCTCGATGCCGTTGGAGATGAGCGCCTCGCCAATCTCCAGCACTTCATCCGGGTGGACCCCTCGCAGGATTGCGACAATCGGGCACCGTGCCATCAACTGCGCAAACTTCTCTACGTTCTTTGACTGCATCACCATGCTTCTCCATTTAATCGTGCGAGCCGGTAGCAGCCCAGCACGCTGGCTTCGCCGTCCACGACTTCCGTATCGATGCCCAGGCACTGTGCGGCGCGCACATAGAACGGCATCAGCGCGGCGGACCCGATCACCGTGACCCCCTCCCGAGTGGCTGCCGGATAGAGGGCCACCCCCGAAGCAAACTCGCTGCCGATCAGCAGGCCGGACAAATAGCTGGCCGCGTGGAAACCGGGCTCCGAAAACAAGCTGCGCGTACGGACCGAAAACAGCTCGCCCATCAACGCGTTCGTGCGGAAGCCCTGCCGGACACCCTGCTCGAAACTGACTTCCCCTGGCGAAGCCAGCGTGCTGCCCTCGTCCATCGAATGCGCGAGGATGGTGTGACCACGCATTGCCGCAAAGATGTCGCCCGTCATGAACGTACGGAAGTGCCGGACAGACTGGCCCTCGGTCAGAATCCATTTGGAATGCGTGCCCGGCGTAACCACGATGCGCTCACGGCCAAGCGTCACCCCCCCGATCACCTGCGTCTCTTCACCCCGCATGACGTCGTGCCCGGCCACATTGTCATACCAGTGCAGGCCCGGGATGAAACGCAACTCCATGCCGTCGATCTTGCAACGGGTCGTGCCGCGCGCGATGTCTTCAAAGCCCGCAGGACACTCCTGATACGTGGTTTCCACCCAGCCCTGGCGGCTGCCGACCATGCCGCATAGGTAGATTGGTAACGAGGCAAGTTCCGCCTCCCAACTGGACAGCAATTGCCTGAATGCCTGGCTGAAGTCTCGCCCAGGAATCTTGGCAATGCCCTTGCCGGCCGACATGGAACGAAGAATGGTGCCATCTGCCCGCACAATCGCCGCGCGAAACGACGACGTTCCCCAATCGACCGCAACCAGTGCTGGCGCAACGGCGGCCGTGTCCACGGTGTTTTCCTGTGCGATCAGGCCGGCCTGCGCGGTCATGCGAGCACCTCCGCGCCTGTCGCGCACAGGAATGTCCTCTCCCCCAAACGGGCCGGCGTATTCAGCAGTCCACGCACCGATGTCTCAACCGCGAACAGGCCACCCGCCAAGGGCCCGGCGTTCAACCCGGTGGTGTCGACATTGATGCTTGCCGACGTCACATACAGCGTCTGGAGGGCGTCGCCACCAAAGGCCACGCTGGTAGGCCGTTGCACGGGCATCGGCACCGTGGTCACACGTTCGCCTTCGGGGCTCAGCCGGACGACGCTCCAGCCGTCCCACAAGGCAGACCACACACACCCCTCGGCATCCACCGTCAGGCCATCCGGCGTGCCAGCATCGAAGGTGGCAAACACCTGCTTGTCGGTGGCCGTGCCGTGCTCAACCGAATAGGCATAGCGCCAGATGGTCTGCTTGGCCGAATCGGTGACGTACATCACCGTGCCGTCTGGGCTCCAGCCGATACCGTTCGGGCACGCCCATTGATCATCGAGTTCGAACGGTGCAGAACCACCGCCAAAGCGATACAGCTTGCCGAAGCTCGGGCCGCCCTCACGCATGGAGCCGACCCAGAAGCGCCCTGCAGGATCGACTGCACTATCGTTGAGGCGCTGCTGGGCAGAGGCGTGCTCGACGGAGGCCAGCCGCGTCAGCGAACCCTCGACCGTAGACAGCGCAAACAGGCCACTGCGCATGGCAACCAGCAGTTGCCCTGCACCTAGGCGGGCAATGGAACCCACGCTTTCGGGCAACGCCCATACGCCGGTCTGCCCCACGCCCGGCGTATGGCGATACACCGCGGGGCGAAGGATGTCGATCCAATAGAGCACCTGCTCATCCGGGCACCACAGTGGGCCTTCGCCCAGGATTGCGTTGGCGGCCTGCACCAATTGAACTTGCATCGTTTGCGTTCCGTGACTGACTTTTTTGTTATGGACGACTGGTCTGTGTCACCGCTCAGTAGACTGCTGTGCCTTCGGCATCAAACACGTAGATGTGCTGCGAAGGGAAGCCAACGCTGACCTCCTGCCCGATCTCGTACTCGACCTTTTCCGAGCGCAGCTTGACTGCCACCGATTCGGCGTGGCCTGCAATCTCAACGTAGGCAATGGCCATCTCGCCGAGGTGCTCGATCAAGGTCACGCGTGCAGGAATATCAAGCACGCCGGCCGAGCCGATATCGATGTGCTCGGCCCGGATGCCGATGGAACCCTCGTTGGTAGCGGCAGCCTGACGGTGTTCACCCAGCCCGATGACCGTACGATTGCCGACCAGCGCGCGGCGTGCACCGCCAGCGCTATCAACCATGAAGCTGCAGGGCAGGATGTTCATGCTGGGCGAGCCCAGGAACGTCGCCACAAACTTGTTGGCGGGCCGGTTGTACAGCTCCAGGGGGCGCCCGACCTGTTCGATGCGCCCGGCGTTGAACACGGCAATGCGGTCGCCCAGGGTCATGGCCTCTACCTGGTCGTGCGTCACGTAGACCATCGTGGCTTCGAGCTGGCTGTGCAGGCGGGCCAGTTCAATGCGCATCTGCACGCGCAGTGCGGCATCCAGGTTCGACAGCGGTTCGTCAAACAGAAACACTTTAGGCTTGCGAACGATGGCGCGGCCAATCGCCACCCGCTGCCGCTGACCGCCGGACAGCGCCTTCGGCCGGCGCTCCAGCAACGGCGTGAGCTTCAGGATTTCGGCCGCATTGCGCACCGCGCGGTCAAGCTCTTCGCCCTTGACACCGGACAGCTTCAGGCCAAATGCCATGTTGTCATACACCGACATGTGCGGGTACAGCGCATAGCTCTGGAACACCATGGAGATGCCGCGCTTGGACGGCGCGATCTCGTTCACGCGCTGCTCGCCGATCAGCAGATCGCCGCGCGTGATGTCTTCCAGGCCCGCCAGCATGCGCAGCATGGTCGATTTGCCGCAACCGGACGGCCCGACAAACACCATGAATTCCCCATCCTCAATTTCGAGGCTGACATCGCGAATGACTTCGGTGCCGTCGTCATACCGCTTGCCGATGTGATGCAGTGCCACTTTTGCCATGATCGTTCTTCCTGCGTGTTGCCGCGCTTACCACTCGGCGACGGAGCCGTCTTCAAGACGGAAAACCGGATTGCGCCAGCGGTGCCCCGTGGCGGCCGCCTCGCGTACCGCCTCTTCGTTGACTTCAATGCCCAGGCCCGGCGCTTCCAGACGGTTGACAAAACCCGCCTCGAAATTGAACGGATCGCCCTTGAGGTACCGGAACATGGCGTTGTCGTCGGTGTGATACGCCACGTTGGTGGACTGCTCCTGGATGAACGCATTGGGCGTGCACAGATCAATCTGCAGCGACGACGCGAGCGTGATCGGGCCCAGCGGGCAATGCGGGGCGACGGCCACGTCGTAGGCCTCGGCCATCGCAGCGATCTTGCGCAGCTCCCAGATGCCACCGGTGTGGCTCACATCGGGCTGGATGATGTCGACGACGCCGTCTTCCAGCACGGCCTTGAAGTCCCACCGGGTGAACATGCGCTCCCCCGTTGCCAGCGGCACGGCGCAGTTGCGGGCAACCTCGCGCAGTGCATCGGTGTTGCCAGGCAGCAGCAGCTCTTCATAGAACATCGGGTCGAACGGCTCGATCGCCTTGGCCAGCACCTTGGCAACGGAACGGCGCACGCGCCCGTGAAAATCGATGCCCACACCCACATCGCGGCCCACCGCTTCGCGCACGGCGGCAAACCGGTTGACGGCTGCATCGATGTTGGAAGGCCGCTCCACCCAGTCCGTCTCGGACACCACGCCCATCTTCAGCGCGGTGTAGCCCGATGCCACCAGCTTTTTTGCTGCAGCAGCGCACGCTTCCGGCGTGGCACCAGGCACATGGGCGTACAGCCGAACCTTGTCGCGCACCGCACCGCCCAGCAGCTCGTACACCGGCACGCCGAGCGCCTTGCCCTTAATGTCCCACAGCGCCTGCTCGATGCCGGAGATGGCGCTGCTTAGCACCGGGCCACCGCGATAGAAGCCACCGCGGTACATCACCTGGAACAGGTCTTCAATGCAGCGCGGGTCCTTACCGATCAGGTAATCGGACAGCTCACGCACGGCTTCGGCCGTGGTGGCTGCGCGCCCTTCCACAATGGGTTCGCCCCAACCGGAAATCCCCTCATCCGTTTCCACCTTCAGGAACTGCCAACGAGGAGCCACCGGAAATACTTCGAGCTTCGTGATCTTCATCTTCAAATTCCGCTGCGATTAAACAAATGGGCAGATAGACCGTTGTCTGCCATCAGGTCTGCACCTGTCAGGCTGATGGACGCCTCCGACAACAGGAAGGCAGCAAGCTGGCCGACGTCTTCCGGTTGGTTGATCCGTTGCGTTGCGTGCAGTGCGTGATAGAAACGGCCAAGCTCGGGCTTGTCCGACATGAGTTGGCCGATGTGGTCCGTCAGGGTCAGCCCCGGGCTGAGCGAGTTCACGCGGATGCGGTATTTGCCCAGGCTCCAGGCCATCGCACGGGTCATGGCGGTAATGCCACCCTTGGTGGCCGCATAGCCCTCAAACCCTTCGGAGCTGGCCCCCGCGTGGTTTGACGAGATGTTGACGATGGCGCCGCCTGCGCCCGCCATCATCCGTGCGGCATGCTGCGAGCACAGAAACACCGAGCGCAGGTTCACGTTGACCATGCGCTCCCACGATTCCAGCGACGCCTCCAGAAAATCGCCGTGGATGGTGAGCCCCGCGTTGTTCACCAGACCGTCGAGCTGGGGGTAGTGGCTGCGCACCTCGGCAAACAGCGCGTCGATGCTTGCGGGGTCGCCCACATCGCATGGGATGAACCGAACATCCAGGCCCTGCTCGCACAGGGCCGCGCTGGTACGGCTGCCCTCTGGGTTGCACTCCGCCATGACCACGCGTGCACCCTGCTGCGCCAGCACCTTGACGATGCCGAGGCCAATGCCCGCGCCCCCGCCGGTGACCACCACCACGCGGCCACCAATGCCGCATTGTTGTTCGCTCATGTTCACCCCTTCACCGCGCCAGCGGTAATACCAGCCACGATCTGACGTTGCAGCAACAGGAACATCACCAGCAGCGGCAAGGTGCCCAGAACGGCCGCCGGGAACAGCTTGGTCGGGTCAACATCCATCGTGCCGATGAAGCGGAACACCGACACCGTGATCGGGAACTTGTGCTGGTCCTGCAGGAAGAGCAGCGGATAGACCAGATCGTTCCAGACATGCAGGGTGACGAACATGGCCAGCGTGCCGGTAATCGGGCGCAGCAGCGGCAGGATCACGTGGCGATACACCTGCCACGGCGTGCATCCGTCCAAGATGGCCGCCTCTTCCAACTCCATCGGAATGCTCTTCAGGAAGCTGCAGTAGAAGAACACGCCAAGTGGCAGGTTCAGCACCGTGTAGGCGAGGATGATCCCGGCGTAGCTGTTGAGCAGACCGAAGTTGCGCAGCAGCAGATAGGTGGGCGTGAGGCTGACGAACATCGGGATCGTCAACCCGAGCGTGAGCAGCACGTACAGCGCGTTCGACAACTTCGAGCGCAGCCTCGCCAGCGGATACGCCGCCATGGACGCAATCACCGACACCAGCACCGTTACCGCCACAGTAATGCCGATCGTGTTGGCTACGCTGCGCCAGTAGTTCATCTCGGCAAACGTGCGCACGTAGTTGTCCCACTGCAGGCTGCGCGGAAACCCCAGCGGGTTCGCAGCGATGTCCATGCCCGAACGCACCGACATCATCAGCATGTAGGCGATGGGCAGCAGGATTACGCCGGCAATGCCGATGGCCAGCGCACCGCGCAGCATGTCCGGGACATTGCGGACTCGGAACGTGGGATGGCGTTGGGACGTACCCGACGACGCTGTCATGGAGAGGGCTTTCATAGGGCTTGCTCCCGTTTGCGAAGCATCCAGTTCTGCACGTAAGCAATCGTCGCGATCATGACCAGCATGACGATGGACAAGGCGCTGGAGAAACCAAAGCGGTACTCACCGAACAGGCTATTGAAGATCTGCAGGCCGAGCGTGGTAGTTGCACCGTCGGGGCCACCCTGCGTGAGCACCAGCGGTAACTCGAAACTCTTGAGCGTGCCGATCGTGCTCAACGTGATGCTCACGGTGAACGACGGCGCAAGCAGCGGGATGTCGATCTTCGTAAAGCGATGCCAGGCGTTGGCGCCGTCAATGCGCGCGGCGTCGTACAGCTCCGCGGGAATGCTCATGTAGCCGGCCAGGAAGATCGCAGTGGAATACCCGACGTACATCCAGACCTGCACTGCGGCGACTGCAAACAGCGCAATGCCTGGGTCCCCAAGCCAGATCTGCTGCAGGTTTTCGAGGCCGAGCACCTTCAGCGATTCATTCAGTCCGCCGCCCAGCGGCGAGTAGATGTACTGCCAGACAAACGCGGCAATCACCGCCGAGTACATGCTCGGCACCAGCAACGCAACGCGCGCACCGCTACGAATCCTGGGCAGTGAAAACAGCAGCGCCGCAAACAGCAGGCCCAGTGTGTTCTGGATCACGACCACGATCACGCAATAGGCCAGCGTGACCTTGAGCACCTTGAAGTACTCCGGATTGGCCAGTATCTCTGCGTAGTTCTTCAAGCCGATCCAGGTCTCTGCGCCCACGCCGCCGAAGTTCGTGAAGCTCAGCCGGACCGCGCTGAACAGCGGATAGATGCCGAATATCGCGTAGAGGACTAGCGCCGGCAGCGCGAACCATAAGAGGTGATTTCTCTTGCTCATGTTCTTCTTCCATCAGCCGGGGCCGCGATGGCATCGCAACCCCGGCGCACGTCAAGACAGCCTTTACTGCTGTTGCGGTGCGTTGTCCCAGCGCGCCAGCACGGCACCCTGGTCCTGATTGATGTTCAGGAGATAGGCCGCCATGCTCTTCTGCATTTCCTGGATGAAGGCAGCGGAGAAATCGCCCTTGGGGTGCGCTACCGTGTTGCCCGCCTTGCGCGCTTCGGCATACAAGCGCTCCGACGCCGGGATTGCGCTCTGGCCACCGGCAAACGGGCTGAACGCAGCTTCCGCCTGCAGGAACTTGCCGAGGTTCTCTTCCTTGGACCAGAACTGCAGCCAACGCTTGGCAGCAGCAGGCTGCCTGGCCGCCGCGTTGATCGCCCACGCCGTGCCCAGCATGTCCAGGCCCGCCGCCTTGCCGCCATCAAGCGATGGCAGCGGCGCGAAGACAAAGTCGACTGCCGGCTTGCCATTGACCGTGAACTTTTGGATGCTCCATGCACCCTGCGGCATCATCGCCACGCGGCCGGCAGTGAACTCCGTCAGGCCCAGGCCCCACGGGTCGATGCCGACGTTCAGCTTCGGGTCATAGCAATGGGCGTCCGCCAGTTCTTTCAGGGCGCCGATGGCCTGCTTGAAATTCGGGTTGGACGAAAACTTCTGCTTGCCGGCCACCACGTCGCTCACGAACGACGGGTTCGCCTTCACGCTGGGCGCCAGGCCCATGGTCAGCGCCAGCATGGCGGGTGCCCAGCCGTCCTTGGCGGGCAGGAGCAGCGGCGTGATGTTGGCCGCGCGCAGCTTCGTGCAAGCCGCCTTCATCTCGCTGATGTTGGTCGGCACATGGTCGACGCCCGCTTTCTTCAGCAAGGTCTCGTTGGCAAACAGGCCGATACCGACCACCTCCATCGGCACCATGTAGTACTTGCCGCCAATCTGGGCGAGCGGCTTTACATCGGGTGCCAACTTCTGGATCGTCGGGTCGGCGCTCAAGTCCATGAGCTGACCCGCCGCCGCCCACTGACGCATCAGCGGACGGTCCACCATCATCACGTCTGGCGCGGCACCTCCCTGCAGGCGCGACGACATGATGGTCGTCGTGTCATTGCGGGTGATGTAGTCGAACTTGATCTTGATGTCGGGGTTTTCTTTCTCGAACTTGGCGATCAGTTCCGGCATGGCTGCCGGCTCTGCCGCGCCGCCTTTCCAGGCGCTCACGTTCAGCTCAACCGCGGCCGCTTGCGCTGCGACCGCCGTCGCAGCCAGCAAACCGCCGGCGAGAAATTTCGCATAACGACGCTGCATGTCTTCCTCCACGATGGGATTTGGAGTCTGCGCCACCGACGACGATTTGATCGCTTGATCGGTGGCTCAGACGCTTTGTTTTTGTTTTGGTAAGCGTTTAACTAATTTTACCTAAGATGGCGCCTGGAACAAGGTCAATCGATGTTGCGATGCTAGGTATTTACCCCAGGCAGATTGCCTTGAACGGCAAGCGCTGGCTCAGAAGTTATGCATGATGCCGGCGTAGGCGCCGAGCTGGGAACCGCCCGCAGCGGGCGAATTGCCATTGCCGGTAACAGGGTCGCCATAGCCCGGGGCTGTGGGGCGCACCGAGAAGTTGGCGTTGGCGCTGTTCTTGACGTACGACACCGTGGCATACAGGAACGTGCGCTTGGACAGGTCGTACATGCCGCCCAGGCTGAACATCGTGCCGCGTCCTTCGCCGTCGTGGTCGCTGGTCCACTGCCCCTTGCCCACCTTCATCATGTAGACCGCACCGATGGCGTGGAGCCGTGGTGTGACGTCGTAGGTCAGGCCGGTCCAGACGTGGTTGGCCACGCGCGAGAGGCCCGGCGCCGTGTCCGGTGCCGTGTAATGTGCCCACCCAACTTGCGCCATCAGCCTGGGCGTGATCTGCGCCTTGGCGCCCAGGAAGAGTTCGCGCGACGCGATGAACAGGTTGTCGAGTCGGCCATTGTTGCTGTTGACCTCGTCGTACAAGGCGCGCACCTCCCATGTCGGTTGCACATAGGCGACGGTGACGCCATAGGACATACCGATGTTGGACAGCACCGAATCTTCTGGGCCCCTGCGGAAGCCGTCCGGGCTCTCCCCCAGGTTCAGCTGGGCGCCGAATTCGAAACCGCCAAAGTTGGGCGACTCGTAGCGGATGCCATTGGCCAGCTTATTGCCGTTGCGATAGTTGGTGAATGTCGATGCCGAATAGTCTTCGAGCAGAAACGGATCGAAACGCCAGATGTAGTTATTGATGGTATTGCCCTGCCCCAGCCGCAGCATGCCGTAGTCGGCGTTCTTGAGCGCCACCCAGGCCCCACGCTGGAACAGCTTGCCGCCACCCTGGTTGCCGGTATCCGAAGCGAAAGCACCTTCCAGCCAGAACTGCGCCTGATTGCCGCCGCCCAGATCTTCCGTGCCTTTCATGCCCCAAATGCTGGTGCCCCACTGGCTGCCTTCGGCCAGCTTCGAGCCGCTGGTGTTGGCGCCCGTCTTGATGTTGCTCATGTACTCGACGCCCCCGCCCACGCGCCCCCACAGGGTGACGCTGGACTGCGCATACGCGCCACCAGCCAAGCCCATGGCCAACAGGGCGGCGAAATATTTACGTTTCATTTGTCTCTTCCTCCAAATACACCTTGATTGGTGTTCCGACGGCTCTCACGCACGTTCTTGGCTTCGTTCCGCCGTACGGCGTTGTTAAGCGTTTAACTAGAGTAACAAACCCGTTGTAAGTGAAGAGTTGGTGCTTTCCCTGAGGCGCTTGTCGAATGAAGCGGCGTGCAGGCCTGCCGCGAACTGCAAACGGCGTGGGAATGCGGCCTGGCGACAGCGGAAGCTCCCCATGACGAGCGGCATGCCGCGAAGAACGATTGGTCACCGCAACCCTTCGCTGTCGTGTGCATGTCACGGCGTCAGATTCGTTCAGATTTCGACAGGTCCGTCACCGTTACCCTGTAGTTGCCCTGGGCTGGCTTGCCCTGGGCTTCATCGTTTCCTTCGACCCGGCTGCGACAACGTTGCCGGGTATTTTTTTGGGCCCACATCGCCCAAGAAAAAAGCCCGGCACCCCGTGTGGGGCACCAGGCCAATGGAGAGAACATCAATCGCTGCCGCTGACAGCGACAGCGCACCCTGCGCGATCGCTACATTTCAGTTTGCCGGCACAACCACCAGCACCGGTCGGTAACCCGCTGTTGTGTGCTCCTTGGATGCGTAGGTCACCAGGCCGCCGCTTCCCACATTGACTGGAGAAGTGACGGCCAGTGCCAGTTGCTTGTCGCCGCTCTGTGCGCTGATCGCCTGCGAGGTCACATCGATCGCCACGGTGTTGCCGACGGCAGGCGCGGTCCAGCCCGCCAGCGGCGTCGCCCCGATCGCAGGCATGGTGTTCCAGGTGACGCCGCTTTCCGTCCAGGTATGGTTCGCCACGGGGTAGGCATTGTTGATGATGCCCGTCTGGCCCAGGCTGGTGGACGTCAGATACACCGTGGCCTGCTTGATCGGCGTGCTAATGCTCGACAGATCGAACATCAGGTACGAATCGCGGGCGTAGCTGGTGGCATCGTTCTTGACGGCCAGGTCGACCGAAGTGCCGAAGTTGGTGGTGGCATAGGTGCCGTCACGCACGTAGGCGTCCGCCGTGTCGCCCAGCGTCGTCGGCGTGACACCCGGGCCGTTGTAGGCACCGCGATTCGGGTTGGCTGTCGATGAGACCGGATTGCCCCAGTAGTCCCGTCCGCCGTTGTTCGGCACGATCACGCCGTTGCTCAACGCCGGTGAGCCAGCACCCAGCCAGTAGCCGGCTGTCGATGCCAGAGAGTTGCCCCCCGTGCCCGGCTTGATGAACCCAGGCGCGCCCACCACACCGTCCGACGTGGGCGGCGGAACGCCTTGGTACACGTTCCCCTGATAGTCGATGCCACTGCCGGTGGGCAGCGTGGACGTGGTGGTCGCCACCCAGATGTTGTTCCACACCTTGGAGGTGGTGGGCAACACAATGTTGAGCTTGGTGTTGGGGCAATAGAACGTGTTGTTGTACATCCAGAGCGTGACGGCGTTGCCCACGCTGTTTGTACGGCAATCGTTCTGGGCGACGTTGTAGCGCACGATCTGCGTGGCGCCGCCCGAGGTGCCGCAACCATCGCAGTTCAGGTAGAAGCCGCCATAGTTGTCGCGACTGTAGTTGTATTGCACCAGACATGTGCCGGTGTTACCCCAGTCGCAATCCCATGCCTGGCTGTCCGCCACCGATGCGTGGTTGCCGGTGACCACGTTGAACTGGATGGTCGGGTTGTGGTCGCCCAGCACCCACATGCCGGCAAAGTTGCCGCCCGTGAAGGGATACACGCCGCCGCCCAGGTCATTTGCAACGTTGTATTCGATCAGCGGCGACTCGCTGTACGAGACCACGATGCCATCGCCGCCTGCCGATGTGATCGTGTTGTGGTCGACACGAATATTCTGGCCGCGCTTGGTCATCGACCCGGTGCGCACCTTGATGCCACCGCCCCCGGTGTTGCTGACCTGCGTGTTGTAGACATGCACGCTGTTCAAGGTCGACCCATTGGTGGTGTCGGCGTCAAACTCGATGCCCGCGGAGTGAATGTAGTCGTTCGAGTTCGTCGCCTTGTTGGTCTGGCCGGCAACACGATCCACGATCAGCCCGTTGATGTCGAAACCGGTGTGAGCGGTGCCATCCGTCGACTGCACCAGCAGCCCGTTGCGCAGCCCCACCGACGCCGCCGGGTTGGTCAGCTTGATCGCGCCGATCGACCAATAGTCGACGTTGTCCAGCTCAATTGCCGCCCGCGCGCCGTTGGCGTTGATGACGGGGGGCGCACCGCTGCCGTAAACGCCCACGGTGATGGGCGCGGCAGCCGTGCCCGAACCCTTGCCGAGGAACGATCCCGTGCAGGTTGTACCGCTGTTGAAGAGGAGCGTGTCGCCGGGCGCAAATGTCCACGCATTGAGCTGGCTGATCGAATTCCAGGGGCTGGTGCTGGCACCGGTACCTGCCGCGCTCGCGGAGCAATCAACGTAGTACGTCGACGCAGCGCTGGCGATGCCGGGTGACAGAACGGCGAGCAATGTTGATGCCACAAGCGCAGCAAATCGGTATGAACGCTTCCTGTCTGGCTTGTTGTCTGAAAGAACATGGCGCATGGCCACCTCGCTATCAAGAATGGGACTGAAGTTGCGGGGGAAATCCCGCAATGCAGGACGCGACGATGGCACTGCCCTCTTGCGCGCATAGGGAGACGATGTCGCGAAGCACAAAGTTAAGCGCTTAACTTTGTGCTCGCATCTTGGTTGGCGACATTCGTTTTGTGTACTAGTGGGAACCCGTAAGCGGAACGCAACAGGCCTGACAAGAAAACGGCGCATCGCCTTGCAGGACGACGCGCCGCAACGGTTTCTGCGTTCTCCCGGCGTCCGCGCGACAACGGGAAGCCGAGGACTCAGCTTGAGCGCTGCTGCCCGGCACCCAGCTCGGTGATCGCGCTGTAGACCAGCGTACGCAACTGGCGGCGTACCGGGTAAGCCGACGACGGTAACACCTGCGTCAGGAACATGCCGATCAGCTCCTCCTGCGGGTCAACCCAGAAGAAGGTGCCAGCCGCACCGCCCCAGAAGAAATCGCCGGTGCTGCCGGGGATCAGCGTGGTTGGCTGCGTCACCGTGGTGGCAAAACCGAGCCCGAATCCAACGCCGTCATAGGCAGCCTCGCTGAACATCGAGCGCGGCGACATGCTCGATATGCTCGCCCCGCCCGGCAGATGGTTGGCGGTCATCAACGCCAGAGTCTTCGGCCCCAGCAGGCGCACCCCGTCTAGCTCACCACCCTGCAGCAGCATGCGCGCAAAGCGCAGGTAGTCGGCAGCGGTAGACACCAGTCCGCCGCCGCCAGACACAAAGCTGGGCGGCTTCAGGTAGGGGCTGGTGCGGGGGTCGTCCTGCAGAACTGGCTGTTCGGACACGGTCGTCGATCCGAGTGCCCCCACGGCGTAGCAGGCGCAGAAGCGAGGCACCTTTTCTTCCGGCACATGAAAGGCAGTGTCAACCATCCCCAGCGGGTCGAATATCCGCTCCTTCAGGAAGGTCTCGAACGGGATGCCGCTGACTTTGCCAACGAGGTAGCCCAACACATCGGTCGAGACGGAGTAATTCCATGCCTCGCCCGGCGAAAACTCGAGCGGCAGCCCAGCCAGCTTCTCGATCATCTCGTCCAGCGTGCCCCGGGTGGCGATGTCGCCCAGCTTGAGCTGGCGATATGCCGCATCAACGTTGGTGTTCTGGTGAAAGCCGTAGGTCAGGCCGGAGGTATGGCGCAACAGGTCGACCACCAGCATGGGGCGCGCAGCCGGGCGCGTCTGGAAGCCCTGCATGAAGCCGCCGGTGTACACGCCCAGGTTGGCCCACGCCGGAATGTACTTGCTGACCGGATCATCCAGGGCGATCTTGCATTCCTCGACCAGCATCATGATCGCTACCGACGTGACGGGCTTGGTCATCGAGTAGATGCGGAAGATCGAATCTTCAGCCAGCGGGACTTGCCGCTCGCGGTCAGCCTGGCCGAGCACCGAGTTCAGGACCCGCTCGCCGCGACGCCACACCTGGGTCAACGCGCCGGGCAGCTTGCCGGTGGCGATATAGGCTTCATCGATAAAGCGCTCGACCCGTTCGAGCCGATCCCGGGACATCCCGTGTGTTTCGCTACGTCGCGCATCCATGCTTTCCCCTTGTATTCACAGCTGCGCCGCTGGCGCAGGCTGACAATAGCATGCCGGTGCCCAGCATTGCTGACCGCGCGTACCGGCCCGATGGCTGTGTGGTACATCGCCACACGCCGTCATCATGACATCACCCGCGGCGCTCAATGCGCTTGCCCCCCCCCCGGAATGCGCTATTGCCGCTCAGATTGATCAAGCTCCGGCGGCAGGCGTTTGCCACCCAGCTCGCTCGCCCAGAACTTATGCAGCATGCCGCGCAAGGTGAACAGTGCGGGGATCGTATAGATGGGAATTGGTTGGGCGTGGGGCATGGTGTTGAGCACTCGAAAACACGGCCCTCCGATGTACGGCTACAGGGTCTGGCATCACCCGCCTTTGTGCGAGTGCCCGAAAGCAATCGAGCCACGCACGCAATCCAATTGCCCAGCCCGGCGCAAACCGCCAAGCTGGGCGCTGCCGTCAGAGATCAAATCGACAAGCAGAGCTTACCGAAATGCTTACCCGCTGCCTGGTGAGCAAACGCCTCGGCAATGTCATCCAGTGCGAACGTGCGGTCAATCACGGGCTTGATACCTGTTGCCTCAATCGCACGCACCATGTCGCGCTGCTGGCTGCGGCTGCCGACAATCAACCCTTGCAGCGTCTGGTGGCGCAGCATCAGCTCAACGGTGGGCACCTGGCCGACAACGCCGGCGAGCACCCCGATCAATGCGATATGGCCGCCAGTGCGGCATGCACGGATGGATTGCGTCAGCGTGTCCGCCCCGCCGACCTCGATCACCTGATCGACGCCCCGCCCGTTCGTGTACTCCAGCACCTTGGCAGCCCAATCCGTGTCGCGACGGTAGTTGATGGTGTGATCTGCGCCGAGTGCGCGAACGCGCTCCAGCTTCTCGTCGGACGATGACGTTGCGATGACCGTTGCGCCCATCCGCTTGGCGAACTGCAGCGCGAAGATCGATACGCCGCCGGTGCCAAGCACAAGCACGGTGTCACCGGCCTTCAATTGCCTGTCGACCACGAGTGCGCGCCATGCAGTCAGGCCTGCTGTGGTGAGCGTTGCCGCCTCTTCGTGGCTGTAGCCGCGCGGTGCGTGCGTGAACCAGTGTGCAGGGTGGACGACGCATTCGCGTGCGTAGCCGTCAACGCCATCGCCCGGCACGGTCTTGAAGTCCGACAGCGTCGGACCACCGTCCAGCCAGGTCGGGAAGAAGGTCGACACAACGGCATCGCCCACTGCGAATTCACTGACGCCCTCGCCGATGGCCTCGACAACGCCTGCGCCATCGGACATCGGGATACGGCCATCCGCGCTGGGCAAACGGCCGGTCACGACGCCGAGATCATGGAAGTTCAGGGAGCTTGCGTGAATGCGTACGCGGATTTCGCCGGGGCCGGGCGCGCCGGGGTCGGCAAGTTCGACACGTTGAAGTTGATCCAATCCGCCGGGCTGGCGCAGGGTGATGGCTTTCATTGAAACGGTTCCTTGGGAGAGATCGGGACAGCGCTGCGGCCGTGCACGGCAACGCAGCGACAGAGGGGATTGTCGATCTGTACATCGCTTACCGCAAAAACGTACAATTATCGCCAGTACTATCAATTTTGTAGGTACAAATCCAATGCGTCGCAAACCTCAAGGCATCAAGAGCGGCTGCGCGGTCGAGGTCACGCTCTCTGTGATCGGCGGCCTGTGGAAGCCTGTCATCCTGTTTCACCTGCTGGACGGCACGAAGCGCTTCATGGAACTGACGCGGCTGATTCCCAACGCAACACAGCGCATGCTGACGCTGCAACTGCGTGAGCTGGAAACCGACGGCATCATCGTGCGGCACGTCTATCCGCAGGTGCCGCCCAAGGTCGAATATGCGCTGACCCCGCTTGGGGAGTCGCTTGCGCCGGTGCTGATCAGCCTGCGCGACTGGGGGCAGTCGTACCGGGAGCACAAAATGCCGGATGCACAGCAAGAGGCTTTGGAGGCGTAGTTGTCTAGCTCCGGCGTTGCCATCGGTTCTCTTTGACGAAATCCGGCCTATTGAATGCGGCGCAGTTCAACAACACAGCGGGCATACAAGGTCTCTGAACCGCCACCGACTGGACCGCACAGTTTGGCAACGCGCCGCCCATGTGATGCGATTGCACGAATAGATACCGATCTATATAGTCCCACCGCGTCAACAGCGGCAAGCCAATCAGAACAACCATTGCTGCGTCGCCGACTTGTTTCCGCCTCTTAATCTTTTGGCGATTTCCACGCTCGCCAGAGACTGCGTCCTCTCCAATCTTCTTCCATCGCGCTCTCGATGCGCGCTCTCGCCATGCCTACGTTTGCAGCCCCCGCCGCACAGACTTCCCTGCGCCATGCCGTGCTGGCGCTGAGCCTCGCGGTATCGTTGCCCGCCATCGCACAAACAAGTGCCACAGCACCGCGCGTGCTCTCCGAGTTGAAGAGCATCCGCGTCAAGGCAACCGCCGCGCTGCCCAAAGCGGGCGGCAGCGCAAGTGATCGGGAAGATTGCCCGCAGCGGGTCATCCAGCCGAAGTCGGCCGGTGCCAAGCTGGTGGCCGCACAGGGTTGGGCCGTCATGGCAGATGTACCGCTGGGGCCCTACCGCGCCGTCAGCTTTGCGGGCCAGATGCAGGCCGGCACCAGTGGTACCTGTGCCGCCACGCAAGGCAACATCGCGGTGTTCAGCAAC
>NZ_JAELUI010000708.1 GCF_016429285.1 Ralstonia sp. ASV6
CCCCCCCCCCCCCCCCCCCCCCCCCCCCCCCCCCCCCCCCCCCCCCCCCCCCCTTTTCAAGCAGAAGACGGCATACGCGATCAGGCGCCATGTCTCGTGGGCTCGGAGATGTGTATAAGAGACAGGCCTTGTTGCGCACCACCGCGTCCTCGCGGATCTTGACCCGCAGTGCATCGAAGAACACAACCGGATACATGGCTTCAAGCGGTCGGGCCTGCCAGGCAGTGACTTCGGCCATCACCTCATCGGTG
>NZ_JAELUI010000709.1 GCF_016429285.1 Ralstonia sp. ASV6
GTACTCTCGCCGCCGCGGCCGGCGTTCTATCGTCGTCATCGATTCATCGTCTCCACGATTGTCCATCGTGGGGACGATGCTCGTTTGCATCTGCCGATTCAAGATGGGGCGCCAGGACGCTTACGATCTACCGCCTTGAGCGAGAGTTGGCCGCGCTGAGCAGTGAAGAACGTTTGGCCCGAAGGTGCAGCGAAACCCAACCACTATGGGGAGAGCTGCATGCCTGGCTGCAGTTGGAGCGATCTCGCGTA
>NZ_JAELUI010000116.1 GCF_016429285.1 Ralstonia sp. ASV6
TCGCTCTTTGACCAGCCTCACGGCCTCAAGCTTGAACTCCCGGCTAAATTGCCGCCTCGTTCCCATAAACCACCTCCAGTTTCATTTTCCACCTTAACAAGGTGTCCATGAAACCGGCAGCAGCCCATTGCTAGCAAAGCTTAAGGATGCGGGCAAGCTAACAAGCGATGAGACCGCGGAGCTATATGCATTGCAGCGCGGAGGGGACTCTATACAGAGCATGAGCTCGCTGGCCCTGCACAAGGCGGTTAAGCTCGGTGGACCTGAGGTACTTCAAAGCCTCGAAGCGACCAAGTTGATTGCCGACATTACCGTTAGCGCAGCGCCAATGATTGGGGCAACTGCGAACCCAAGCATAGGTGGAGGGAAACAGACAAAGGCCAACGCTCAGCAGCGTCGAATCAGCGAGCTCACAGAGCTGTTTGACAAATCAAACTCGTCGAATGACATTACGCTGGGGAACGCGAAATACTCTGCGACAGCGGATAGCAATCGAGCGGGTACCACCAAGATTTTTGATACTCGCCGACTATCAGACACTCAGCTTGAGCAACAAGCCCGTGCTTTCGCTGACGATCTGACCGGAGGTATTCCGTTAACTCCCAAAGGAAATCCACCTTCGGTTTGGACAGCCAATCTCAAAGACGGTACGACCGTAAATCTTCGCTCGACGTCAAGCTCCACGGTTGCCTCAACTGGTGCTTCCGCAAGATGGACGATAGACGTAATAAACAACCCATCACTCGACCCGGTAACACCACGATCTCGGGTTGAAATCAAATTTCAATAGGATTGAATATGCTTACGGATGAGCAATATGTTTATATCGTTGAGGGCGCTGAAGATATGGAGCTTGACGCAATTTGGGACTATTTTGCACATCCATTCGGTACACGACGCTTGTCACACAAGCTAGAATCGTTTACAAGTCGACGCGACGGATTTCTATGGGTAGTGGAACGTTTATTAAAGGAGAAGCGCATAGTTCTGGTCGACATTCGCACGCACACCCCCTTGGTTGGTAGTATTGAATCTCAGATTAAAGGATTCCGTGCCGCTTTCCCAGCAGATGATGCTGGAATGGACAATGGACTGTGGTTCTTCTCCCCAGAGTGTCCTGGCGGCTCCGCATGGCAACATGAATAGCTAGCGGGTCGCAAAGAATGCGACTGACTGCCTTGTCGAACAGACTGGCACTGTCGCCTCGCTCTACTAATTCGTCATAGCAGAAAACATCGCTGGCGGTGCCGCCACCGTGGCAGACCACGACGTGACGATTACGAAAGCGCGTGGTGTGCGCAACACGGTTTCGGGTGAGACGGTGCGCGTGCAAGCGGGGAATGATCTGACGGTGCGGGGTAGTAGTGTGGTGGGGACAAATGACGTCACGTTGGCAGCCACAGGCAACGTCAACATCGTCACCTCGCAGAACACATCCAGCTCAACGTATTCGTACGAGAAAAAGGAATCCGGCCTGATGGCGGGCGACGGTCTGGCGGTCACCGTCGGAAATCGCCAAAGCACCGATGACGGCAAGAGCACGCAGGTCACGCACAACACCAGTACCGTCGCATCGCTGTCGGGTAACACCACCGTCGTGGCAGGCAAGGACGCGACCATCTCGGGCAGCGATCTATACGCCGGCCGCGACCTCAATCTGGTCGGCCAGAACGTGAAAATCGAGGCGGTGCAGGACATCGCCACACAGCAACAACGTCAGACCATGAGCCAGTCCGGGCTATCGGTGGGCCTGGGTGGCGGTGTTATCGACCAAGTTCGGCAGATTCATAACGACTTGAACCGTGCCGCCGAAGTTGACGATTCTCGTCTGGCTGCCGTCAAGCGCGCACAGGCTGCCCACGCAGCCAGCAAGTTGCTGGTAGGCGATCTGATCCCGGGTGCCATGTCAGGCAACGAGGGTGCCCAAGGCGGCAACAGCGTACGTCTGCAGATCAGCTATGGTTCCAGCAAGAGCGAGAGCGAATCGCACACCGCACAAAGCGTGGCACGCGGCTCCTCCGTGGTCGCCGGCGGCAATCTCAATATCACGGCTACCGGCCAAACCGATGCGTCGGGGCGTCCGGTTACCGGCACAGGTGACTTGACTGCCATCGGCAGCACGCTGTCGGGCAAGAACGTCTCACTTGCTGCCAACAACGACGTGCTGCTGACCGCGGCTCAATCCACCACACAGCAGAACAGCACCAACAGCAACAGTGGCTTCAATGCTGGCGTTGGCCTCTCGCTTGGCGAGCAAACCGGTATCTCCATCTTCGCCTCCGCGCAGCGCGGTAGTGGCAACGCAAATGGCGACTCGGTCACGCACGTCAACACCAACGTCACAGCATCGGACACGCTCACCATCCGCTCGGGGCGCGACGCGACGCTATATGGCGCACAGGCCAGCGGCGACAAGATCGTCGTCGACGCTGGACGCAATCTAACCATCACCAGCCCGCAAGACACCGACACGTACCACAGCAAGCAGAACAGTGCCAGCGGCGGTGTCAGTGTCACATTCGGTCCGGGCGGCGGTGTGTCCGGCAGCGTTGGCCTGTCGCGCGACAAGATCAACTCCGACTATCAGAGCGTCGGCCAGCAATCGGGTCTGATCGCCGGCTCCGGCGGCTTTGATGTACACGTTGGCGAGCACACACAGCTCAACGGCGGCGTGATCTCCAGCACGGCAGATGCCGCCAAGAACAAGCTGGACACCGGCACGCTGGGCTTTACCGACGTGCAGAACCATGCCGAGTACAAGGCCGAGCACTCTGGCCTGAACGTCGGCTATAGCAGCTCCGGCAGCCTGGGTAAGAACCTGGCAGGCAACGCGTTGGGCAATGCCCCCTCGGGCCTCACCAACGGCGAGGCTTCTGGCACCACGCACGCGGCCGTCTCAGACGGAACGATCGTCGTACGCGATCAGGCCAACCAGAAGCAGGACGTGGCCACCCTCTCACGTGACACCACCAACGCCAACGGTTCGGTGCAGAAGATCTTCGATCTCAAGCAGGTGCAGGAGCGCGTGGAACTGGGCCGCGAATTCGGCAAGCTGGGTATGCAAGTGGCGGGCGATGTGGCTGGTGCTCTGGCCAAACAAAATCCCGACTCTGGCCTATGGAAAGAAGGGGAACCAGGCCGCATTGCGCTGCATGCGGCGATAGCGGCAATCGGCGCCGCAATGACGGGTGGGGATATGGCTGGCGCCGTCGCGGGTACCGTGGCGGGGGACCTTGCGGCCAAGCTCATTGAAAAATCCGTTGCAGAAGCGACGAAGGGTTTGCCACCGAGTGTGCAGGCGACGGTGGCCAACGTCATCACTAACGTAGTCGCGGGTACGGCGGGTGCCGTGGTTGGTGGGGCTGTTGGTGGGTCGCAGGGTGCGGTATCCGGGACTGGTGGGGCGCTGGCTGCGGATATGTTCAATCGGCAGTTGCATCCGCAAGAAACCAAGATCATTCAAACGCTAGCCAAGGAGAAAGCGCTGCAGGTCTGCGGCAATGACACGGCGTGTGTAGACCAAGCAAAGATAATGTGGTCCGATTTGCTGGAACGCACCGCTAAAGGTTTAGTGGACGACAAGGAGAATGAAAAGAACAGTGCATATCTCCAAGCCGTTCTGAGAACCTCAACCATCCCAAATAGCGAAGGGGCACGCGGCGGAATCGCGCAATATCTGGACAACCTGAAGACCGCTCAGGACATGCTCACGCCCTACATGGGTAAGACAATCACCTCGGCCAACGGTGCAGTATTCATGGCCGACGGCTCTGCACAGACCTATTTCAGTGCAACGCAAGCACAGCGGGCGGATTCCTACGTGAACTATGTATTGGGCACGCAACCGCCTCCCGCCATAGCTCCTGGCGTGGATATGCGCGATCAAAATCGCCTTGAACGTCTTGCTACACCGAACGGCTCGGCACAGCCGGTTTATACGGCGGAGGAGTTGCTGGTTGGAGGGGCGCTCACTGGCAAGCTCCTCGGCACTGTGGGCCGTGCGCTTGAGTCGCTGGATGTGGCTATCCTCGGGCGCGCCACCGCGTCAGCCGGGGGTAATATCAGTGCTCAACAGATTACCAAGGAAGGTCTATCTTTGCCGGTCAGTGCTGCTGACCGAGCCCTCCTCTCGCAGATCGACAGCCTGCCGAACACCACTTTGCAGGGAAATCTTAGGGAATACGTCGCTAACAACTACTTTGTGCGCAATGGATTTACTCCATTGGAGGGCAAGTGTGGCAGCAATTGTTTCGACGGCGTTTATGTCAAGGGAAATACCGTTTACATCAACGAAGTCAAACCACTCAATGCAGATGGGTCAATTCAGTTGAATGGTTCAACTGCAACGCTTCCAACACAGATGACAGATGCCTGGGTGGAAAGTGCAATCAGCCGTTTGAGGCTATCCGGAGACCCTGCAGCCATACAGACAGCCGACCGCATTGCTGCGGCGAGAGCCAATAATCAACTTGTAAAAGTTGTTACCGACTTAAATAATCAGGGTATGACGGCAATTAAATTGAGCGAATTTAAGTGATGACCAGCCTAACTCGAGAGCAAAAACTACTTAATCTTCTTCGTGCCGCAGAGGCATCCGAACCACGAGAAATAGACTGGCTCCTGCACCGCAGAAATAGTGTCCGATTGGGAGTCATTCTTTGCAGCCTGTCCGGCAATGCGAGGACGCGTGCCGTTTACGCCAATTCTATTGAGAAAAACATCGAGAAATGCAAACAGAACTTCTATCTGGCGTCCAAGCTTAGGTTGGCCAGTGTTGGTCAGGATGGCGGCGCCGACTTCGGTGTCGGAACCGATATTCTTGTAGCACTGCTTTCAGATAGCGCCGAAGTCATTGATGCAATCGCACGTGTAGAGACTCCGGCTCTCGTGAAAGAGCGCGGCAATCCGTTGCACAACTGGTTCCACGTCTACATGCTCCAACTGCTGATTCGCGGTGAAGATGAGGCAATAGAGGCGATGGTCGACAAGATCGCCAAGCATGGACGCAAGCCCCTTAGAGCTGAATGTGCGGAGAGGCGCGATTTCTTTTCGCTCTTGCTCAAGCGAGACAAAGCCGCGCTAGAAGAGCTGATCCAGAACAAGCACGCTCCGCTCAAGAGTGATGATCCGATAGACGAGAATTTTATGTCTTACTTTGGCACACTCGAAACCAAGCTGTGCTGGTATCGAGGCATTCCTGTCGAGATCGACCACCCCCTGGTGCCGATGGAATTGATGCCTATTCAACCGCTCTCACATTACGACGATGTGTACGACTTCCTCAAACCCGGCTGGGTGCCACCGCCGCAAGGATTGAAAGGAAAGTTGTTGCGGTGGTTTGGCAACGACACTTGACCCTGGAGCAATCTCCTTGGTCCTCGAACCAATTTACTAATTTTATTTATTATTTACCCCCCCTTCAAAACAACATAAAATATAAATCACGCCCAAATTAATCCATTATTTATAAACCCCTCTCCTTATTAACCGCTGCATTTCTAACCAGTTGCACCACATCTTTCCCAATCTACGCTCCGACCGTCGAACCAGATCAGCCAACAGCAACGCTCGCCGCAGACACACCATTTGTCATGGGCGTTAACGTGACCAGTAAAAAAGGTTGCTTTGAAAGCCAAGCAAAGCTGGATACAAAACCTGACGCCAAACCCACAACAGTGCCCGCCAACGAACCCATCGTCATGGTGCTGTACGGAGCGATCTACAACAAGCTGTGCCAGGACACTGCTCGATTCGCGCCCGAAGCCGGACGTAAATACCTCGCACGAGGAAGGTTGGGGCCAGACGACACAGATACCGGCACCAGAGACCCCTTCACCAAGTTTCGCAACCAGAACACGGAAGGGGTCTGTCACATCGCGGTGTTTGATCGAACCGATCCGGATCAAATCAAACGAGTGCCTATTCAGCGCGTTGGGCCACATGGCGCTATTTGCCTCACATTCGAGGAGTGACGCCCCGCTCAATCAAGACACACCTGACGCCACCCTGGCAGATCTGAGCGATCCCGCCATCGACTGCATCCAGTAGAACCGCATGACCAAGACAACAGGATTGGCCCTCCTGATCTGCTTACTGCTGACGGCCTGCGCACATCAACAACAAGAAGTGCGTTCCAACCCAGACACGAACGCTCGAGTTCGCGTCTACTTTGGCGCCGCCACGAATTTCTACTTCAATACAACGTGCCTCCCCAAGCGAGGAGGCACTCCGGTCGCGGCACCGCGCATGCTCAACCTTGCGAACACGACGATAGGCATGCCGGTTCCTCGCGATGCGTACCGTTACTACGATGAGTATGTAGTCAGAGCAAAAGAACCTCTCTCTGTTTCAGTCACAACCGGTGGCCAACAACGCTTTGGAGCGATCACTTACGCTTCCAAGCTCATAGAGACCGCTTGGATGTTTGTTCCCGAAGCCGAAGCGGACTACGAAGTCATACCGGTTGAGGAAGGAGGCATCCAAAGCTTGGCGCTTCGGCGCCTGCATGTAAGCACAGGTGCCGTTTCGACTAGTCCAGCACACTTTTCGGCGGGTGCCTTTCCATGTGAGTAGCCTCGTGTCGCGCCCAGCTCCTCTGGCTGTGCCCATCCGCAAGATCGTTCGACGCAGCCCGCCGCGTTGCAGCCCATATGCCCTCCCCGCATACCTGCCCCAACCATTTGCATGCGCCCTAGGGAACCAAGCTCCTTACACTCGCGCTGCAACCACTGAGGAAGCCGACATGCGGCTCCACCGTGATCCGCAACGACCACATCGCGCTGGCGCAGCCGCGACCTAGCGTTGGCAATCCAAGACAATGCTTGATGCACGGTGGCTTGCAGGCCGCTCCCTGCGCAAGTCAGGCAGGCGCGCTACCATCGGCGTTCTTTTCCCCCTCACCTCCCGACTCCACCATGTCCGACATCCAACGCTTCCACACCAACGCCCGCATGAGCCAGATCGTGATCGCCAACGGCATCGTGCATCTGGCGGGCCAAGTGCCCGACGCCGCGTTCGACTTCAAGTCCGTCACCGAGCAGACCAACAACATCCTCGGCCTCATCGACACGCTGCTGGCCGAAGCCGGTGTCGACAAGACGCGCCTGATCTCGGCCAACATCTGGCTGACCGACGCCAAGCACTTTGCTGAGCTGAACGCCGCGTGGGAAGCCTGGGTGCCGGCCGGCCACGCGCCCACGCGCGCCTGCGTGCAGTCGGGCCTGATGCGCCCGGGCATTGATGTGGAGATCGCCGTCACGGCGCTGGCCAAGGGCTAAAGGCAGATCACGCATGCGCTTTGACACCATCGTGCTGGGCGCCGGCATCGTCGGCGTATCGGTGGCGGTGCACCTACAGCAGCGCGGGCGCGCCGTCGCCCTGGTGGATCGCCGGGCACCGGGCTTTGAGACATCGTTCGGCAACGCCGGGCTGATCCAGCGCGAGGGCGTCTATCCTTATGCCTTCCCACGCGACCTGCCGACGCTGCTGCGCTATGCGAGCAATACGTCGGCAGACGTGCATTACCACCTGGGTGATCTGCCCAGGCTGCTGCCCTTTCTGTGGCGCTACTGGCGCAACTCGCACCCCAGCCGGCACGCCGCTATCGCGCAGGCGTATGCGCCGCTCATTGCGCATAGCGTGACCGAGCACCGCATGTTGGCGGAAGCTGCCGGCGCCATGAACCTGATCCGCCCGAGCGGCTGGATCAAGGTCTTCCGCAACGCGGCCACGCAGGATGAGGAAACCCGCACCGTCGAACGCTGGCAGCGCGAATACGGTGTCGCCTTTGAAACGCTCGACCCCGCGCGCCTGCGCACAGTTGAGCCGCATCTGGATCCATCGCTATTGGGCGGCTTGCGCTACACGGAAGCCGATTCCGTGAGCGACCCCAACGCGCTGGTGACGGCGTATGCGAACTATTTCGAGCAGATTGGCGGCCAGTTGTTTGAAGGCGATGCGAACTCGCTCACAAGCAACGCGCCGTGGCTGGTGCGCAGCAAGGAAGGCGAGCTGCGCGCCGACAACGTCGTCATCGCCATGGGCCCGTGGGCGGACGTCGTGACCTCGCGCCTAGGCTACAGCCTGCCACTGGCCGTCAAGCGCGGCTACCACATGCACTACGCGCCTTCACCGGGCACGCAATTGAACCACCCGGTGCTCGATGCCGACGGTGGCTATGTGCTTGCGCCGATGGCACGCGGTATCCGCCTGACCACGGGCGCTGAACTCGCCCACCGCGATGCACCCAAGACGCCCGTGCAGCTGGAAGCCGTCGAGCCCGTCGCGCGCAAGCTCTTCCCGCTGGCGGAGCGTGTGGATGCGCAGCCGTGGATGGGTGCCCGCCCCTGCACGCCCGACATGCTGCCGATCATCGGACAGGCGCCGCACCATCCGGGCATGTGGTTCGCGTTTGGCCATGCCCACCACGGCCTGACGTTGGGCCCGATCACCGGGCGATTAATTGCGGAAATGATGACGGGCGAGACACCCACCGTGGATGTTCGCCCGTTCCGTGCACAACGCTTCTGGGAAGCGGCGCACTAGCTCAAGCCAGGGCAGGCCAGGCTGGCACAGGTATTGGATCGGCGGGTAATCGTCGAGCCCATGCTTGTAGCAGCCCGTCCATAGCCGCTTCCTTCACGCCGCAGAAAGAGGCCGCCGCACTACGGTGCGCATCGGCTGGCCATGCATCGAGATCAGTGGCGAAGTACAACTTTCAGCGCAGAAACCCGCTCGGCCGGCATGAAGACGGGGCGGATACTTGCGGGTGTGTATCGCAGCGATAGGCAGCATCGAACACGGTGACGAGGAACGCCGCACGGTCGGCGCCGGCTTTACGCTCGCAGCGCGTGATAGCGCATAACGCTCAAGCGAGCGCGGCCTCGGCATCCAGCGGAAACACCGGCCGCTGCACCTTCGCAAACGGAAAGCGTGCGTAATCCGAACTGGTCACGCCGCCGCCGTCGCACTCCACCACCGCTTTCGCGATCGGCACAAACACAGGCCGGCAATACATGCGCGACTTCAGCAGCACGAAGCGCGCGGCATGCGGGTCCAAGCCGATGTGCGTGAAGATGCCGAGGTCCCAGTGCTCCTGCGGCGTTTCCGTAACGACGATCTGCGCCGCACCAATGTCGAGCAACGCCGTGCGCCCCATGCGGATGCGCTGGCCGGTGTAGGTCGGGCCGCTGATGGTGTATTCCCCATCGCTGATGGCCGCGACCTTGCCCGTCAACGCACGAGACACCGGATACACACCCAACTGCACGAGCGGCACCTTGTCGCCCACGGGCAGCATGACGGTGGCGCCCACACCTGCATCGATCATGGCGGCGACAGCCTCGGGGTCGCACACGGGCCCGACGGCGATGCCACTCAGCCCCTGCTTCAGCGCTTCGTGCAACACGTGCATGTCGTCGCACGTACCGCCGGACATGCAGTTGTCGCCGTGGTCGAGCAGCAGCACGGGGCCGTTGCCGGGAGCTTCTGCCAGCGCGGCTGCACGTGCGATCGATTCGGCCAGCGGCTCAGAGCGGTAAACGAAGCCTTCGCGGTCAGCCCAGATGGCGTCCGCAATGCGCTGGGCGGCGGCATCTGCAGCGCGTGCATCGCCGTTGCCGACCACCACCACGGAGAGACATGGCGCGGTGATGTCCGCCAACCCGAAGCCCGCGAGAATCGACACGGCCAGCATGCCGTCCTCCTCCGCCTGCTTGGCCAATGCCACAGCACGGTGCATTGCGCCCTCATCGGTCCGGCTGCGCAGCGTGTGCGTGACCATCGGCAGGCTGCGCCACGCAAGCACCGGGTTCGCGCGGCCGGCGAGCTTGTCAAACAGCAGGCGGCCTGCGTGTTCACCTGTCTCGTACATGTCGACGTGCGGATACGTCTTGAAGCTGACCGCAATGTCCGCCAAGTCGATGAACTTCTGCGTGAGGTTGCCGTGCAGATCCAGCGCGACGGTGATCGGCACATCGGGCGCCACCGTGCGCAGGCGTTCGAGCAGATCGCCTTCGCCGTCGTCGCTGTTCTCGGCGACCATCGCGCCGTGCAGGTCGAGCATCAGCGCATCGCATCCGGGCGCAGCGGCGACGATGGCATCGCACAACGTGGTGTAAGCCTCCGCGGCCACCCGGCCACTCGGGTTGGCGCCTGCGATGACCGGCACGACGACTTCCGCGCCCGCCGCCTCGGCTAGATCAATGAACGCACCGGCTGCCGTGCGCGTGCCCTTGGCGGCGCGGTAGGCGTCGGCACCGTAATGCGGATGGAACGACGCCAGCGGCGTCGGCACCGGCGAGAACGTGTTGGTCTCGTGATTGAAGCGGGCGATCAGGATGCGCATGGGTGTCTGTGGCTTATGAGCGGCCAGCGGCTTGCAGCATGGCGTGCAGCAGCACGTTGGCCCCGGCTTCGAGGTGTTCGGGGCGGGCGTCTTCGATTTCGTTGTGACTGATGCCGTCCTTGCACGGCACGAAGATCATCGCGGTGGGGGCCACGCGGGCAAGGTAGACGGCGTCGTGCCCCGCACCGCTGATGACGTCCATCTCCGATAAACCTAACTGCTGCGCACCGTTGCGCACCGCGTTCACCAGCGTCGCGTCAAACGGCTGCGGCGGGAAGTAGACGACCTGACGCAGCGTGATATCGATGCCGCTGCGTGCGCGCAGGTCGTTCACGGCGGCGTGCAGCGCGGCGTCCATGTCGGACAGCACGGCATCGTCCGCCGCACGCAGGTCGATCGTCATCGACACGCCACCCGGAATCACGTTGCGCGAATCCGGGTGCACGCTCAGGCAGCCCACGGTTGCGCGCGCGTGCGGCGGGCGATCCAGCGCGATACGGTTGACGATGCCGACGAGTTCTGCGGCGGGCAGCAACGCATCGCGGCGCAGTTCCATGGGCGTGGGCCCGGCGTGCGCCTCCATACCGGTGAAGACCACGTCGTACCAGCGCTGGCCGAGCGCGCCCGTTACCACGCCAATCGTCGTGGCGTGCGCTTCCAGCACCGGCCCCTGCTCGATATGCGCTTCGAAGTACGCGCCCACCTGCCGGCAGCCCACCATCTCGGTACCCGCGTAACCGATGCTACGTAGCGCCTCGCCCACGGCCACGCCATCGCGGTCCTGCGCGGCCAGCACTGCCTCCAGCGTGAACTCGCCGATGAAAGCGCCGGAGCCCATCATCACCGGCACGAAGCGCGAGCCTTCTTCGTTGGTCCACACGGCCACTTCGATGGGCGCTTCGGTTTCGATGCCCGCGTCGTTGAGCGTGCGCACGACCTCGATGCCCGCGAATACACCGTAGTTGCCGTCGAACTTGCCGCCGGTGGGCTGCGTGTCGATATGGCTGCCGGTCATCACGGGTGGCAGGGCGTTGTTGCGGCCGGGGCGGCGCGCGAAGACGTTGCCGATGGCGTCCACGCGCACGGTGCAGCCGGCGGCCTCGGCCTGCGCCACGAAGAAGTCGCGGCCCTGGCGGTCGAGGTCAGTCAACGCCAGACGGCGCACGCCGCCCTTGGGCGTGGCGCCGATGCGCGCCTGCTGCATGAGCGTGTCCCACAGACGCGCGCCGTTGATGCGCAGGGTGGTATCGAGGGTTGTTGTCGTCATGGTGGTGTGTGCAGTTCAGGCAGCCAAGCCAACGCCGAGGTAGCGGTCCTTGACTGCGTCGTCGGCGCGGAAGTCATCGTTGCTGCCGGTGTAGACCACGCGGCCCTGTTCGATGATCACGTGGCGGTCGGCCAGTTGCGTGCAGACCTCCAGGTTCTGCTCGACCAGCAGGATGGACACGCCCGCCTGCTTGATCACCTTCAACTGCGCGACGATCTCTTCCACGATGACGGGCGCGAGGCCTTCTACAGGCTCGTCGAGCATCAGCAAGCGGGGGTGGTTCATCAGCGCGCGGCCGATGGCCAGCATCTGCTGCTCGCCACCGGAGAGGTTCGCGCCGCCGTTGCGCCGCCGTTCATGCAGGCGCGGGAAGATGCGGTAGATGTCGGCCAGCTGCCACGGCGAATCGCGCCGTGCGCCGAGCTTCAGGTTTTCTTCCACCGTCAGCAGCTTGAAGATGCCCCGATGCTCCGGCACCAGGCACAGTCCCTGCGCGGCAATGCGATGCGCCGGCTGCCCGGCGACGTCCTTGCCCCGGAAGCGCACGTGCCCGCACGGCGTCACCACACCAGCAATCGCCTTGAGCGTGGTCGACTTGCCCGCGCCGTTGCGGCCGAGCAGCGTCACCAGTTCGCCCTCGCCCACCGACAGCGCCACGCCCTGCAGCACGTGGCTTTTGCCGTAGTAGCCGTGGAGGTCTTCAACGTCGAGGATCGTCGTCATTTCTTCCCTCCGGTGATCATGTTGCCGAGGTACGCGGCACGCACGCGCGGGTCTGCGCGCACGGTGTCGGGCGTGCCCTCCATCAGCACCTTGCCCTGCTGCATGACGGTGATGGTGTCGGAGATGTCCATGACGATGTCCATGTTGTGCTCGATCAGCACGACGGTGTGGTCGTGCGCGAGGCCACGGATGAGCGCTTTCATGGCGGGCAGGTCGTCCACGCCCATGCCGGAAGTGGGCTCGTCGAGGAAGATCGCGCGTGGGTTGGCGGCCAACGCCATGCCCACTTCCAGGCGGCGCTGCTGGCCGTGCGAGAGCGCGGCGGCCGGGGTGTCGGCCAGGCGCGGAAGCTCCAGCCGGTCGAGCACGCGGTCCACCATATCGGCGCAGGCAAGATCGCCTTGCGGCAAGCGCCAGCCGTGCATGGCGCGACGCGGCGTGGTACCGAGCGCGGCCAGCCGCAGGTTCTCGCGCACGCTCAGGCTCGGGAACAGGCTCGTCACCTGGAACGAACGTGCGATGCCGCGCTGCACGCGCTGGTAGTCGGCCTCGCGCGTCACGTCATGGCCATCGAAGACGATGGTGCCGCTGGTGATCATGCGCGTGCCGGTGAGCATGTGAAACAGCGTGGTCTTGCCCGCGCCGTTGGGGCCGATGACGGAGTGCACCGTGCCGGGCATCACGCGCAAATCCACACCACCCAGCGCGGTGAACTTGCCGTACTGCTTGACGATGCCCGTGGCTTGCAGGATGGGCGTAGAGCTCATGCGCGTTCCTCCTGTACCGCCGGTGCGTTGCGTGGCGCGCGCACGCGTTGCCACAGCTTCTGCCCGAGCCCAAACAGCCCGCGCTGCATGAACAGGCTCACCGCAATCAGCAGGAAGCCGAGCAACATCAGCCAGCGCGGCCACAGGCTGGAAAGCCAGTCCGACAGCAGCACATAAAACGCCGCCCCCAGCACCGAGGCAAACACGTTGCCCGTGCCGCCAATCACCGTCATCACCAGGATCATTTCGCTGACGTGGTAATCGATATTGGCCAGCGGCGCGATGCCCGTGAGCATGGCGTGCAACGCGCCAGCCAGCCCCGTGACCGCGCCCGAAATGACGAAGGCCAGCAGCTTGAACGCACGCACGTTGTAGCCGACGGCGAGTGCGCGTTCCTCGTTGTCGCGAATCGCCAGCAGCGTGCGACCGAACACCGATTCCGTCACCCGCTGCACCAGGAAGAACACGATGAGGAACAGCACCGCCACGAACGCGTAGAACGCCCACGCCGACATTGCAAACGCCGGGCGCGGAATGTCGAGCAGGCCGTTGTCCCCGCCTGTCAGCGACGGCGCGGTGTAGGCCAGGAAGTAGAACATCTGCGAGAAGGCCAGCGTGAGCATGACGAAGTACGTGCCGCGCTGGCGGATGGCAAACCACCCCACCACCGCTGCCACGACTGCGCCCACGACGACGGCCAACCCAATCGCCACCGGCATCGGCAACGACAACTGCGTCAGGCCCACGCCCACCGCATAGCTGCCCAACCCGAAGAAGATGCCCTGCCCGAACGACAGCAGCCCCGTGTAGCCGAGCAGCAGGTTGCAGGCCATCACGGCCATGGCGTAGACCAGCACTTCGGTGGCCAGCGTGCCCGAGGTCAGTACCAGCGGCAGCAACAACGTCACACCCAGCGACAGCCACCAGAAGCGGTAGCGCGCGAGTCCATGGAATGTGGCTTGCATCATCCCCTCCCCAGCAGGCCGTGTGGGCGCAGCAGCAGCACGGCCGCCATCGCCACGTAGATCATCAGCCGCGCGCCCTCGGGCCACAGCGTGCTCATCAGGCTCTGCACGATGCCCACCAGCAGGCCGCCGACCAGCGCCCCCGCAAAGCTGCCCATGCCGCCCACCACCACCACGACGAAGGCGATACCGAGTGCCTCGACGCCCATGAAGGGCTCCGCCCCGCGGATGGGTGCAGCCAGCACGCCCGCCACCGCCGCCGTGGCAGCACCCAGCGCAAACATCAGGCTGAACAGACGGAACACGTTGATGCCGAGCAGCGACACCATCTCGGTCGATTCACTGCCTGCGCGCACCGCGCTACCCAGCCGCGTGCCTTCGAGCAGCCACCACAGCCCCACCGCCAGCACGGCGGTAAAACCGATCACGAACAGCCGGTACTTGGGATAGACGAAATCGCCCCACATCACCACGCCCTGCAGCGCATCGGGCGGCGGCACATCCACGCCCAGCGGCCCCCACGCCACGATGATCAGTTCCTGCACCACCAGCGCCAGGCCCACGGTGATGAGGATGTGGAACTCGTGCGCCTGTGCATACACGTGGCGCAGCAGCACCTTCTCCGTCACCCACGCCAGCACACCGATGACGATGGGCGCCAGCACCAGCGCAAGCCAGAAGTTCAACCCCATCTGCAAGGCTTGAAAGCAGAGATACGCGCCCAGCGCATAGAACGCGCCGTGGGCGAAATTGACGAAGCGCAACAGCCCGAAGATGATCGACAGCCCCACCGCCAGCAGGAAGTAGAGCATGCCGATCCCCACGCCGTTGACGACCTGGAGCAGGTAGACGTTCATTGCGTTGACTGGAATTGCATGCAGGAAAACAAACGCCCGCAGCTCATGTCGAGCACGGGCGTACGGCCCATCAGACCCTCAGGTCAGCTTGCACTGTGTCTGTTCGACCGGCAGGAACGCCTTGCCCACAGCCACGACGTCGGCAAAGTCGTCCTTGTCCTTCATGCGGCTCTTGGGTTTGCCCTTGAGCAGGTAGTAGTTCTTGAGCACTTGGTGGTCGGCCGCGCGAATCTCTTCGGGGCCGGTCAGGCCGTCGTACTTCATGCCCTGCAGTGCGGCGATCACAGCCTTCGGGTCCGCACTGCCCGCCTTCGCCATCGCGTCGAGCAGGATCTTGGTGCACGTGTACGAACCCGCCAGGCTGTAGTTCGGGTTCATCTTGAACGCGGCTTGCGTGCGTTTCACCAGATCATGGTTGGCCGGCGTATCCACGTCATGCCAGTACTGCGCACCGAAGTACACGCCATCGCACAGGTCTGCGCCGAGCGATTCGAACTGCTCCAGGCCCGACGCCCACGCCACCAGGATCGTCACGTTCTTCTTCATGCCAAAGCTCACCGCCTGGCGCAGCGTGTCGGACGACTGCGAACCGAAGTTCAGGATCAGCAGCACGTCTGGCTTGGCAGCCATCGCGTTGGTCAGGTAGCCGCTGAATTCCTTCTCGGTCAGCGCGTGGTAGCTGTTGCCCACGTGCTCGATGCCTTTTTCCTTGAAGATGTTCTTGGCTGCCGAGAGCAACCCGTCGCCAAACACGTACTGCGGCGTGATCGTGTACCAGCGCTTGGCCTTCGGCATCGACTCGATCAGCGGGCGCACGGTGCGCTCGATGGCGCCATACGTCGGCACGGACCAGCGGAACGTCGCGCGATTGCAGTCCTTGCCTGTGATCTCATCCGCCCCGGCTGTGGTGATGAACACGCCACCGAACTTCTCTGCCTCCTTGCCCATCGCCAGCGATTCGGAAGAGAGAATGCCGCCCGCGAAGTAGCGCGCGTTCTTCTGCTGCGCGAGTTCCTGCACCTTGCGCACGGCCGTGGCGGGCTTGCCCTCGGTGTCGAGCACGCTGTACGCCAGCGGCCGGCCAAGCACCTTGCCGTACTGCTCCACGGCCAGCTTCATGCCCATGTCGGCAAATTTGCCGTTGGCGGCAAACGCCCCGGACATCGGCACCGGGCAGCCCAGTTCAATGGCATCGGCCGCAAACGCAGAACGGGCCTGCAGCACTGACGCGGGCACAGCGGACAGCGCCGCCAGTTTGAGCAAGTCTCGACGATTCAAAGCGCACTCCTTGGGGTTCGTGTATGGGACACAACAAGCGCCTGGAGCCACCTGGGGCGGCTTCCCAGTCCACTGAACCGGATGAAATGCGCCCGAGCGTCTGTGCAGCAAGGTCGCAGGCTAGGCGCAAAGCGCAGCAATAGCGGGCTATTGCGAGCATTTGCAACAACGCATGCGGCCTTGAGGCGCAGTCGAGCGGGGGTATTTCATCCGGTTCAGTGGACTAGCCTGACCGGCGAGGTTTTCGCCGACTGTCGAGTCGAGCAAGAACCAGACCAGTTCTTTATATTTGTTATGATAAATAGGCGAAATCATCATAGAAGCCGCATCCGCGCCGCGTCAACGGCCAAGAGGTCGGTGTTTACGCCAAGGTGTGTGCGGCGCAAGTGCCGGGCGACGATGCCGAAATACGGTGCGTGCGCACGCTCGAAGGGCATGCATGCACCACGCCGGTCACGCCGGGCGGCACGACCCCGCAGTTAGAATGCGCGCAACTCAGGAACGGACAACCATGGCCACACTCGGAGCAGGCAAGACGGCGTCGATCGGCATCCGCAAGCAGAAGCGCGCCGACCTCGTTGCCGAAGAACTCAAGCGGCTGATCACGCAGCGCAACCTCAAGCCCGGTGACAAGCTCCCGCAGGAGATCAAGCTGCAGGAGACCTTCGGGGTGAGCAAGGGCACCATCCGCGAGGCATTGAAATCGCTGGAAGTGCAGGGCTTGGTGAGTGTGAGCACGGGGCCGGCTGGCGGCGGCACCATCGTCGAGGTGCCGCTGGACCGCACGTTCCAGCTCATGCAGAACTACCTGTTCTTCAAAGACATCGGCATTGCAGATGTCTACACCGTGCGCCGCCTGCTGGAGCCTGAGTTAGCCGCCGGCGCCGTGCCGCACCTGACGGAAGACGACTTCCACGCGCTTGAACACACCATCGACCTGTGCGACCCGGCTTCGGCCAAGGCC
>NZ_JAELUI010000117.1 GCF_016429285.1 Ralstonia sp. ASV6
AATCGAACACGTTGAGTGCATGGCCTGCCTTCAACAGGTTGTGCGCCATCGGGGCGCCCATGTTGCCCAGGCCGATGAATGCGATCTTCATGACAACGCTCCTTGGCCGCTCAGCGCAGGCTGATGGTGGTGTTCACGCCGCCAGCATCGACTGCGTCGTCAAACCAGCGGGCGGTCACGGTCTTCGTCTGCGTGTAGAACTGCACGACCTGCTTGCCGTACGGGCCCAGATCGCCCAGCTTGGAGCCGCGCGACCCCGTAAAGCTGAAGTACGGCACCGGCACCGGAATGGGGATGTTGATGCCCACTTGGCCGACGTCGATCTCGCTCTGGAACTTGCGTGCCGATGCACCGCTCTGCGTGAACAGGCCCACACCGTTGCCGAACGGGTTGGCATTGACCAGCGCAATGGCGTCGTCCAGCGTCGGTGCCGTCAGCACAACCATCACCGGCCCAAAGATCTCGTTGGTGTAGATATCCATATCGGTCGTCACATCGGTGAAGATGGTTGGGCCGACGAAGTTGCCGTCTTGATATCCGGCGACCTGCACACCGCGACCGTCGAGTGCCAGCGTGGCGCCCTGCTGAATACCCGACTCGATCAGGCCGAGAATGCGTTGCTTGGCTGCGCGCGAGACCACGGGGCCGACGTCCGTGCCCGGTTCCACACCCGCATTCACCTTGAGCGTTTTTGCCTTGGCGATCAGGTCCGGCACCCATTGCTGGGCTGCGCCCACCAGCACCACGACAGACGTTGCCATGCAGCGCTGCCCCGCCGCGCCAAAGGCCGCACCGGCCAGCGCATTGAGCGTCTGCTCACGATTGGCATCTGGCAGCACCACGGCGTGGTTCTTCGCGCCCATCATCGATTGCACGCGCTTGCCGTGCTCGCTGCCCAGGCGGTACACATGTGTGCCCACGGCGGTGGAGCCGACAAACGAAATCGCTTTCACGTGTTCATGCGTGCAGAGCGCATCCACCACGTCCTTGCCGCCGTGCACGACGTTGAGCACGCCCGCCGGTACACCGGCCTCCAGCGCCAGTTCCACCAGCATCATGGTCGACAGCGGGTCTTGCTCCGACGGCTTCAGCACGAACGTGTTGCCGCACACAATGGCCATCGGGAACATCCACAGCGGGATCATCGCCGGGAAGTTGAACGGCGTAATGCCCGCACACACGCCAATCGGCTGGCGCAGCGTGTAGGTGTCCACCGCGCCGGCCACGTTCTCCAGAAACTCACCCTGCTGCAGTGAGCCGATCGAGCACGCGTGCTCCACCACCTCCAGCCCGCGGAAGATGTCGCCTTCGGCATCCGGCAGCGTCTTGCCTTGCTCCGCCGTGAGCGTACGTGCAATGCGTGCTGAGTGCTCGCGAATCAGCGCCTGGAACTTGAGCATGATGCGCATGCGCGCGCCCACCGGCGTGTTCTTCCACGTGGCAAACGCGGCATGCGCAGATTGGATGGCCGCATCCACCTCGGCTGCCGTGGCAAACGGCACGCGCGCCAGCACTTCCTGCGTGGCAGGGTTCACGACGTCGCGCCACTCCTTCGACTTGGATTCGACAAACGCACCGCCGATCAACAGCTTGACGGTGGGCGGGGTGTCCTGATTGGCAGCAGGCTTGGCGGAAGCGAGAGAGGCAACGGCGCTCATTGTGGTTCTCCTAGGGAATTCGATGGCGGGGGTTCAATGGGGATCAGCTTGGTCAAGCGAAGTCTTCTTCCCAGAACTCCCCAGGCATGCGGGCAGGTTCTGGGTTGCGCTCCAGTTCGAGCCGGCGCAGCTCAACCCGGCGGATCTTTCCGGAGATCGTCTTGGGCAGCTCGCTGAACTGCAGGCGACGGATGCGCTTGTACGGCGCGAGTTTTTCGCGCGAGAAGAGGAACACGGCGCGCGCCAACTCCGGGCCAGCCTCGTAGCCCTGGCGCACCGTCACAAAAGCTTTGGGCACGGACAGGCGCAGCGGGTCGGAACTCGGTACCACGGCGGCTTCGGCAATGGCCTCGTGCTCGATCAGCACGCTCTCCAGCTCGAAGGGGCTCAGGCGGTAGTCGGATGATTTGAATACGTCATCCGTGCGGCCGACGTAGACGAAGTAGCCGTCGTCGCGGCGCATGGCGACGTCAGACGTGTGGTAGTAGCCGTTGCGCATCGCTTCGGCGGTGGCCTTGGCATTATTGGCGTAACCCTGCATCAGGCCCAACGGACGCTGCGCGAGCGGCAGCACGATCTCGCCTTCGCTGGCGGGTTGATCATCGTGGTCGACCAGTTCAACGCGGTAGCCCGGCAACGGGCGCCCGACCGAGCCCGGCACCACCGGCTGGCCCGGCGTGTTGCCGATCTGGCAGGTGGTCTCGGTCTGGCCAAAGCCATCGCGGATGGTCACGCTCCAGGCACTGCGCACGCGCTCGATGATCTCGGGGTTCAACGGTTCACCTGCACCGACGATCTCGCGCAGCTTGACCGGGTACGACGCCAGCGGCTCCTGCACCAGCATGCGCCACACGGTAGGCGGCGCGCACAGCGTAGTCACGCCACAGCGCACCAGCACATTCAGCGTGTCTTTCGGCACGAAGCGCGCGTAGTTGTAGACGAACACGCAGGCTTGCGCATTCCACGGCGCAAAGAAGCAACTCCAGGCATGCTTGGCCCAGCCGGGCGAGCTGATGTTCCAGTGAATGTCGCCCGGTTGCAGGCCGATCCAGTACATGGTCGACAGGTGGCCGACCGGGTAGCTCTGGTGCGTGTGCTCCACCAGCTTGGGCTTGGATGTGGTGCCCGAGGTGAAGTACAGCAGCAGTGGATCCGTGGCCTGGGTCGGGCCATCGGGGATGAACTCTGCAGGTGCGCTGTACGCGCCGGCCAGATCGATCCAGCCCTCACGCTGCGCACCCACGGCAATGCGCTTGACGCCCGCATCCACGGTATCGAACTTGTGCAGCTCCGCCGCATCCACAACCACACAGTTCGCACCACCCAGTTCCACGCGGTCGCGCACGTCATCCGGCGAGAGCTGCGTCGTAGCTGGCAGCACCACGGCACCCAGCTTCATGGCCGCTAGCATCACATCCCACAGTTCCACGCGGTTGGGCAACATCAGCAGCAAGCGGTCGCCACGCACGATGCCCAGCCTGCGCAGGAAGTTCGCCATGCGCGACGAGCGCTCGGACATCTGCGCGAACGAGAGCTTCAGCCCTTCGCCTTGCAGGTCATCGACAATCCACAGCGCCGGGTTGTCGTTGCCGCGCGCCATGACATCGAAGTAATCGAGCGCCCAGTTGAACGTGTCCAGCTTCGGCCATGCAAACTCGCGGTACGCGCGGTCGTAGTCTGAGCGATGGCGGAGCAGAAAATCGCGCGCCTCGACAAAACCCTTTGCTGCAGATGCCACTTCGTTCATCGTCGTCTCCTAGTCGGCGCGTCTGCGCTCTTTCGTCGCTGTTTCGTACTCGGTCGATGCCGTGCAGGGCGCGCTACACGTGCCGCGCAATCACCATCCGCTGGACTTCGCTGGTGCCTTCGTAGATCTGGGTGATGCGTGCGTCGCGGTAGTGGCGCTCGACAGCGTAGTCGGCCAGGTAACCGTAGCCGCCGTGGATCTGGATGGCGTTGGAGCAGATCTCCTCGGCCAGTTCGGATGCGTAGAGCTTGGCCTGCGAGGCTTCGGACAGGCACGGCTTGTCTGCACTGCGCAGGCGCGCCGCGTGGTGCACGAGCAGGCGCGCCGCATTCAGGCGCGTGGCCATGTCGGCCAGCATGTTGGCGATGGTCTGGTGCTCGCGCAGTGCCTTGCCGAACTGAATGCGCTCGTTGGCATAGTTGCGTGCGGCATCGAACGCGGCGCGCGCAATGCCCACTGCCTGTGCGGCAATGCCGATGCGCCCGCCTTCGAGGTTGGACAACGCAATCTTCAAGCCCTCGCCACGCTCACCCAGCAGATTCTCTTCGGGCACGGCGCAGTCTTCTAGTGTGATGGGGCAGGTGTCCGACGCGCGAATACCGAGCTTGTGCTCCGGCCGCCCCACATGAAAGCCCAGCGTGTCCGTCGGCACGATAAAGGCTGAGATGCCGCGCTTGCCGGCCTCAGGGTCCGTCACGGCAAACACGATGGCGATGTCCGCCCGCGCACCGTTAGTGACGAACTGCTTGTTGCCGTTGAGCACCCACTTGCCGTCGCGGAGCACCGCACGCGTGCGCAGATTGTTGGCCTCGGAACCGGCGTGCGGCTCGGTCAGACAGAACGCGCCAATCGCGCGGCCCGTGGCCAGGTCCGGCAGGTGGCGCGCCTTCTGCGCCTCGGTGCCGAACTTCAGGATCGGGCCGCAGCCGACCGAGTTGTGCACGCTCATCATCGTGGCGCAGGCGGCGCAGCCGGCGGCCACTTCTTCCAGCGCAAGCGCATAGGCCACGTAGTCGGTGTACGAACCGCCCAGCTCGGCCGGCACGATCATGCCCAGCAGGCCCAGCTCGCCCATCTCGCGCACCACGTCATCTGGCAGTGCACCATCGCGGTCCCACTGCGCCGCATTGGGCGCCAGGCGCTCGGTGGCAAAGTCGCGCGCAGCGTCGTGGATCATCCGCTGCTCTTCCGTATAGAAATCGTCCATCGCTTGCTCTCTGCTTGCCGACCGCGTGACGCTGCGTGCATGGGCGCCTTACACTGTGCAGCCCGCGGCGCGTGTATTCGATGGGGAAAAAGTGTAGGCATGCGGCGCGCCGGCTTCGATGCCCGTCACGCTCAACTTGCGTGAGCGGATTTGCCATACCGCGCTGCCGTAACGTTCGCTGCAACGATGAAGAACAACGAAAAAGGAACCGTCTCTGTCAGCCTCGTCAATGAGGCCGTGACCCGCGCACGCGCACACGGTGTCGACGTGCAGCCCGTCATGGCGGCGGCCGGCATCACGCCGCAGATGCTGGGCTCACCGCGCAGCCGCGTGTCGTCCGCGCAGTACGGCGCCCTGTGGGCTGGCATTGCGCAGGCCATGGACGACGAGTTCTTCGGGCAGGATGCGCACCCCATGCGCTGGGGCAGCTTCGTGGCGATGACGCAGGCGGCGCTTACCGCGCGCACCGGCCGGCAGGCGCTGCAGCGCGCGACCGGCTTCCTGCGGCTGGTGCTGGATGATCTGCACGTGCAGATCGAAGAGGATGCGCAGCACGTGCGCCTGGCCTTCGTGCACCGCAAGGGCACACGTGTGCCGCCCATGTTCACCTACGCCACGTGGTTCATCATGGTCTACGGCCTGGTCTGCTGGCTGGTGGGGCGGCGCATTCCGCTCATCGCCGCACGCTTCCGTTGTGCGGCGCCGCAAGATGCGCAGGAGTACCGCCTGATGTTCTGTGACGACATGGCATTCAAGCACAGCGCATCGTATGTCGATCTCTCGCCCGCCTTTCTTGACCTGCCGGTTATCCAAACCGCCGCGTCCATCAAGACCTTCTTGCGCGATGCGCCGGGCAGCTTCATCGTCAAGTACCGCAACCCCGATTCATTCGCGGCGCGCGTGCGCAAGACGCTGCGCAACCTGCCGGTGGCTAGCTGGCCTGCATCAGACGCGATGGCGCTCAAGCTGAACGTGGCCGAGGCCACCATGCGCCGGCGCCTCAAGCTGGAGGGCCACACGTATCAGTCCATCAAGGATGACCTGCGGCGCGACATTGCCATCGGCCAGTTGCAGGACACGCGCCGCACGATTGCCGACATTGCAGTCGCCGTCGGCTTTGCAGAGCCAAGCGCGTTTCACCGCGCCTTCCGCAAGTGGACGGGCATGCGACCGACCGACTACCGCTTGACCAGCGCAGGCTGAGGCTCAGCAGCGGCGGCGTCCGCACCTACGCTGCTCACTTCCCGCAGCGTTTCCAGAAAAGCCTTGAGCACTGGCGATGTGTCGTCCACGCGGTAATGCACGTACAGCGGCACGGCTGGAAGCGCGGGGTCCAGTGGTTTGAAAACCACCCCGGGCGGCGCCAGGTTGGCGGTGGACCCAGGCAGTAGCGCCACACCAAAGCCCGCACTCACCAGCGCCAGAAGCGTCTGCACCTCGGTCACCTGCTGGCGCACCAACGGTGCAAAACCGGCCTGGATGCACAGATGCATCAGGTGGTCGGCAAAGCGTGAGCGCTTGGACTCGAACGCCACGAACGGCTCGCCGGCAAAGTCGCCGAGTGCCAGGCTGGTTTGCCCGGCCAGCCGGTGTGTGGCGGGCAGCGCCATCACAATGGGCTCGTGCTGCAGCAACTCACTGCGCACGGCGGGGTCTTCGTGGCCGAGGCGGAAGATGCAGGCGTCAATGCGGCGCTCTTTGAGCGCTGTGACCTGCGCTGCGGGCGTCATTTCCTTGAGGCGCCAATCCACGCCGGGGTAACGCTCACGAAACTGGCGCAGCGCTTCGGGCAGCAGCCCCACCATCACCGAGCTGATCATGCCGATTTCCAACTCGCCGACCTGGCCGCGGCCCGCTTGCCGCGTAAGATCCAGCGCGCGGTTGAGCTGCTCGAACACCAGCGGCGCCTGTTCCTTGAGCGTGCGCCCGGCCGCCGTCAGCTCCACGCGATGGTGGCTGCGCACGAACAGCGGCGTGCCGATCTCATCTTCCAGCAGACGGATCTGCTGGCTCAGCGGCGGCTGCGACATGAACAGGCGCGCCGCCGCCCGCCCGAAGTGCAGTTCGTCGGCCAGCACCGAGAAGTAGCGCAGCAGGCGGATGTCCATGATGCGCCCTACGCCTGCAGGTCGAGCTTGAACGGCGTTTCGCGCTGGCGCTTTCCGGTCAGCCGGAAGATGGCGTTGGCAATGGCGGGCGCGACCGGCGGATTGGCCAATTCGCCCACGCCGCCTGGTTTGTCGCGGTTGCCGTCCACCACAACGATCTCGATGGCGGGCATGTCCGACATGCGCATCACCGGGTAGTCGTGGAAGTTGCTCTGCTGAACCGCACCGCCCTGGATATCGATACGATCGAACAGCGCATGGCCGAGGCCCCACATCAGGCCGCCGTAAAGCTGCTCCTCCACACCGGTGCGCGAGACAGCCAAGCCGACGTCGGCCACGCAGGTGAGCTTCTCCACCACCACGCGGCCATCCTTACGCGCCACCTGGGCCACCACGGCGATGTAGCTGTCATAGGCCTGGTGCGTGGCGACGCCCAGCGCATGCCCGTGCGCGGTTTTTCCCCACCCGGCGCGCTGTACGGCGGTGCGCAGCACCTCCACATGACGCGGCCGGTCAGCCATGTGTGCAACACGAAATTCCACCGGATCGCGCTTGGCCGCAACAGCCAGCTCGTCCATGAAGCTCTCGGTGGCGAACACATTGGGGATGAAGCTGACCGCCCGGTACCAGCCCGTCGGGATGCCCGTTTCGTGGCGCACCCAGCCGATGTCCATGTGGTTGGCGCGGTACGGAAAATCCCACTTCGAGATGGCCTCGGTGGTGCTGTAGTCCATGCGGTCTGCACGGTCGAAGTAGCCGGGCTCCCATTGCTCGGGCGAGGCCGGTGACACCGCGCGGATGCGCAGCGCATCGAGCCGGCCCTGTGTATCGAGCGCGCCTTCGAGCTGGTGATACGTGGCGGGGTGGCCGTACAGCGCGCGCATCTCGTCTTCACGGCTGTTCATCAGCTTGACGGGCACGCCAGCCTTCTTGGCAAGGTAGCTCACCTCGAACAACCAGTACTTGCTCTCGCGCGCGCCAAAGCTGCCGCCCGACACCATCTCGTGCAGGACCACCTTGTCGCGCGGCAGGCCGCAGATCGTCTCGGCCGCCTCCATCGCTGTGGACGGCACTTGGATACCGCCCCAGTACTGAATGACGCCATCCTTGAGCCACGCGGTAATGTTGACCGGCTCCAGCGGGTTCTGCTGCTTGTAGGGCATGCGGTAGGCTGCGTTGATGCGCTTTACCCCGTGCGCGATCGCCGCATCCGTATTGCCCGACTGGACGGTGTGCACCACACGGGCCTTGCCACTGGCGAGCCACGCTGCCTGGTGCTCGGCGACATGACCACTGTCGAAATCGGCGAAGGCGCTGTCGTCCCACTCGACCTTGAGCGCGGCACGGCCCTTGTTGGCGGCCCAGTAGTCGTCGGCCAACACCGCCACGCCTTCCTGGTTGCCGCCCAGCACGTCAGACCGCAGCGGAATGGTGATGACCTGGCGCACGCCGCGCACCTTCAAAGCCTCGGCGCTGTCGATATGCCGCACGCGCGCCCCAGTCATCGGAGCACGCTGCACCACTGCCACCAGCATGCCGGGCAATGCCACGTCGATGCCGTACTGGAAGCGGCCGCTGGCCTTGGCCGCAGCATCGCGCTTGTGCCGCAGCTTGCCGATGTATTTGAAGTCCGCCGGGTTCTTGAGCACGACGTTGGCAGGCGCGGCCAGGCGGCCTGCCGCATCGGCCAGTTCACCGTAGGTGGCCTTGCGGCCGTCGGCGCAGAGGACGGTGCCATCCGCCGTGCTGCAATTGGCAACCGGCACACCCCAACGTTGCGCTGCCGCACTCACCAGCATCGCGCGCGCCGTGGCGCCCGCCTGCCGCAGGCGTGCGTATTCGAGCGACACGCTGGTGCTGCCGCCCGTGGAATACACCTTCCAGATCGGGTGGATGTAGTCCTGAAAAAACGGATCTTCCGGCGTGATGACGGCAATGCGCATGGGGTCCACATCCAGCTCTTCCGCCACGCAGGCGGCCAGCGCCGTTTGTGTGCCGGTGCCGGAATCATGCTTGTGAACGACGATCTTGACCGTGTTGTCCGGCAGCACGCGTACCCAGGCATTCGGTTCGAACTCGCCCGCTGCGGCGTCCTTGCTGGCAGCCAGCGCATCGGGCAGACGGAACCCGACTGCCAGCCCTGCCGTCAACAATGCGCTCTGCTGCAGAAAGCGGCGGCGCGATGGCGCATCGAGCATCGGCGCGTGTGGCACTTGCGGCGTCGCGTTCATGCCTTGCCTCGCTCGTCGGCAGCGCGCTTGATCGCCTGGCGGATGCGCCCATAGGTACCGCAGCGGCAGATGTTGCCGGCCATGGCGTTGGTGATGGCCTCGTCGTTGACGGGGCCACCGGCCGCCAGCAGCGCTGCCGCCGACATGATCTGCCCCGACTGGCAGTAGCCGCATTGCGGCACGTCCTCAGCCACCCAGGCGCGTTGCAGTGGGTGTGTACCGTCCTTGGACAGCCCTTCGATGGTGGTGATCTTGTGCCCGGCCGCTACCGATGCAGGCGTGATGCACGCGCGAATCGGCGCGCCATCCAGGTGGACCGTGCAGGCCCCGCAGAAGCCGCCACCGCAGCCGAATTTGGTGCCGGTCAGCTTAAGCCGGTCGCGCAATACCCACAGCAGAGGCATGTCGGCGTCGGCATCGTCCAGCGCATGGGGGGTGCCATTGACCAGAATGTCGGTCATCATTGTTTCCTCCAGAAACCGGGCCGTCTTGTGCGGCCGCTACTGGCCGCAATATGAAGCCGCGCCCCGGCACCCCGCCAGCGACGATTTCTGCCGGACCCTGTAAGTCGAACTAACAGCCCACTGACAGCCGCCATGTACAAGCGTTATCCGTCGATCCAGTCAATGCATGCCTTCCTGCAGGCCGCCCGCACCGGCAGCTTTACCAAGGCCGCGCAGCAACTGGACCTGACGCACAGCGCCATCAGCCAGCAGATCCGCTCACTGGAGGAGTTCATCGGCCAGCCGCTCTTTGTGCGCGAGGCCGGCGGCATCGTGCTGACCGACGCCGGCCAACTCTTCGCCAGCATGCTCACCGACGGCTTCGGCCAGGTGGACCGGGCGCTGTCTTCGGTGCGCAACCGGCGCGTGCCGCAAACGTTAATCGTCGATGTCGACAGCGAACTGGCGCAGGGCTGGCTCAACGCGCGGCTGCCGCAGTTGCTGATGGCACTGCCCGGTTATCAGGTGATGTTCCTGTCGACCACACGCGGCGAGCGGCCATCGTTCGAGCGTGTGGATGTCTCGCTGCGCTACGGCTACGGGGAATGGGACGACTGCGAGATGGCCCTGATCTGTGGCGACCACGTCACCGCCGTGGCGGCACCTGCCCTGCTGGAACAGCACGGTGTGCAGGCGCCACTCGCACCATCGGCGGTGATGACGCTGCCGCTGCTGGGTTACACGCGGCGCTCGTGGATTCCCTGGCTCGATGCGGCCGCACAGGAGCCGCAGGAACCCGCGGTGGTGGCCGCTTTCGATAACGCGGCCAACATGGTGGCTGCGGCCGAATCCGGCATCGGCGTCGCGCTGGTGCGCGGCCTGCTGGCGGCCGATGCGTTGCAGCATGGGCGCCTCGTGCAACTGACCGAGGTGGCCATCCCGGCGCACTACAACCTATATGCCGTCTGGCAACGCGGCCAGGGCGAGCGTGCCCGCGCCGTGGTAAATGCAGTGCAGCAACTCACACGCGACACGCTGGGCGGCTGAGCCGTCGCTTATCCCCGCCTCACCTTCCCGCCCGCTTGCCGATATCGGCAACGTATCAAGACCGCCGCCAAATAGTATTGGCCGGCCCCTAGTTCCGACTCCGATACTGCGCCCCAAGCAGCACGCATCCGGCATCAACGCGAATCAACGCGATCCGGCGAGGGGAAGGCACACGCCTAGCAAAGAGCGCCGCGCTGCAGGACGTGCCTGCCCTCACCGGGAAGCCATCACGCGCTTCCTCCCAGTCATCAGGAGATCCAACGATGATCATCGACATCAGCTGCTACCCCACCGACCTGGTGGACCTCGCGTGGTGGCACGACGGCGACCCCTTTACCGGCGAGCGTCTGCTCGAAATGATGGACGGCCCCTACATGATCAACGGCAAGCCGCGCCGTATTGACAAGGCCTTCATCCAGCCGCCGCAGGGCAACACCATCTATACGTGGACGGACGGCGAGCTCACGGGCCGCGAGTCCATCGACGCCTACATGGCGTACACCCTCAAGATGGTGCAGACGTATCCCGACCGCTTCATCGGTTGCTTCGTCTACAACCCGCGCTGCGGTGTGCAGAACGGCGTGGAAGCCATCGAGCGCTACGTCAAGGAACACGGCTTCAAGATGGTCCAGATGCAGGCCAACATGCACGCCTACCGGCCCGACCGCGCGCTGGACTGGGTGATGCCGGCCTTCGAGAAGTGCGCCGAACTGGGTGTGCCCGTCAAGCTGCATACCGGCGACGGCCCCTACAGCATCCCATCGGAATGGATTCCGATGATCAAGCAGTTCCCGAACGTCGATTTCATCATGGCGCACTTTGGTGTGCAGACCGGCGGCGTGTACGTGTTCGAGCCGATGCAGTGGGCCATGGAACTGCCCAACGTGTACTGCGAATCGGGCTGGTGCCTGCAGTCGCGCATCGTTGAATTTGCCAAGGTGCTGCCCAAGCACAAGATCCTGTTCGGCACCGACACGCCGCCCAACGAGCCCGGCATGTGGCTACGCTTGCTGGAGGTGCTGTGCATGGACCCGCCGCAGGGCCTGAACCTCGATGAAGACACGCTCGAGGATTACCTGGGCAACAACATCGCCCGCATGATCGGCCTGGAGCCGACCCGTCCGCCCAAGACCGTGGCCGAAGCCGAAGCGCAGCTTGCGCTGGCTGCCGCCTGAGCCACCGCAGAACGCACGGAGCGCACCCATGATTATCGATACCCATCTGCACCCGACCAACCTCGTCGACGAGGCCTGGCGCCACACCGGCACGCCGTTCAACGGCGAGCGCATGATCCAGCTGATGGATGGCCCCTACATGATCAACGGCAAGCCGCGCCGCATTGACATGGGCTTCATCCAACCGCCGCCGGGCAACACCGGTTACCGCGACGGCAACCGCCGCGGCCGCGAAGGCATTCGTGACTACATGTCGTACATCGCCGAACTGACGCAGAAGTACCCCGACCGCTTCATCGGCAACTTCACCTACAACCCGCGCTGGGGCCCGGAGAACGGTGCGGCGGAGCTGGAATTCCACATCAAGGAATACGGCTTCAAGATGGTCAAGCTGCACGCCAACATGCACGGCTACCGCCCCGACCGCGCACTGGACTGGCTGCGTCCGGCCATGAAGGTCTGCGCCAAGTACAACATCGTGGTGCTGATCCACACCGGCGACGGCCCGTACACCATCCCGACGATGTTCTACCCGATCATCCGCGAGTTCCCGATGGTGAACTTCATCATCGGCCACTTCGGTATCCAGACGGGCGGCAACTACTCGTTCGAGGCGTTCTGGATGGCGATGGACACGCCCAACGTGTACTGCGAATCGGGCTGGTGCTTCCAGTCGCGCATCGTTGAGTTTGCCAAGCAGCTGCCGCGCGACAAGATCGTCTTCGGCACCGATTCGCCGCCCAACGAGCCAGGCATGTGGCTGCGCGAGCTGGAAGTGCTGTGCTCGGCGCCGCCGCAAGGGTTGGGCATCGATGAGGACCACCTCGAAGACTATCTGGGCAACAACATTGCGCGACTGGTCGGCATCGAGCCCACCAAGCCGCCCAAGGACCTGGCCGAGGCGGAACTGCGCCTGAAGTCGACCTACGTCCAGACAGCAGAAGCGGCCTGAGCGCCGATCCCGCGGGCGCCGCGCCTCTGTGGTACCGGCGCCCGCCTCTAGCGAGGTGTGCCATGAGCATGACCCGGCTTGCCGAAGGCCAGGATTTCCACGTCTTCGCCAATCTCTATCGCGAGCTGTATCCGGATGACGTCCTGACCCTGCACAACGGCATCTCCGCCGACCAGGACGTCACGGCCGTCATCGACCAACTTGCTGCGCGCAACCGCAACCCCATGCTGGTGTGCGAGCAGGTCAGCGGCCTGCAGGTGCCGCTGGTCACCAATGTCTTTGCCTCGCGCACACGGCTGGCACGGTTGTTCGACGTGCCGCCGCATCAACTGCACGATGCCTTCCAGGCGCGTGCCAATGCGCCCATCGCACCGCGTGTCGTTTCGCAGGGGCCCATCACCGACGAGGTGATCGAAGGCGATGCGGTGGACGTTGCGCTGCTGCCAATGATCAAGCACTTCGAGAGCGACCGCGCGCCCTACATCACCAACGCCATCATCGTGGCTGAGGACCCGGTAACCGGCGTGTCGAACATGAGCTATCACCGCTCGATGCGCCACGCACGCAACGCGCTGGCCACCAGCCTGCACTCGCGCGGGCACCTGTGGCGCATGCTGCAGACCGCGCGCGAGCGCGGCGATGTACTGCGTGTGGCAATGGTGGTGGGCGCGCATCCGCTGTTCATGCTGGCCGCCGCCGCGCGCCTGCCCTTCGGTGCCGATGAACGCGCCGTGGCCGGTGGCCTGCTGGGCGCGCCGCTGGATATCGTGCGCACGCCCCGCTACGGCATCGGCGTGCCGGCGGCGGCGGAGTTCGTGCTGGAAGGCACCATCGACCCGGCCGCGTATGCGGAAGAAGGCCCGTTTGGTGAATTCACCGGCTATTCGTCAGACCGCTCCACCAACAACGTGCTGCGCATCGATTCGTTGATGCGCCGGCGCGATGCATGGCTGGTCGACGTGGTGGGCGGTCAGTACGCCGAGCACCTCACGCTGGCCCGCCTGCCGCGCGAAGCCGAGATGAGCGAAAAGCTCAAGGCGCGCTTCCCTTCAGTGACGGCGCTGCACTACCCGAACTCGGGCACGCACTTCCACTGCTATGTCGCGCTCAATCCGACACGCGACGGCGAGGCCCGCCAGATCATGCTCGCCCTGCTCGGCTGGGACCCGTACCTCAAGACCGTGATTGCCGTGGATTCGGACATCGATCTGCAGCAGGACGAACAGGTGCTGTGGGCCATGGCCACGCATTTCCAGCCGCATCAGGATCTGTTCATGATCGATGGCCTGCCGGGCAGCCCGCTCGATCCGTCGTCGTCCGTGCATGGCACGACCTCGCGCATGGGCATCGACGCCACGCGCGGCGCCAGCTTCGAGGGCATCCGTGCACGCATCGATCCGGCGGTCATTGCGCGGGCAAGCGAGATCCTCGCCAAAGCCGGAGTGCAATCATGAATGCACGCCATCTTCAGCATCTCCGCCCCGCGCCCCCGCGCATGGTGGTCGGCATCAGCGGCGCGTCAGGCTTCATCTACGGCGTGCGCCTGCTGGAGCTGCTGCAGGCGCTGGAGGTGGAAACGCACCTCGTCGTCACGCGGTCTGCCCTGCTGACGATGACGCACGAAACGCCGTACAAGCTGGCCGACGTGATCGACCGCGCCACGCATTACCACCGTGCAGACGACATGGCCGCCGGCATTGCCAGCGGATCGTTTCGCGCGCTCGGCATGATCGTGGCGCCGTGCTCGATGAAATCGCTGGCGGAAATCGCCACCGGTGTTTCGTCGACACTGCTGACACGCGCGGCGGATGTCACGCTCAAAGAGCGCCGCCCGCTGGTACTGATGGCGCGCGAGACGCCATTCACCCTGGCACACCTGCGCAACATGCAGGCCGTGACGGAAATGGGCGCCATCGTCGCCCCGCCCGTGCCGGCCTTCTATGCAAGACCCAATACGTTGGACGACATGATCGACCACACCCTCGGCCGCGTACTCGACCTCTTCGGGCTCGATGCCGGCACCGCCCTGCGCTGGGGCGAACACGCCTTACCAACCTTAGTCCGTACCCCACCCACGATTGACAAGGAGATCGCATGACCACCCAAGCCCACCTGCCTGGCCCGAACACCAAGATCCCGGTCACCATCCTGACCGGCTTCCTCGGCGCCGGAAAAACCACGCTGCTCAATTACATCCTGCGTGAAAACCACGGCCGCAAGATTGCCGTGATCGAAAACGAATTCGGCGAGGTCGGCATTGACGGCGGCCTGGTGATGGCCTCGGAGAACGAAGAGATCTACGAGATGGTCAACGGCTGCGTGTGCTGCACGGCCGAAGTACGCGAAGACCTCGTGCGCATCGTGCGCCAACTCGTTGCACGGCCCGAGCGCTTGGACCACATCCTGGTGGAAACCAGCGGCCTGGCCGATCCGTACCCGGTGGCACAGTCGTTCTTCATTGACGACCCGATCGCCAAGCACGTGGAGCTGGACGCCATCGTGACCATGGTTGACGCCAAGCACATCGCCGCGCATCTGGACGATCTGCAACTGGACGGTGTCGACAACCAGGCCGTTGACCAGATCGTCTGTGCAGACCGCATCGTCATCAACAAGGTGGACCTGGTCGATGCCGATGCCGTTACCGCGCTGCGCGAACGCATCCGCGGGCTGAACGCCACGGCCGACATCGTCACCTCCAGTTATGCCGAGATCGACCTGAACAAGATCATTGGCGTGGGCGCGTTCGAAGCCACGCAGAAGCTGCTGGAGATCGGTGCCGAGCATGGCGAGCACCACGATCATGACCATCATGATCACGACCATGAACATGTTCATGCCGAAGCGCATGACCACGAGCCCGATCACCAGCACGACCCGAGCGTCAGCTCGGTGGGCTTTGACGTGCCGGCTGACGTTGACCTCGCCCGCTTCCATACCTGGATCGAAACCCTGCGCAACGAACAAGCGGAAACGCTGTATCGCATGAAGGGCATCCTGGCCGTGCAAGGTCAGGCGCAGCGCTACGTGCTGCAGGGTGTGCACAGCCTCATCGATTTTCGCGCAACGCAGCCCTGGGGCAGCGAAGCGCGCAGCAGCAAGATCGTCTTCATCGGCCGCGACCTTGATCGTGCGGCCCTGCAGGACGGTTTCAACGCGTGTCTGGCGGCGTGAGCATGCCATGACATGACATCCCCCTGACCTGCGGGCGGCTCCTGGCACGCCCCGGGCATGACAACGATAGGAGACAACCATGACAACAGCCGTACACCCGGTCGACCAGATTTTGTCGACCCGACAGATGTTGACGTTGGGCTTGCAGCATATGGCGGTGTCGTACATCGGCGCCATCGCGGTGCCGCTGATCATTGCATCGGCGCTGAAGATGTCGCAGGCGGACACCATTGTCCTCATCAGCACAACGTTGTTCTGCTCGGGCATCGCCACGCTGTTGCAGACCATCGGGTTCTGGAAGTTCGGGGTGCGGTTGCCGATCCTGCAGGGGGTCGCGTTCAGCAGCGTAGGGCCGGTGATTGCCATCGGCACCAACCCTGCCGTAGGTTTCGCGGGCGTGTGCGGTGCGGTCATTACGGCCGGTCTGTTTACGCTGCTCGCCGCACCGCTGGTGGGGCGGCTGCGGCGATTTTTTCCACCGGTGGTGACGGGCTGTATCGTGACCGTCATCGGCCTGCAACTCTTTCCGGTCGCCTATGACTGGGTGGGCGGCGGGCGCAACGCCTCCAACTTCGGTGCGCCGCTGTACCTGATGGTGGCGGCCATCGTGGTGCTCACCATCCTCCTCATCAACCGCTTCGGCACCCCGCTGCTGCGCAACCTCGCGGTGCTGATCGGCATGATTGTCGGCACGCTGCTCGGCTGTGCGCTGGGCATGGGCAACTTCCACGGTGTGGCGGAAGCCCCGTGGGCAACGCTGCCGGTGCCCTTCCACTTCGGCATGCCCGTTTTTGCGATCGTGCCGGCACTCACCATGATCGTCGTGATGATCGTGCAGATGGTGGAATCGATGGGGCTGTTCCTGGCCATCGGTGACATCGTCGAGAAGCCCATCCAGGAAGAAGAAGCCATCAACGGCCTGCGCGCCAACGGTTTGGCCAGCGCCATTGCCGGCATGTTCGCAGCCTTCCCGTTCATTGCGTTCATGGAGAACGTCGGGCTGGTGGTGCTGACCGGCGTGCGCAGCCGCTGGGTGGTGGCCGTGAGCGGCGTGCTGATGTGCCTGGTGGCGCTGGTGCCCAAGGCCGGCGCCGTGATTGCCGCCACGCCGCCGGCTGCACTGGGCGGTGCGGGCATCGCCATGTTCGGTGTGGTGGCCGCAGCCGGTATCCAGACGCTGGCACGCGTGGACTACGAAGAGAACCGCTACAACGTGCTGATCGTGGGCTTCACGATTGCCGCGGCGTTGGTGCCGGTGCTTGCCCCGGCGCTGTTCAAGCAAATGCCCGACTGGACGCAACCGTTCCTGCACAGCGGCGTGGTCATCGCCTGCCTGGTGTCGGTGGCGCTGAATCTGCTGCTCAATGGCACCGGCGAAGCGCATGTGCCGTCGTCCATC
>NZ_JAELUI010000710.1 GCF_016429285.1 Ralstonia sp. ASV6
ACGCGCCCCTCGCGCGCCCTGCCGTACGAGCTGCACGTCAGCGCCCGTGAAGACGCCACCAACCGTGCCCTGCGCCTGATCTTCAGCAATACCGGCACGGCCGCCGCGGTGTTCCACGTATACGACCTGTCTCTTATACACATCTCCGAGCCCACGAGACATGGCGCCTGATCGCGTATGCCGTCTTCTGCTTGAAAAGGGGGGGGGGGGGGGGGGGGGGGGGGGGGGGGGGGGGGGGGGGGGGGGGGGGG
>NZ_JAELUI010000118.1 GCF_016429285.1 Ralstonia sp. ASV6
CGTCAACACGACGATGAACGTGCGCGAGAAGCTCTTGAGCTGGATCATCAGCAGCGTCAACACGGCAATGATCATGAGCGGCATCTCGGCGTTGATCGACGTCTGCCCCTTCACGCTCTCTTCCACCGCGCCGCCAATCTCGATGCGGTAGCCAACGGGCAGGTGGGCACGCTCATCTGCCAGCGCCTTCTCGATGTCACGCGTCACGCCAATGCCCTGGGCGTTGCCGCGCACGTCCGCCTGCACCGTAATGGTGGGCTGGCGGTCACGCTCCCAGATCACGCCGTACTCGAGCTTGTTCTGCACATGCCCAAGTGAGCCGAGGGGTACGGGGCCGTTCGGCGTCGGCATGGCGAGGCCCGCCAGCTTGGCCGGGTCGATGCGCTCGGTCTTGGGTGCGCGCAGATCAACGTTGATCAGCTTGTCACGCTCGCGATACTGCGTGACCGTGTAGCCAGACAGCGTCATCGCCAGGAAGTTGGAAACCTCCTCCGACGTCACCCCAAGCTGCCGTGCCTTGATCTGGTCGATCTCGAACGAGATCGAACGCTCTGCGGGTTCATCCCAATCGAACTGCACGTTCTGCGTGCGCGCGTCGGCACGCACCTTATCGGCCACCTTATCGGCGATGCTGCGCACGGTGGCGATGTCACTGCCGCTCACACGGAACTTGATCGGGAAGCCCACGGGCGGGCCGTTCTCAAGCTGGGCGACACGGGTACGGACACCCGAGAAGTCCTTCTCCAGCGTGGCGTTGAGCCAATGCGAGAGCGCATCGCGTTCTTCCACCTTCTTGGCGGTGATCACGAACTGTGCAAAGTTCGGCTGTTGGAGTTGCTGATCCAGCGGCAGATAGAAACGCGGCGCACCGGTGCCGACGTAGTCGACAAAGTGTTCGATCTCTTTTCGGCCATCCAGCGCTTTCTCCAGGCGCTTGGCCTCGCGCAGCGTGGCGTCAAACGAGGCGCCTTCCGGCAAGCGCAGATCCACCAGCAGTTCGGGCCGCTCGGAGTTCGGGAAGAACTGCTGCGGCACGCGTGTGAAAGCCGCCATGCCCAGCGCAAACAGCACAGCCGTCACACCCAGGATCACCCAGCGGCGCTCGATGCAGAACGAGATCCAGCCCGACAGGCGCTGATAGAAACCCGTGTTGTAGATGTCGTGCTCATGACCATGTTCGCCACCCGCACCGTTCTTGTGCTCGGGCAGCATGTGGTAGCCCAGCAGCGGCACCAGGACCACGGCAGCGAACCAGGACACGATGAGCGAGATGGCCGACACCTCGAAGATCGAGCGCGTGTATTCGCCCGTGCTCGACTTGGCCAGTGCGATGGGCAGGAAGCCGGACACCGTCACCAGCGTGCCCGTCAGCATCGGGAACGCGGTGCTCGAGTAAGCAAAAGCGGCGGCGCGCAGGCGGCTCCATCCCTGCTCCAGCTTCACGGCCATCATCTCGACGGCGATGATGGCGTCATCCACAAGCAGCCCAAGCGCAAGCACCAGCGTGCCCAGCGACACCTTGTCCAGCCCGATGCCGAACATGTGCATGCACAGCGCTGTCACTGCTAGCACGATTGGGATCGAGATCACCACAACCATGCCTGTGCGCAGCCCCAGCGAGACCAGGCTCACCACCAGAACAATCGCCACGGCTTCGCCCACCGACCTCACGAACTCATCCACCGAGTGCTTGACGGCGTGCGGCATGCTGGCAACCGGCGACAGCTTGAGCCCAGCCGGCAGCGTCGCCTGCAGCTCACCCGACTTGGCGTCGAGCGCCTTGCCCAGCTCGATCACATCACCGCCCTTCTGCATCGTGATGCCGATACCGAGCACGGCGTGGCCGTTGGTGCGCATCTGCGTCACGGGCGGGTCGTCGTAACCGCGCGTGATCTTGGCGATGTCGCCCAGGCGGAACGTGCGCTTGTTCACGGTGATGAGCGTGTCTGCCAGCGCCTGCACCTCCTTAAAGGCGCCAGTAGGCCGCACGAACACGCGGTCATCGGCAGTGGTGATGGTGCCGACCGGCGCCACGGTGTTCTGTGCATCAATGGCCTGCGCAATCTGCTGCGGCGTGATGGCGAGCCGCGTCAGTTGTGCGTTGGAGATCTCGATGAAGACGTGGTCAGCCGGATCACCAAAGTAGTCCACCTTGGCGACGCCCGGCACGCGCAGCAGAACGGTACGCAGGTTGTCCGCATAGTCGTGCAGTTGCGCGGGCGAAAAGCCGTCGCCTTCCAGTGCGTAGATGTTGGTGTATACATCGCCGAACTCGTCATTGAAGAACGGGCCAACCGTACCCTTGGGCAAGGTCGCGCGAATGTCGCCCACCTTCTTGCGCACCTGGTACCACGTCTCCGGCACATCCTTGACGGGTGCCGAGTCCTTCATGGCGAAGAAGATCATCGATTCGCCAGGGCGGGAATAGCTCTTGATGTTGTCGACATACGGCGCGGCCTGGAGCTGGCGCCCAATGCGGTCGGTAATCTGCTCCTGGACTTGGCGCGCGGTGGCGCCCGGCCAGTACGTCTGGATCACCATCGTGCGGAATGTGAACGGCGGATCTTCAGACTGGGCAAGCTTCGTATAACCAATGACGCCGAAGAGCGTCGCCAGCCCGATCAGGAAGACCACAAGCTGCTGATGGCGCAGCGCCCACGCCGAGAGATTGAAACCGCCCTCGTCCGCCGGGGCTGGGGCCGCAGACGCCGACACCGGCGCAGTACCTTGCGCGATTTCGCGGTCGCCGGCGCTCATGATGAAAAGTCCTCCGGGTGCAGGGGCGGAACCACCTGCACGTGTTGGCCGGCATTGACGGCATGCACGCCCTGCATCACCACGCGATCGCCATCGCGCAAACCGGATGCCACCAGCACGCTGCGCTCGTCGTAGCGGGCGATGGTGACGGGGCGCAGCTCCAACGTATCCGTGTTCGCGCGCACCACCCATACCGCCGGCTCCTCGCCACGGTGGAAGAGCGCGGTGACCGGCAGCTTGAACGGGCGCGCGGCCTGCGCATCTGCCTTGGCATCGAAGGTGATATTGGCGGTCATCCCCGTGCGCACCATCGCGTTCGGTGCCACGAGCGACAGCTTGACGCGCCAGGTCCGGCTTTGCGGATCAGCCGCCGGCGAGAGCTCGCGCACACGCGCCTCGAAGTTCTGGGATGGCGCAGCTGGAAGACTCACGTGAGCCGTGCTTCCAACGGCCAGCGAAGACAGCGCGCTTTCGGGCGCATCGCAAACGATGTCGACGTCGCCCGTCCAATCGAGGTGATAGATCGATTGGCCGGCCTGGACGTTCTGACCGGTGTCGGCATCCTCGGATGTGATGACGCCATCGTGGTCTGCCACCAACGTTGCGTAGCGCAGCCGGTCGCCAACCAGCGAGGCTTGCGCGCGTGCGGAATCGCGTTGAGCAAGCGCTGCCGCATAGGCGTCCTGCGTCTGCTCCATCTGTGCCGGCGCGATCAGGTTCGCCTGAGACTGCGCGTGGTCACGGTCGAGCTGCTGCTTGGCGTAGACCAGCCGATGCTCGGCCGCTTCCAGCTGCGCACGCGCAGTGGCCAGATCGTTACGCAAGTCGGCCTGATCGAGCAGCGCAAGCACCTGCCCCGCCTTGACGGTATCGCCCAGACGCACACGGCGCTCAACCACCTTGCCGCCGACGCGGAACGACAGCGGCGTGGAGTACCGCGCCTGTACCTGCCCCGGCAAAGTGTTCGCAACGGCGTTGCCGTCCGGGTGCAGCGTCAGTGCAACAACCGGCTTGGGCGCGCTGACCAGGGTTTCACTGGGGTGACAGCCCGCGAGCAGCACGGCGCAGCAGGCGGCAATGACAAGAGGCGCGCGTTTGGAACGCCCGACGACGGACAGGTGGGGGCGCGCTGTCGTTCGCGCATGACGATCGGGATGTTTCACGATGTTTCCAAGCAAGTGATGGTCCAACGAACAATGGGTAACGCGCATCCCGGAGCCGCGCTTCTTGTGCGCGATCGGCTCCGGGGCAACGCGTAACGGAACTCGGATGTTGGGTACGCGAGTCGCCGGTCTCCACGGCGTTCAGGAACCACGTCTCGGCAAATGGGCTGTGCTCAGCTGGCAAGCCATGGCGGACGGCTCTTTGGCCTTTGTCGCCGGGCGCTTGCCCCATCACCGCGTCCTAACTCAGGGCACACAGCCCCGATCGACCCTACGGATCGACATTAAACTCATAACTGATAATCTTGTCAACTATGACGTAAGCCACTATCATCCGCGATGTGAACACCACTCCAGAACCCGATGCGGAACCTCACGAATCGCGGGGCAGAAAGCCACCGCCAGGGGCGCGGCACGCGGCGCAAACAAGAAACTCGGGCGCGCCTGCTTCATGCGGCGTTGCTGCTGTTGTCTGAAAGAAACATTGAGCGCGTGGCCATCAACGAGATCACCGAGGCCGCCGATGTGGGCTTTGGCTCGTTCTACAACCACTTCGATTCGAAGGAAGGGCTCTTTGCCGCCCTCATCGACTGGGCGTTTGAAGATTTCGCCGATAGGCTGGATGGTGTTTCGCGCGGCTTGACCGATCCGGCCGAGATCGTCGCCATCTCGGTCCGCCACATCTTGCTGCGGGCACAGCGCGAACCGGTCTGGGGGCGGCTGCTGATACGGGAAGGCGTCTCTACGCGCGCCCTGACGCACGGCCTCGGCTTGCGCCTGCTGCGCGACAGCAAGCTCGGCCTTGCTGCCCAGCGTTTTGTGGTGGCAGATCCGCTGACAAGCGTTCTTTCAGTGATTGGGACAGTGCTCGCCGGTGTGGCAGCCGAGCTGCACTTTGCGGCCACTGTCGGCGCTGCGGGCGGCAATCACAAAGCGGCGGCCGCCCGGGTGGACCGTCTGGCCGAGCGTGCGGCCGCCTTCGTACTCCAGGCGCTGGGGGTCAAGCGCGCCGAAGCGGAGAGAATCGCGCAACTGCCGTTGCCGACAGTCATGGACGGCGGCACTTCAACCCCAGCGTGAGCCCTTGCGGCACCTGGCGAGGGTGCGCATCGATCAAGCCCGATAGAGCTCGCTGGCAAGATAGCGGTGGCGCAACTCCCGCAGCGCGGCCGCAAGAATGGCGCTGACGGGCAGCGCCAGCAGCACCCCAAAGAATCCGAACAGGTGGCCGAAGGCCAGCAACGCAAAGATCACCGCCAATGGGTGCAAGCCAATGCGCTCGCCAATCAAGCGTGGCGTGAGGAAGACGTTCTCAAGGATCTGGCCAAGGCCATACACCACGGCAACGGCGCCGAGGCCATAAAGATCGCCGAACTGCAGCACGGCGGCCAACACGGCAAGCGCAAGGCCGGCAGCGAATCCCACATAAGGAATGAACACCGCCAGACCAGTGAACAGGCCCAGCGGCAAGGCAATTTCGAAGCCTGCCAGCGTCAATGCGATGGGGTAAAACGTGGCCAGCGCCACCATCACGAGGAGCTGCCCGCGCAGGTATTGCGACAGCATCCGGTCAATGTCGATGACGAACGCCCGCGTCTTGGCAAGCCACCGCCGGGGGACCAGGCTTTCCATGCGCCGAAACATCTGGTGCCGGTCGTAGAGCAGATAGAAGAGCACGAGCGGCACCAGCACCACGTTGCCCACCACGGTCAACATCGCGTTGCCGCTGGTGCGCAGGTATTGCCAGATGGTGAGCGCGTAAGTGCCGTCGCTGCCGTGGCGCGGCCCAGTCAGCAGATCGCGCAGATGCGTCAGATCCAGGTCGACGCCTAGCCCCAGAACGGCCAGCTTTGGCTGCAGCCAAGCATTCAGATTGGCAAGCAGGCCAGGAATCTTCGCCTGCAGCTGTGGCCCTTCGGTCTGGACGACGGCGAACATGAGCGTGACGAGCAGCGCCGCCATCGCCGCAAAGCACAGGATCATCGCCAGCGCCGCGAGCCACCGGGGCAAGCGGTGACGCACCAGCCACTCTACTCCCGGCTGCAGCATGTAGGCGATGAGCGCGCCCAGCAGGAACGGCGTCAGCACCGGCCGCAGTGCCCACATGAGGACACCCGTTGCAAGCGCGACAAGCCCCCATAGCCAGGCCTGGCGCCGCGTCAGAGCGGAGATCAGCATTTTTGACACGTTGTATTCGTATGGGCAACCAGCCGCGATACGCGGACCGGCAGATGCCCCTGGCTGCGCGCGTCAGATTCGATGCTGCCGAGATCGTCAAGCACACGGGGGCATTCGTTATAGGACTTGTGTGCAGCGTCAGTCAGCGAGAATCGCGGAGGGGATCGATGAAAGCGGCGCGCTCGCAGCCTCTCCGCCGAGGAGGTTATCGCCCATGACACGACAGACGGCGACGCCACCCACATCTGCCCTGCCCGTCGGAAGCGCCTGACTTCGATGACCGGACGAAAGAGCCGCAAGCTCTCGCAATGATCCATAAGCACCTCTGACAAGGCCCGCAGGTGCTGTCGCAGATTGACGCGGCAGCTAAGCCGCGCGCTATCCGCCCTTCACCGCACACCAACAGCCCTTTGTTGATGCCAGTTCCACCGCGAGCATACGCAATTTACTCATAACTGATATATTTGTCAACTATGACGAATAACATCCATTATTGACCCGCTGGCAGCCCGCTGGGGTGGATGACGCGTCAGCCTGATGCGACATGGCGTTCTGGCTCCGCACTACCGCACCCAGCGCGCGGCACGCGTTGCGTCGTCAGTGACAGCGCGTAGCGAAAAAGAGCCTTAAGCGACGCACCGATCTGCCGATAAGAAGAGGTTGTGGTGAATACTTTGTCGCGCTGGAGCTCCACCGTTCAGGCGTCGTTTTGAAGCTCGGAGACCTTGCTGCGGCGGCTTGAGGTCCGCGCAGCCGCGCTTCCAGATGGTTCGCGGCAGTCGCGGGCGCAGGCCAGTCCATTCGGTTTGGGCACAGCTGCCGAATGCGCTCGCCTGCCTGGCATCCCTTTTACTGTCACCTGTCCCGATCTCATGCTCAGCCCCCTTGCACTGATAGGTATCGTGATGGTGTCTTGCTTGATGAGCGTCGCCATCCTTGGATCGCTGCTTCGGACTGCGGTGCCGGGGATAGGCCGCTGGTGCATGGCTCACGCGTTATTGGCCACTGCATCGGCGTGGGTGTTGATTGCCGGCGCTCACCCTGGACAGTTGGTCATCCTCGGCGCTTCACTCATTACGCTGACGGCTGTCCTGTTGCTCGTGCAGGGTATGCGTCAGTTCTTCGGCAAGGGTTCGGCGCGACATGAAGAAACTGGGGCGTTCGTCATCGCGTCCGTTGCGCTGGTGTATTTCACGTTCGTATCGCCAAACATCGGGGCAAGAATCGGGGTCGTGTCCATTTTTTTCGCGTATGCGCGGATTGCCGTTGGGACCTTGGCTCTGTGTCACGCGCCGCATGATGGCGCGCGCTACCCCTATCGATTCGTAGCCGCAGCCGCCTACCTGGGAGCGTTATTCCATGTCACGCGGGCTGTCGCCGTTGCCTACGGTATGCCGCAAACGGCTTTTCTTCAGCCATCGACCTGGAACGTTCTTTTTCTCGGGCTGGCAATCGTCACGTTCCCGTGCATGTCAACGGGCATGGTGATGCTCGCGCACGACCAACTCGCCCGGAGGATGGAGCAGCTCGCGAATACTGACGAACTCACGGGCGTGCTGATGCGGCGGGCGTTCATGGCAAGGGCGAATGCCTTGCTTCACGAAGCCGTAGCGAACAGGAAGCCGTTGTCGATTGCCGTTCTGGACATCGATAAGTTCAAAGCCGTCAACGACGCCTTCGGCCATGCCATCGGCGATCAAATCCTCAAGCATGTCACGTCGGTTGTATCCGCGCGGTTGAAGTCCGGTGACCTTTTCGGGCGTCTCGGTGGTGAAGAGTTTGCGATTGTGTTGGCAGATGCGCGAAAGATTGACGCTGCGGCTGTGATGGACGAACTCCGGCTCGCGGTCGAGCAATCGCCAGAAGAAGGTGTGCGTTGCACCTTCAGCGCGGGTATCGCAAGCGTATTGCCCGGAGACACATTGGCGGGCGCCCTGGCGCGAGCTGACGCTGCACTCTATATGGCAAAGGCGACCGGGCGTAACCGGGTCATCATGGCCGCAGAGCCCCACGAGCGCGAAGTCGAAACGTATTGAAACTCGGCCACGGCAAAGCCGGTCTGCTGATTCTGGGACGGCGAATTTCGGGGTCGCCGAATAGCGGGTCAGCGTTACATGCTGTTATTGGACACAGTTTCTCTACGACGGCTTCTAAAGCATGGGGTCAAGCTTGATCAGCGCTTTGCTTCGAGGGCCTAAGTTATTTCGTTTCAAGCGGATGGAGGCACCTCACATGTACTCTTCAGGTGCATCCTTGCAAGAGGCGTAGGAGAAGGCAATCGGGATCAACGTCTGGCCACAAAACTTGTTCGAGTACGGAGTGCAGTTACGTGGTTGGCACAGTTCCGGCCAGAAGCAGGTTCGGTATCGAGACGCTGGCGAAGGAAACCGCGTTTCCGTTTGTGCTCGGTGTAAGAACAAATTGGTGTCTGGCTGTTCTTCCTGACAACTTGTGTTGGCAACGCTTGGAGCCCCCCCGTGCTGGACAACAAATCACTGAGTGCAAAAGAGCGAGAGTACGTCCTGAAGGTCGTATCGGAAGGCAGCTTCTTGGACGGCGTATTCCACGTCGAGCGCTTTAACCGAGGCTGCGGACTGGCACATGCATCCGCGGAGCTTCCTCTGGCTGAAATTTACCCAGCCAAGACTCAAGAGGAACTTAGAATCGCCGCCGCGCAAGTCAGGCAACTAGAAGAAAGCGCACTCGCCTATGTTTGCGCCGTCATTGACCAGCGCCCGGAGCGGGAAGCGCTAAGAGCGAAAGTGTTTGAGAACAATCTCGGATTCAGTAAGCAAACCTACGATATAGCTTTTAACGACGCGTTTTTTGCAATGCGTTAGCTTGCCCGCTCTTGCCCCCCTTCTCGCCTCAGAACGTACCAGACGAAACAAGACTCCGATCGGCAATTTTTCTCCGCCTTCCACCATTGTTTCCCATCCTTAATGTACCAATTGGAACAGTGATGGGATAATCACGCCCGCGCCACGAGCCGTCTGCAGGCGCACCCAGTCAATCCAACCAAGTTCTCTCATCTTGAAGCGACTCCATTTGAAGACCGCGGCAGCAAAGGCCGCCGCCTGCCTGTTGACCGGCTATGCCCTGCTCGCCCCGCTGACCGTGCACGCCAAGCCCGCCTCGCTGGACGACAAACTGGCCGCCACGGTCGAGCAGTACGAGCAAAAGCCCAACGAGAAGAAACTGGCCGTCATCCGCGACCTGCTGGCCAAGGGCGCGCGCGCCCACCGCCCGCAACCGGCTGAATACGACGGCCCGCAAGGCATGTCCGCGCTGGCGGTGGCCATCTCGAACAACGACGCCGACTTGGTCGATCTCCTGCTCACACAGAAGAATGACCTGGAGATTCCCGTCTATCGTGATCTGGGCAACCAGCCGCTGGTCTATGCCATCTCGGGAATCGACACCAACGGCAAGGCTTCGCCGCAAAACCTGCGCATCATCAAGGCCCTGATTGCCGCCGGAGCCAACGTCAACGCGCTGAACAACGACGGCAACAACACGCCGCTGCTGCAAGCGTCGGGGCTGCGCCTCAATGCCCCGAGCCTGGAGGTCATGCGTCTGCTGCTGAGTGCCGGCGCCAACCCGAACCTGCGCAACCAGAATGGCGAAACCGCCCTCATGGGCATGGCTGCGGGCAACCTGGAAGCGACGAAGCTGCTGATCGGGGCCGGTATCGACGTGGGTGCGCGCTCCAAATCCGGCGCCACCGCGCTGAACTACGTGTGCGAGCGTCACGTCGACCTGCGCCGCAAGCCCGACCCGCAGGCCGGCGAGCGCATCAAGCTGCTGCTCAAGCCAGGCACCGACCTCAACTCGGTCGCGTGGATGAAGACGTCGGGCGACGCGCCGGTACCACTGGCATCCGCCGCACTGGATGGCAACGCCGACTGCGTGCGTGCGCTGATCAAGGCCGGTGCCAACCCGGATGCTCGGTACTACTCCGATGCGGTGGCTGCGGCTTCACCGGATCTCAAGAGCGTGACCGTGCGCAAGGACGTGCTGGCGAATCCGAGCTTCCACGATGACGACACGTTGGCGGTCTTCCGCAATCTCAAGCATTGAGGCGAAGACAAAAACGCTGACTCAAACCTGGGCGGCAGGCAACGAGCCTGCTGCTTTTTCTTTGGCGACGACGGCGCTGCGCACCTGGAGACTGATCTCCGTTGGATACAATCCGCGCCTGCATAAGCCGCGCAGCACCGCATAGGTGTTGGCTCCGTCGATCAGGTACGTCAAGGACGACCGCATCCCCCCCAACTCAGCACATCCACCCAATCAGACGCCGAACGAGTGCACGCAATCTGGCGCAGCGCTGTCGACGCTACGCTCCACTTCCTTAAAGGCCGACGGCATAAAGTCGCGTGGTTACGGGATCGGAAAACCATCGCGTCTCGCCAAACGCGCTGCGCCTGCTGCACCGGAGCAAGCGCACCAGCCGATCTGATCAGCCGAAGATCCCTGTGAATGCATGTCGCAGCAACAACGCAGCCAGCACAAGCATGGTCGTACCGATCAGGCCATCCAGCACCTGCCACGCGCGCGGCTTGGCAAACCAGGGCGCCAGCCAGCGCGCACCGAACCCAAGCGATACAAACCAGAACACACTGGCCGAACTCGCTCCCGCAACGAACCAGCCACGCAATGCCGCCGGTTGCTGCGCACCAATGCTGCCAACCAGCAGCACCGTATCGAGGTAGACGTGGGGATTGAGCAGCGTAAAGGCTGCCGCCTGCGCCAGCGCAGCGCCCCGGCTCAAACCATCGCCGCCCTCTGACGCCCGCAATTGACTGACGTGCCGTGCACGTTGCAGCGCCCGCCACCCATACACCGCCAGAAAGACGGCACCGGCCAATGCCATTGCATTGGCAAGCCCGGGACGCTCGCCCAGCGCCCGAGCCATGCCCATGACCCCAGCCGTCAACAGCAACGCATCTGCCACCGCGCAAAACAGCACCACGCTGCCCACGTGCTCGCGGCGCAGCCCCTGGCGCAATACAAACGCGTTCTGCGCGCCAATGGCGACAATCAGCCCCAGGCTCAAGACCAAGCCCTGAAGGGAGACAGATAGCGCCAGCGAAGTGGGTGTCAGCAAGGTGTCCATGCATACAGCTTGCCTGCGCCCATCAATGAAGACAAACTATCCTTACTTCATTCAATTCAGTTTTACTTAACCCATGCTGGATTACGCCGCCCTCTCTGCATTGGCTGCAGTCGTTCGGGAAGGCAGCTTTGAGCGCGCTGCACGTGCACTCCATGTCACGCCATCGGCGATTTCACAACGCATTCGATTGCTGGAAGAGCGCGTAGGCTGCGCGCTGGTGGTGCGCGATCAACCTTGCCGGGCAACAGAGACGGGGCGACAGCTCTGTCAACATGTCGACCGCGTCCGGCTGCTCGAACAGGAGTTGCAGGGCGCGCTGCCCGTGCTGGCGCCGGAGGGCATTGCGCGGGTGCCGCTGCCCATCGCCGTGAACGCCGACAGCTTGGCCACGTGGCTCGCCCCAGCCATTGCGGCCTTCGGTGCCGAACACCCGGTGCTGATGGAGGTCGCGGTGGATGATCAAGACCACACCACCGAATGGCTGCGCAGTGGCGCCGTGCTGGCTGCCGTGACCGCCACGGCCCGCCCGGCAGCCGGCTGCAACAGCCGGCCATTGGGCTCCATGCGCTACCTTGCGGCCGCCAGTCCGGCGTTCGTGCAGCGTCATTTCGCTGACGGCGTGGGCGCTGGCAGCTTAGCCAAGGCGCCCAGCCTGCTGTTCAACACCAAAGACGAGTTGCAGGCGCGCTGGGCACGGCGTCTGTGCCACCGGCATGTCGAGCTGCCACGGCACATGCTGCCCTCGCCTCAGGCATTTGTGGCAGCGGCAGTCGCGGGCATGGGATGGGGCCTGCATCCGCAGACGCTGATCGCGTCGCACCTCAAGGCGGGCTCACTGGTTGAACTGGTGCCCGGCACACCGCTGGATGTACCGCTGCACTGGCAATACGCGCGGGCGGCGTCGGCCTTGCTCGATGGGCTGAGCCGCAACGTGCTGGCTGCCGCGCACGCTGCGCTGTTGCCTTCTTGACGCGCATCGATGCAAAGGATTGCAGAAAACGACGCCGCACCCTGTCCCCAACGAAGTCGTTTCCAATTGTTACTGGCGTGAGGCATGGTCGACTTGCCGCCCGCACAAAGGGTGGTGCGAGAACCGCTTGCGGCAGTACAGTGCAGCCATGAAATCCGCCCTCTACGCCCCGTCCCTCGTTCTGCTGACCCTGCTTGGCGCATGCGGATCCCCCGCGCCATCGCAACAGCAGCTTGCCGATCAGGCCAACACCAGCAACTCGGTCATTACCGACAACGGCTGGCAGGCGCTGCGCGTCCGCTACTTCGACTGCGTCCAGCGTCGCGCTGACGAACAGGTGACCAGTCAAGCGGATACAAAAACGGTGGTGTCATCCGTGCTGGATGCGTGCGAAGGCGAACTCAAAACCATGCACGACGCCTTCCATGACTACCTCAGCGCGCAGATGGTGTCGTCCCACGGAAAATCGGGGGCGCGCCAGGCAGCCAATCAGGTCACAGAGAGCTCACGCGAGAAGGCACGCGTGTTCGCAACGGACTACGTGAACTACGCGCGCTACCAGCAAGCCAAGGCACGCTGAGCGCAGCATGTCTGGCTGACAGGCTTAGAGCATTTCCAGCGGCCGCGACCCTTTCGGTGGCGGAAAGATGCGGTCCAACTCAGCCAGTTGCTCGGGCGTCAGTTCGTACGCCAGTGCCCCAACGTTCTCACGCAAGCGCTCGCGGCGGCTGGTCTTGGGAATGGCGATGATGCCGTCGCGCGCCAGCAACCACGCCAGCGCCACCTGTGCAGGCGTCATGCCGCACGCCTGCGCAAACGGCACCAGCTTCGGGTGACGCGTCAGGTGCGCCTGCTCGATGGGGGAATACGCCATCACGGGCACACCGCGTTCGCGCAGCCAAGGCAGCAGATCCCATTCGATGCCGCGTCGGCCCAGGTTGTAGAGCAACTGGTTGACCGCAACCTGATCGCCGCCGGGTACGTCCCAGAGTTCTTCCATGTCCGACAGATCGAGATTGCTCACGCCGTAGTGGCGGATCTTGCCCTCGCGCTGCAGCGCCTGCAGGCCTTGCACGGTCTCTTCCAGCGGGACACTGCCGCGCCAGTGCAGCAGATACAGGTCAATGCGATCGGTGCCAAGCCGGCGCAGGCTACGCTCGCACGCGGCAGCAACACCCCGCCGGCTGGCGTTGTGCGGATAGACCTTGCTGACGAGAAACACCTCGTCGCGACGCCCGGCAATCGCCTCGCCGATCATCTCTTCGGACAAGCCTTCGCCGTACATTTCCGCCGTGTCGATCAAGCGCAGGCCGAGGTCAAGCCCCAGGCGCAGCGTGGCGATTTCCTCAGCGCGAGCTGCGCGGCTCTCGCCCATATTCCACGTTCCCATACCGAGCGCTGGCACGCGCTCGCCATCGGGCAAGGTGACATGTTTCATGCGTGTTGTTCCATTTGGAGCCGGTGGGCGGCTGCGACGCCTACCACAGCACCCACTCGCGCTCGTTAGCATCCCATCAATCTACAAGACGCCAGGCACACGGGTAAGGCCCGATCCGTCCGGTCAGAAAATACGCGACAAACACCTGCTAACGCGCCGATTAGGCCCGGCGCGTTCGTCCTCCACGACCCACCACCTCCCGCAAAGCTTGCGCAAACCGCGTAACAACGGGCGTGGCCGCGTCTTCGTCAAAGGTGAATTCCACATCGAAGCGATCGGACACCTCTCGCAGCGGCACGAGTTGCACCGTGGGTGGACACAGGGCCGACAGGCTCTCCGGCACAAACGCACACCCCATGCCCGCCGCCACAAGACCCACCACGGTTGGGATGTCGCTGCCGATCTGGGTCACACGCGGCGTGAAGCCGACGCGCTCGCATTGCCGCATCAGGAAACGATGGTGCGCGGAAGAGCGCTCCGGATCGAACCACACGAACGGCTGATCCGCCACATCGGCCAGCCGCTTCGGTGCCTTGTGGTGGGCAGCTTGCGGTGCGGGCATGGCCAGCACAAAACGGTCGCTCAGCAGCGCAATACCGGACAGATGCGGCGCCTCGTCACGGCGCCAGGCCATGATGCCGCCGTCGATCTGCTTGCGCGCAATGGCGGCCGCCTGCTCTGCAGAGAGCATCGGCGCCACCGCGACCTTGACCTCCGGACACGCAGCGCGAAATGCCTGCAGCACGTTCGTCACAACGGTTGCGCTGAGATAGTTCGGCAACACACCCATGTGCAGTTCACCGAGCTGACCTGCAGCGCATCGCAAGGCACGATCGCGCCCGGTTTGCAGATCAGCCAGCAGTTGCTGGGCGTCACGCAGAAAACTCTCACCGGCGGCGGTCAACTGCACGCCCCGCGCCTTGCGCGCCAGCAGCGGCGTGCCAACGGCGGCCTCCAGCTCAAGGATTTGTCGCGACAAGGCAGGCTGGACAATGCCGACGGCCCGCGCACCCGCCACCACGCTACCCGCCTGCGCGACCGCAATGAAGTAGCGAAGGTGGCGTAGTTCAATGTTCCGCATATCGATTCGGCACAGTCTTATCCATACTTATCAAGCATAGCAAATCCGCTTATAAAGCATTTGTACGCATAACTATGAACGCCTACGATGGATGCCCCCATGAACAATCGCCGCGGCACATCACGACGAGACATGACGCTCCACATCCATACGCCTTACGTACAGTCCCAACCCTATTCACGGCAGCTTGCTAAACCGGTGTGGCTGAAGATGGAAGCCGCGCAGCCGTCCGGCTCGTTCAAGCTGCGCGGCATCGGTGCCCTGTGCGAAGCGCAGCGTTCTGCGGGTGCGCAACGATTCATCTCATCGTCTGGCGGCAATGCGGGGATTGCGGTGGCCTATTGCGGGCGCAAGCTCGGTGTTCCCGTCTCGGTTGTGGTGCCGGAAAGCACACCGCAACGGGCGCGCGACCTGATCCGCCAGGAAGGCGCGGGGCTGGTCGTCCATGGCGCCGCGTGGGCAGAAGCGCATGCGTTTGCACAGTCCCTGCTCGGCCCAGGGGACGCCTTCGTACACCCATTCGACGATCCGGTCATCTGGCACGGACACGCCACACTGGTGGACGAAATGGCGGCCGCCGGACACAAGCCCGGCGCGATCCTCCTCGCCGTGGGCGGAGGTGGGCTCTTGTGCGGCGTGATGGAAGGGCTGCAGCGCAACGGGTGGTCCAACGTGCCTGTCGTTGCCGTGGAAACGGAGGGAGCCGACTGCTTCGCGCGTTCAATCGCACAAGGCAAACCCGTCGAACTCGCCACCATCTCGAGCGTGGCCACCTCGCTGGGTGCCAAGCGGCCTTGTGACGGTGCGCTTGAATGGGCAGCCCACCGAGAAATCTACAACGTTGTGATGTCGGATGCGCAGGCAGTGAAGGCAGCACTCCGGTTTCTTGACGAGCACCGCGTCGTGGTCGAGCCAGCCTGCGGGGCGGCACTGGCGGCACTGGATTGCGGGCACCCCGCACTCAAGGCAGCCTCCAGCGTTGCAGTGGTGGTGTGTGGCGGCGCCACGGTCACCGCTCAGCAACTACACGACCTGGCAGCACGGTTCGATTGACGTTGGCCGCGGGCTACCCCATCGGGCTCACGCCAATCCAGCGCGCATGGAGATAGAACGCAAACACGCCCCAGGCGACAGCACCCATCACAACGGGAATCACATCGCGTGAAAGCGACCCGCCGGGATAAACCACGCCTTCCACGCGATCCCGACGGCGCGCCGCCGCAAAATCCACCAGCCCCCAGACCAGGAACGCCCCAAACAACACGACCGCATGCAACATGCCGTTTGCCAGCAGATGCGCCAACGCCCACAGCGTCACGCTGAGCGCCATCGGATGTCGGACCCACGCCTTGAAGTGGTTGCGCGGAACATACGCCGCCGCAAAGAGGATGAAAGCCGCCAGCGTCAGCAAGCCCGCGAGATGGGGCGCCCACACCGGCCGGGTCCATAGCACGTGCGGTTCATGCCGTGCGATACCGTATCCCCAGATGACCAGCGCCAACCCGACGATGGAGGCAATGGAGTACGCACCTTTCCAGCCTTTCTCGCCCATCTGGGCGATCCGGGCCTTGCGCCACGCCTCCGCAACAATGCGAACGGAATGCACGCCCAGAAAGATCAGCAAACCCAATATCAGGATGGACATAACGGGCTCCTCGCTGCCGTGGTGGGCAGATGGCGCGATTGTCGCGCAGAAGCGCCGGCCTGGGCCGTTCTCGGCGTAGCAGCGTTGGCCAGACCCACGCCGCTTATCGAGATCAGGCCGCGACGACTTACAACGCGTTCAGCGGGATCTTCAGGTACTGGACGCCGTTTGGCTCCGCCGGGGGCAATGCACCCGCGCGGATGTTGACCTGGATGGACGGCAGCATCAGCGTGGGCATGCCCAGCGTGGCGTCGCGCTTGGTGCGCATCTGCACGAAATCGTCCTGCGTCACGCCATCTCGTACATGGATGTTGGCGCGGCGCTGTTCCGCCACGGTGGTGTGGCACGTGGCCTCGCGCCCTGCGGGCGGGTAGTCATGGCACATGTAGAGCCGCGTGTCGGCCGGCAAGTCGAGCAGACGGCGGATCGACTGGTACAGCGTACCCGCATCACCGCCAGGGAAA
>NZ_JAELUI010000119.1 GCF_016429285.1 Ralstonia sp. ASV6
TCCGAGAACGACCGCAAGTGCATGTACAAGCTGAAGAAGGTCAGCCGACTGTCCTTGGGGAACTCCATGACGTGGCGCACGAGCACGAAACTGGTGCTGTATGGCGAATCAATGACGGGGTCGTCATCGGATGCCTGCACCTGACTGACGGGGTAGTGCCGGTCCAGCCGATAGGCAATCACCTCACCATCAGCCAAGCAGCGCACACCATGTTCCAGGTCCAGTTTCTGTCCTGCCCCGGTCTCACTGATGTGGATGCCACCGTGCCACATGCCCTTATTGCTGACCCCGTAGCCGCCCGACGGCTCATTCCTGAGTAGCGTGAGGAACTCGTGTTCGTCGGTGATTTCTTCGGGGGCGCCACCGGTAGTGGCTTTTTTGCGGAAGGGGAACTTGAAGGTTGGTTGCTGGAGCTTGACGGGCGGTGGGGTTGGTGTGGGTGGCGTGGATGAGGGTGCGGGCATCGGTTTCGCAAATCGCAGAACGACAATTTGCGCACGATCGGCGAGCTACCGTTGAATTGATATCAGCGAAATCTGATTTTCTTAGATGCCCACCTCCCTGTAAGGAGAGAGGCTGTCAATACCAGTGTTCGGTCCGCCACTTTGCATGGTCCGCCACCATCACCTGTTAAACTACGGCCCTTCTTGCAGTTCATGCAGTCCCCGGGGTCCAGTCGCCCCGTCACCTACCTAGGCTTGGCCCACGATTGGCGCACGAACGAATGCGCGGGGCATGCCGGTTCAGTTCTCTTTTCCATGTCGTTTTCCGAACTCGGCTTGTCAGACAAGCTGGTACGCGCCGTGGCCGAACTCGGCTACACCGAACCCACTCCGATTCAACGCCAGGCCATCCCCGCCGTTCTCAAGGGCGGTGACCTGCTCGCCGGTGCACAGACAGGCACCGGCAAGACTGCCGGTTTCACGCTGCCGCTGCTGCATCGCCTCTCTGCCACGCAGCCGAACAAGGTGCAGACGCCCAATGGCATGCGCTTTCCGATCCGCGCGCTGGTGCTCACCCCCACGCGTGAACTCGCCGCGCAGGTGGAAGAGAGCGTGCGCGCCTATGGCAAATACCTGCCGCTGAAGTCGATGGTGATGTTCGGCGGCGTTGGCATCAACCCGCAGATCGATGCGCTCAAGCGCGGCGTCGATATCGTCGTGGCTACGCCGGGCCGTCTGCTGGACCATGTGGGCCAGCGCACCATCGACCTGTCGCACATCGAACTGCTGGTGCTGGACGAAGCCGACCGCATGCTTGACATGGGCTTCATCCACGACATCCGCAAGATCCTCAACATCCTGCCGCCCAAGCGCCAGAACCTGCTGTTCTCGGCCACGTTCTCGGACGATATCCGTGAACTGGCCGATCGCCTGCTCGATAAGCCCGCGCTGATCGAAGTCGCCCGCCGCAACACCACGGCCGAGACCGTTGAGCAACGCATCTACCCGGTAGACCGCGAGCGCAAGCGCGAACTGCTCGCCAAGCTTGTGCGCGACAACGACTGGCATCAGGTGCTGGTCTTCACGCGCACCAAGCACGGCGCAAACCGCCTGGCCGAACAACTCACGCGCGACGGCATTCCGGCGCTGGCAATCCACGGCAACAAGAGCCAGTCGGCACGCACGCGTGCGCTGTCAGAGTTCAAGGCAGGCACGCTGCGCGTGCTGGTCGCCACCGACATCGCCGCGCGCGGCATCGACATCGACCAACTGCCGCATGTGGTCAACTTCGACCTGCCGAACGTGCCGGAAGACTACGTGCACCGCATCGGTCGCACAGGCCGCGCGGGTGCGCAGGGCGAGGCGATCTCGCTGGTCTGCGTGGACGAGCACGGCCTGCTGCGCGACATCGAGCGCCTGATCAAGCGTGAATTGCCGCGCACCGTACTGGAAGGCTTCGAGCCGGACCCGACGATTGCGCCGGAGCCGATTCCGAATGGACGCAACAATGCGCGTGGCGGCCGTCCGGGTGGTGGGCGCGGTCAGCCGCGTCAGGCCAGCGGCAACACTGCGCCGCGCGAGCCGCGCGCTCCGCGTGAGCCCCGCGAACCGCGTCGTGAGTCGAGTGGCAATGGGCAGGCGCAGGGTCAAGGTCAGGGCCAAGGCCAGGGTCGCAATGGTGGCGGTAACCGCCAGCGCCAAGCACAAGGACAAGGCCAGCGCGATGGCCAGGCCGCACCGAAGCCGCAGAATGGTCACCGGGGCAACGGCGGTGGCAACGGCCAATCGCAGTCGCGCGGCCAGCGCCAGGGGCAAGCCCAAGGCAACAACGGGCAGGGTGGTCATCAGCGTCGTTCGTCGAACACGCAAGCCGCACAGCCGGCTCAGAAGGCTGCGCAACCGGCCAAGCAACCGTTCAACGGCCTGTTCGCCAAGGCCGCTGCATTGCTCGGCGGGCGTAAGGCTTAAGGACCACCGGTTCATGCACGACGACGGCCAACCCGCATCCGCTGAAGCCCCGTACGACGGCCTGACGCCCGACAGCATCCTCGATGCACTGGCGCAGGTCGGGCTGATGCCGGACGGCCGCATGTTTGCCCTCAACAGCTACGAAAACCGCGTCTACCAGGTCGGCGTGGAAGACAGCGCGCCGGTGGTGGTCAAGTTCTACCGCCCCGGCCGCTGGAACGACGTGCAGATCGTCGAGGAACACGCCTTTACCGCTGAACTCGCGGCGGCGGAGATTCCGGTGATCGCACCGCTGGAGATCGACGGCCGCACGCTGCATGCGTTCGATCGATGGCATTTTGCGGTTTTCCCGCGCTGCGCCGGCCGCGTGCCCGCCATCGACCGCGAAGACACGCTCGAATGGATGGGCCGTTTCCTCGGCCGCATCCATGCCGTGGGCGCGCAACGTCCGTTCACGGCGCGGCCTGCGCTCGACGTCGACACCTTCGGTGTGCAATCGCGCGACTGGCTGCTCGAACACGACTTCATTCCGCCCGATCTGCTGCCTGCCTGGCGCAGCGTGGCCGATGCCGCGCTCGACGGCGTACGCCGCTGCTACGACCGCGCGGGCGATGTGTCTCTGCTGCGTCTGCATGGCGATTGCCACGCCTCCAATGTCCTCTGGATTGAAGAGGGCGACGCCAAGCAAGGCGACCCATTGCGCAGCGCAGGCCCGCACTTCGTCGATTTTGACGACAGCCGTACCGGCCCCGCCGTGCAGGATCTGTGGATGCTGCTCTCGGGCGATCGCGCATCCATGCAATCGCAGCTCGCCAGCGTGCTGGCCGGCTACGAAGACTTCTGTGAATTCGATACGCGCGAGCTGTCTCTGGTGGAAGCACTGCGCACGCTGCGCCTGCTGCACTACAGCGCGTGGCTGGCGCGTCGCTGGAATGACCCGGCGTTTCCTGCCGCGTTTCCGTGGTTCAACACGCAACGCTACTGGCAGGACCGAGTCTTGGAATTGCGCGAGCAGATCGCGCTGTTGGACGAACCGCCGCTCTGGTGAAACCGAGCGGCGGTTTTTCTTTGGTGTCGCGCTAAGGCTTAGGCAAACTTGCCGGCCTGGAAATCACGCACGGCCTGGAAGATCTCTTCCTGCGTGTTCATTACAAACGGGCCGTACTGCGCGATCGACTCGTTCAGCGGCTTGCCTGCCACTACCAGCACGCGTGCCTCTGCATCACCCGCGCGGATGACCACGCCGTCACTGCCTTCCGTGTTGGCGAGGATGGCCATCTGCTTGTCGTCCACGCGCTGCAGACCGGCGTTGCCCGGTGCTTCAGCATCGCCCACCAGCGCACTGCCGCGGAACACGTAGACGAACGCGTTGTGACCCACCGGCAGCGGCTGCGCGAACGACGCACCCGCCGGCAGCGTGATGTCCAGATACAGCGGCTGCGTTGCTTCACGCGTCATCGCACCCTGCACGCCCTGCGATTCACCGGCGATCACGCGCACGGCCACGCCGTCTTCTGTCGTGAACTCGGGAATCTCGTTCGACGGAATATCGCGGTACCACGGTGTCGTCATCTTGTCGCGCGCGGGCAGGTTCAGCCAGAGCTGGAAGCCTTCCATCACGCCGTCTTCCTGCTCCGGCATCTCCGAGTGCACGACGCCGCTGCCGGCGGTCATCCACTGCACGCAGCCGTGTTGCAGCAGGCCTTCGTGGCCGGCGCTGTCGCGGTGGCGCATGCGGCCCGCGATCATGTACGTCACCGTTTCAAAGCCGCGGTGCGGGTGATCGGGAAAGCCGGCCAGGTAGTCGTTCGGGTCATCGCTGCGGAACGCGTCAAGCATCAGGAACGGATCGAGCCGGCGTTGCAGGTTGTTCGTCAGCACGCGCGTGAGCTTCACGCCCGCGCCGTCCGAGGTGGGCCGACCGGTAACGATGCGCTCCACCCGACGAGCGCGTTGCACACGAGGTTGCACGAGGGTTTCCATGTGCTTCTCCTGAAATTGGGGATTTGTCATACCCACAATGTAGGGTGGTTGCCCTGTTCGCACTAGTCGGTTATCGTGGGAAAAAATGTTGCTCCTGGCGGGACAATGACAACCATAGGCCGGCGAGCACAACCACAGGAGGAGGAAACCACGTGGATTTGAACCAATTGTCGCTGTTCGTGCGCGTTGTCGAGGCGGGAAGCTTCACTGCCGCTGCCGCACGCCTGGATTTGCCCAAATCGTCCGTCAGCCGAGGCATTGCCGCGCTGGAACAGGATTTGAACGTACGCCTGTTACAGCGCACCACACGCACGCTGCATCTGACCGACGCAGGTCAGAGCCTGTATCAGGTGGCGTCGCATGCACTGGAAGACATTGAGCGGGCGACAACCTGTGCGGGTGAACTGCAGGACACTCCGCGCGGCAAAGTGCGGCTCACGTCTTCCGAAGACGTGGGGCGCCTGCTGGTGGCGCCGGTGGCCGCGCGTTTCATGCAGCAATACCAGGACATCGACCTGGATGTTGTGCTCTCACCGCGCAATGTCGATCTGGTGCAGGAAGGGTTCGACCTTGCCGTGCGTGTTGGCCGGCTGGCCGACAGTTCTCTCGTGGCGCGGCCGTTGGGCGTGCTGCGCATCGGGCTGTTCGCCTCGCCGGAATACCTGCAGCGGCGCGGTGTGCCCCAGACGGTGCAGGAACTGGCCGATCACTGCTGTCTCGACTTCCGCGGCACTGGCCGTGGCGAGACGCAGTGGCGTCTGGTTGGTCCCGACGGCCTCAAGACCGTGGCTGTGCGCGCGCGCCTCAATGCCGACAGCCTCATCTACCTCGAAACGCTCATCGCCTCCGGCACCGGCATTGGCCCGCTGCCCTTGTACGCGAGCGGCATTGCCCGTGCGAATGCGCCGTTGCCGCGCCTCGTGCGCGTGTTGCCCGACTACGCCACCAGCGGTGAGCCGATCAACCTTGTGACGCCATCTGCGCGTTTTGTGCCCAAACGGGTTCGTCTGTTGATCGACATGCTGACGGAGTCGATCCGGCAGGAGCTGGAGAACGCTGATCCCACCTGAGGCGTCGCCACCGGGCATGGTGGTCCGTTAAATGTTGTGACGAATGATCCGGACACACGCATGGCGCGGCATCATCCGCCCCACGTTTGCCGGACAACTACGTCTACCTCCTTGACGTCACCCCCGTGAAACGTTGCAGTGCGTCCCCCCGGTGTGCTGCAGCGTGTCCGGCATACGCGACCCTTGGGTGTTTCTGATCCCGTCACGTTGTGAGAAACACCGCCGCCCGGACCTCGTTTGTCCGGGCTTTTTTTGTCTGCGTTGCTCATGTTGTCGCTAGCACGTGCCAGGGCGGGCTTGGAAGTGTCTCCACAAATTAGGACTCTTCTCATGGTTCGCGGCACACCTTGCCAACAAAATTGCATGGAAATAACACATGCAACGGATCGCACGAGCACGCGACCGTTCGGGCTGCGTAGGCGCCCGCGCTATCCCGGCACGCATGTGCGCATCTTTCATGGAACCGAACATGCGTATCGCCTTGCTTGAAGACGATCCTTTCCAAAGCGAAGTCATCGTCCAGATCCTCTCCCAGTCCGGCCACGACGTGGTCACCTATACCGACGGCGCAACGCTGCTGCGCATGTTGGGCCGCTCTTCGTACGACATGCTGATCCTCGACTGGCACACGCCGGGTATGCTCGGCATCGATGTGCTGAGCGTTGTGCGCAGCCGCCACAAGGATGTCCTGCCGATCCTGTTCGTGACGGCTGAAGAGAGCGAGAAGGGTCTGGTACGCGCGCTCACGCAGGGCGCGGATGATTACATCACCAAGCCGTTCCGCATTCCTGAGCTGCGCGCGCGCGTTGATGCGCTGCTGCGTCGTGCCTATCCGATTCCGTACGGTCGTCTGCCGTTTGACGTGGGCCCGTTCCACTTCAATCCGCAGCGCCAGCAGGTCACGCTGCACGGCGAGCCCATCACGCTGACGGGCATCGAGTTCCAGCTCGCGCTGCTGCTGTTCTCGAACGTGGGCCGCACGCTTTCGCGTGACCATATCTTCGGGCAGGTGTGGGGACGCAACTCATCGGAGTACACGCGCACGATCGACAGCCATGTCTCACGTATCCGCATGAAACTGAACATCGAGCCGGTGAACGAGGTGCGCCTGGTGGCGGTGTACAAGCACGGCTATCGACTGGACCACCTGAAGCCCGTGGAAGAGGGGGGTGCGCTGGCCGGGATGGCGGACGAGGTCTACGAGTCGTAAGACACGACCGGGCACCGTTGTGCCCATGCAGATGGGGCGACGTCGCGACATGTGGCGTCGCCCTGTTTGTTTCTGCAGCCGCTGGTATGCTCGGCGCTTCCCCATTTGCTGGTCGAGGCCGTCGTGTCGCTGGTCAATCTGAATGCGTTTGCGCAGGCGCTGCCGAAAGCGTGGTCGTCCCGCGTGCTGGAGCGTTTTGGCGGTGGCAACTTCAAGGTGCTGCGCATGGATGGCACGCCATATCCCGATGAAGTGCACGACTATGCCGAGGGCTTGCTGGTGGTCGACGGCGAGCTGCGCCTGCGCATTCATGGCGAGGCGGTGACGGTCTCGCGCGGTGAAGTCTATGTGGTGCCGGCGGGCGTGCCGCACAGCGTGGACGCCGGCAGTGCCGGCACGCTGGTCATCCTCGACGTGTAAGCGGAATTTTGCGGACTATGCGCGTGCCTCGGCCAGTTGCTTGATGCGCTTGAGCATCATGCGGCGGATCAACCCACTCGGGATGCGGATGAGTAACCAGTAGGGCGTGAAGCGGCGGCGCGAGGCGTCGTCCGGGCAATGCACGCAGGTGCGGGTGGTGAGCAGCGTGCCGCCTGCGCCGTCTGGCTGGGTCACGAACGTCATCACCAGCTTGAGTACGCCGGCTGCGGAGAACGAGCGGAATTCGCTCGCCTGCACATCAATGAGCCCACCGGCGGGCTCCCAGAACTTGCCGACCAGACCAAGCGCGCGTTCACGATCGCCATCTCGGCCCAGCTCGATGAAGTCATGCAACCCGAACCCTGCGTCGACGCGGCGGTCGCTGTGCTTGCCTGCCAGCGCGGCAAGGCGCGCCGGCACCGCGCGCAGATGCAGGAACAGCTGCGCCAGCGGAAAATCGCTGATATCCAATCGAGACACCATATCGAGCACACGCCCGGGAGCAGCATCGATGCGGATCTGATGCTGCTCGCTGAACTGGTACTCAGGCAAAAGGCTGTGCAGCAACGGCATGTCTGTGGATGCGGTCGGGTTCATGCTTGCGTCTCTTCACTTGCAGGTGTGGCGGTGAGGGCTGCATTGCGCGCGGGCGGTTCGGCCAGGCTGCGTTTCATGAGCCATGCCACGCCGGGAATGCGCAGGCCGGTGGTGAACACCATGTCGCGCACCCAGCCGCCGTACTGGGCCTGGAAGCACGGCGTGAGCGCGCGGCTGAGGGTTTGGTAAGCCTGTACGGTACGCAACCGGCGTGCGTGATAGACGAGGGCGCCGTCGACGGGGCCGTGCTCCTGCACAGCGGAGGCCAGCGCCAGCGCATCCTGCGCGGCCAACGTGGTCCCCAGGCCGAGCTGCGGGCTCATCGCGTGGGCTGCGTCGCCGATGACGCAGTAGGGTGGCTTGGCCAGCGCGCGTGGCCATGTGTGGCGATAGACGGCGAAGGGCAGGTCGTCGTGCGAGCGGATCTGTTCGATCACGGGGGCGGCTTGCGGCCACAAGCTCAGCACGTGGGCTTTCCACTGGGCGATGTCGCCCTGGCGCCAGGCGTCGACGGTATCGCCACGCAGGCTCCAGAACATCGACAGGCGTGTGCGCGCACCATCTACGTCGGTGGGCAGCAGGCCCATCATTTCGCGCGTGCCGCGAAAGCGTTGCTGCAACACGCGTGCATCCCAGCCTTCGACCCACGCTTGGAACCATAGCGTGCCCCAGCGGTAGGTGCTCGACGGGCCCGCCAGGCCAGCGGGTTCGCGCAGCGAGGAGGCCGCACCGTCTGCAATCACGAACAGGTCGAAGGCCGATTCACCTTGTGCGTGGGTCACGCGTGCCTGCTTGCCGTCACGCCGCAATTGCTGGATGCCGCAGTCGAAGTGGAAGGCTGCACCCGCGCGCAGTGCAGCGTCGTACAACATGGATGAGAGCGCGTGGCGCGTGACCGCACGGCCCGGTGCGTCGGTGTAGTCGATGTCGAGCAGGCGCCAGCCCCGATGGCTCAGGCCGATCAGGCGGTCGATCGGTGCGCCGATGTGCTCCAGCTCACGGCCCATGCCGAGCGCCTCCAGCGCGCGAATACCCTGCGGCTGGATCAGCAGGCCCGCGCCCATGGCGGTCAGTTGCGGGTGCTTTTCGTAGATGTGGACATCATGTCCCTGGCGGGCAAACGCAATGGCGGCGGCCAGGCCGGCGTTGCCGGCGCCTGCAATGCCGATGGACAGCGGGCGAGGTGCAGTCATGAGTGCGTGGCAGATCGTTTGTTCAGGATGATAACGATACGGCACGCAGGTTAAGGCCGTTCGTGCGGGCAGCGGAGATAATGCGCTGACCCTACCGCCCAACACTCCATCCGGACGTGCCATGCAGATCAAATGGCTGGAAGACTTCAAAGAATTGGCGAAAACGCGCAGCTTCAGCCGTGCCGCCGAGAACCGCAACGTCACGCACCCTGCGTTCGGGCGGCGTATCAAGGCGCTGGAGGAATGGGTGGGCACCGCGCTGGTGGAGCGCAGCGAACACCCCGTCACGCTCACGCCTGCTGGCCGGTTGTTTCTGGATGCGGCGGCCAATGCGGTCGATGGCTTGAACGATGCGCGCCTGCTGCTGCTGCGTGAGGCGCAATTGCCCGTGGCGCTGAAGATCGGCACGGGGCGTACGCTGGCACGCACCTTTGTCCCCGGCTGGTATGAAACGCTGGCGCGCCAGCGCGGCGTGTTTCCGCTGACGGTCACCACCGGCGGCACGCAGGAGGGCGTGCTGGCGCTGGCCGACGGCACGGTCGACCTGCTGATCGCCTATGCCAGCCCGCAGGCCGATGCGCTGCTCGACCCGCGCAAGTACGACAACTGCCTGCTCGGCAGCGAGACGCTGGTGCCCGTCAGTGCCCCTGACAAGCGCGGCCGAGCACGTTTTACGCTGCCCGGCACCGCCGCTGCGCCGCTGCCGTGGTTGGCCTTTGCGCGCGGGCTGACGTTGCGGCAGATGCTCGACAGCCATCTGGCGGCAGCCGACCGCAAGGCGCATCTGCAGCCTGTGTTCCAGGCCGACTTCTATGAGGCGGTGGAAGAGATGGCCCTGCGCGGGTTCGGCATGGCGTGGCTGCCGTATCGCCTGGCCAAGCCGCATCTGAATGCCGGTGAACTGCGCTCCGCTGGCGATGAGGCCTGGCACATCCACGTCGACATCCGCATGATGCGCGTGCGCAGCAACCAGAGCGCGCTGCTCGATGAGGTGTGGCAACTGGCTGTTGCCAACGCGCAGACCGGGGCAGCCTGAGGCCACGTCACCGCAAAAAGCCCAACCTTGTGCCGAAACGGCACAAGGGCCTCAGGCGCGCCGCCTAGACTCCCCCGCAACCTTCACCCGCCCCGGCTGTTCAACCAGCCAACCGGCGGATCGGCACAGACCACGGGGAGACAACCTTGCCAGCCCATACCCTCAACGCGAGCGGCGCACCCGCGCACGCGGCTACCGACACACATCGACACCCCGCACCCTGGCGCGCCGTGCTGGCCGCCAGCGTCGGCAATGCGCTCGAATACTACGACCTGCTGATCTACGGCTACTTTGCCATCACCATCGGCAAGCTGTTCTTCCCGACGGGCGATGCGTGGAGCTCGCTGATGCTGTCGGTCGGTACGTTTGGCGTGTCGTTCATCATGCGGCCGCTGGGCTCGATGGTGCTCGGCAGCTATGCCGACCGCGTCGGCCGCAAGGCGGCGCTCACGTGGTCGATCCTGCTGATGATGCTGGGCACCGCGATGATCGCGTTTGCGCCCACGTATGCGTCCATCGGGCTGTGGTCACCCGCTATCGTGATCGTCGCGCGGCTGCTGCAGAGTAAAGCGGCTTTGATTTCCGGATGAATGGCCTTTGAATCCCGGATGGGGAATTTCTACGAAACCCACTGATTCCCGGATGCCAAAGCCGCCCCGCTTGAGGGCGGCTTTTTCTTGGTTCATGCCTTCCGCTTGAAAGGCGTCACCGTGAACGCCAGTGGTAACCGCCAGACAGGCCCGAACGGTTCCGGTTTCCAGGCATTGCCGTCCCAGCAGTTCCACGCTTTCCACCCCAGCTTCAACATACCGAAGCGACCGTGGTAGTAGACGTTGAACCCATTGCCTACCGCGACAAACAGCGTGAGGGCATCCGACTCACTGTAGCGCACCACGCGCCAGGCATTAGGGTCAAACGGTATGCCCAATGCCCAGTAATCCCAGCCATAGGACGGGTTGCGATAGAGCCAATACACCCTGGCCAAGAAGCGCCGCAGCGGCGTATGGCCCCAGGAAGTGGCAACGTAGCCGTCGCGCCACCCCGCATCCAGAGAGGCGTCGAAGGTCTGGAACCAAGCCAACCAGCGCGGCAAGTTACCGTTGCAATCGGCCAGCAGCGGTGCCCACCAGTTCACGAGCAAGCACGCAAACGCCGTGGCCATGAGCGAAACCAGCACAAACACCGGGTAGAACGCTGCACGCAGGCTGACTTTCATCGCGCGGCCTTCATGAGCGCACTCAGGTCGGCGGATAGCTCGGGCATTGCCACATCCGGGAAGCCAGCTTGTTTCGACACGTCGCGCAATGCCTGCCGATAGATCAGCACGCGCTGGAACTGATCGCCCGTCAGGGAGGGATCAAAACCGGCCTCCAACTGATCTCGATGACGAATGACAAGCCACTGTGTGGATTCCAGCAAGCGGTCACGCTTGGCGCGGAGCGCAGCTGCGCGCTCGTCGGCACTTGGCGGCGGCGGATCGACAGCGATGGGGTTGCCTTCAGCGTCGGCAACAATTCGCATACCTGCACTTTGTGCGGCGAGCAACGCTTGGTACACCTCGTCGCTGATCTCTACTGCATCTTCGGGGATCATGCTTTCGGGATTGGGCACCGTGACGGTGGCCTCCACGGCGGACATATCCGGAACCTCAATCAGCGGCACTTCCGTAAGCGTAGGCTCAACGGTGGCGGGAGCCCATTGCGGATCGGGCACCATCACCGTGGGGCGAATCCAAGACGGGTCGACAACAGTAAGCGTTCGAGCACCGTGCACGTCGGCGTCGTAAAAGCCGCCGGTGGATTTTGAATAGAACATGTTGTCTCCCTTATTTTCCAACGGCATACCACGAGCAAGTGAATCCCGCGCGCGCGCCCGAAGCAAGGTACGCGCCAACATTGACACCTGAGAGGGCAATGCCGTTGTAGTTGGCAAAGCCGGCAGATCCACTCGTTGCTGATGCTGCAACGACAAACGAATAGATCGCAGTTGGAAATTGAATCGGAAAGGTCACAACAGCATCTCCGCTGATCGTCGGAGTGCAGTTGCCCCACTGCACGATCCGGCCACTCGGCAATTTCTGGAATCCATTAGTTGCCAGAGAGCTTGCAAAACTACCGCTGTATTTCAGCAACCCCGTGCCAAAAGTGCGCCAAAATCCGCCGCCGGCAATGAATAGGATGAAGTCGTCTTGATTGATCTGGAGTGATGCTGCGCTGCCGCCATTTAAGGAAATGATGCTGCCATCAGTGCCGCCAGTGGCGACGTACCATTGCGCAGAACTCTCAACCTTCACTAGGAAGGCCGTTCCCGCCGTGACGGTCGCAATCTGTGGGAGGTAGAGGGTTCCGCTCGCTGTCCCAGTCAGGATGACTTCGTTGCCTGCGTTCGCTGCCGTCAGCGCAGGGCTACCGCCTGCGTTAAACGAGACAAATCCTGAAAAACTTCCTAGCGCACGCTGAACGGCTGCCATGTTCGCCAGCTTCGTGCTTGTATCGAACTGCGCCGGCGTAGGTGCGGCCGGCTGACCTGTGAACGTCGGGCTGTTGATCAAGGCAAACTTGGCCAACAACGCTTGGCGCAACTGCGTGTTGTCGGCCTTGGCCAGCCCCAAGCCTGCCCACTCAATTAACCCTGCCAACTCTTCCTGAAGGGCATTCATGATGGCCGCCGTAATCTCGGTCGGCGGCCGGTTCGTGGCTGGGTCTTCGGCTACCCACGTGCCATTGACGTTTCCGGCCCCATCAATCCGGTGCATAGCTTCCTCCAACTCCTGTAATGTCTTCAAACCAAAGGAACACGTGCGCTTGCTGGAATGCCGCCAAGGCTTGCCAGAGCACAGCCGGATCGACCACCGACCGGTAATAGCGCACGCGCAACACGTAGCGGGATCGGGTGCCCCACAGCCGGTCGCCAATGTGGCTGCCAACCCGAGCTGGCCCCACCAAATGGTCAACCCGCACCAGATCAATGGGAAAGGTCAGCGTGGGCGCTGCATGGCTCCACAGCCGGTCGCCAACGGCGCTGCCAATGGCGGCCATGCGGCGCGGCATGGTTTCGCTCACGCCCGCAATGGCTTCGGCCGCAACACGGCGGTATTCGCTGATGTGCCAGCTTCCGAACTTGGGCCGGTGCAGCTCGATGGCGGTGTCCAGCACCGCTTGCGTGTCGGCCTCCAGGCGTTCCAACTCTTGCGCCGAACCGGCCAGCATCGCGTCGCCCATGCCGCCTTCTGGCCATTCCCACGCGGCGCCAGGCGGCAACAGCTCCTTGAGGGCGTCGGTGTAGTCGCGTGCAGTGTGAGCGGTCAGCTTCATGCCCACACCACGGGATTCATCACCAGCACTTCGCCCGCCGCAACGGCGATATCGGCCAGCGGCGCGAGGCGCGTGTATTGGGTGGTGACGGTGGCAATAGCGGCATCCACCTCGGCCATGGCCAGCACCGACGTTTCGCTGACCTCTGCCAGCACGGTCGCCAGCAGCGCCGAAGACACGGCATTGCGATTCGCGGCCGTGTCGCTACCTGCCAGCAGGTGGATAGACGGGCTCACATCGCGCCGCAGAGGCGCGACCACGCGCCAATCCGCCGTGGCGGGGGCAATGTCTTGCAAATAGGCGGCCACCGCAGCCAAAACAGCGCTGGTCGGCATGCGGTCGGTCAGCGTGTTGCAGATCGGCCGGACAATGATGGTGCCCATGCCCAGCACGTGTCGCTGAATGAGGGCAGTAGTAACGGACGGGTGGGCGCTTCTGGCCCAGAACCGGTAGTCATCGTCCTTGCCGGAACGGGCGCCGCGCGTAGTGATGGTTTGCCACTCATCGGCCACACGCGCGCGCCACTCGTCCACGCTCTCGTCCTCGGCGCCGCCCGTGATACCGGCGTCGTCTACCGTCAACGTGCCGTTGACGCCAGGAATCGGGTCCACGACCGTGAGCGTCAAGCCCGCAGCCAGGTTGCCGGCCACTCCAGGCGTCGTGCAGCGGATAGAAACGGGCGTAGTGGGGCTAGCGCCGAGATTGACGGCCGCCACAACGATGTAATCCAGGTTGTTGGAGCCGCGCAGCGGTGTACCGGCAAGGATTGGCGAGCCGGCCACACCGTTGGCCAGCGCGTTGCCGGTGCCAGCGGTGGCCATGAGGCGGTCAACGCCATACAGCGCTGCCCAGTCGTAGAGGCGGTCCAGCTCGCACGTGAGCGGCGAGCATTGAGCAAGAATCCATTCCAGATGGCCATGCATGCCATGCGTGGCACGCGCCCACATGGCGGCCAACGGACCAAGCAGGACCGCAGGCATGGCCGCCAAGTCGGCGGCGATGCGAGCTTTCAGGTCGGTGTAAAGCGGTCGGACGTAGGCGGTCACAAAGGGGCTCGCACAATGAACTTTCGTCCATTGTGAAAGCCGGTGACCTGTAGAACTACGCTGGAAACGTTTCCTGCCGCTTCGGTGGTGACCTCTTCCACGGCCACGTCAGTGAGGGCGGGCGACTGTGCCGTCAATGCCCGGCGAATCATGTTGATGGCTTCGAGCCTGGCGGCGCTGTTCAGCGGTTGGCGGCGGACGTACCAAAGGCCGGTGCCGGCCTCTGTGTCTTCGTACCAGCCGCGCCGGTCGTAGGTATCGGCCACGCGCCCGGCTGGTGCCTCCACGTCCGTGAACAACACGGCGTAGACCAGCGTGGCGGCCGCCGCGTCTGCGTCGTCAAGCGCTGGGTCATCCAGTGCTACGTCGAACTGGCCCCAATCGGTTTGAATGAGCTTCAGCATGTCAATTCACGCCAGAAGTGGGAGTGCCGGGGGCCGTGCTCGTGTGGGTGTGCTTATCGCTCACGTCCTTACCGTTCACCTTGAATTCGCCGGTCACGTCAGCGCCGCCCTTCATCTGCGCAGCGCCGCCGCCGTCGCCGTAGTAGCCGCCTACCGAGCTGGTTTGGCCGGCCACCGTCAGGTTGCCGCCGATCTTGGCATCTTGTGTGGTCTCGAACATGGGCGTATCGGCCAGCACCTTTGTGCTCGCCTTGACCTCAATGATGCCGCCGCGCTTGATGTGCACCCAGTTTTGTTCGTCGTCGTGAATGGCCACTTCGCCGTCCACCAACTCCATCTGGTAGCGCTTGTCCCCGATGATGAGCGCCACGCCATAAGAGCGGTCACCGGACGGAAAAGCCAGATACGTTTGGCAGCCAGCCTTGGGCCGGTAGGAAAAGCCATAGGGCTCCACGCGGTTGATGTTGTCCAACGTCTCTTCATCCAGCACGCGCACCTGCACCTTGTTTGCGCCGACCATCAGGCCGACGCCCTGCGCAAACAGCAACTGGAGCCGTCCCCAAATCTGTTGCCCGATCATTTTTTGTGCACCTTGCCCCGCACGCCCGCGCCGCGCTTGGATTTCTTCTTTTCTTCGCCCAGGAACGCACTCCGGTTCATCACCTGTAGCAGCGTGACGCGGCCATGCTTGTCATCCATGCGGAACGTCCGTTCACCGATCAGAAACACACCGTCAATGCCTTCTTCCGGGATGATGACGCGCACCTGGGTATTGATCGCCCACGGATGCCACTTCCCGTCTGTGTCCTGATACCGCCAGCCCGGCACCTCCAGCTCAATGCGGTGGGCGCGCGCCTGGCGCCGGTTCCGCTCCAGAAGTGCCCGCCGTTCGCAGCCGCCCAGGCCGTTGCTGTGCCGGTCGGCCACAACGTGCATAGGCCGGAAATACGTGATGCCGTCGTCCTTTACCGCGCCCTTGAGCGCTGCATCACTGCTGTAGTCGAACGTCTTCACAACGTAGTCCGAGAACCGCAGCTTGTATTCATCAATGACCTCGTAGACCTTGAAGTGCATGCCGTATTGCAGCGTGGCCACGGGTGCGGCGCTGGTGGGCGACGTGAGCACCAGGCCGCCGTCCGGCAGCGGGTACAGCAGCAGATTGGCTGCCCGCACGGCGTTGATGAGCGCATTGGCCGGAACCTCGCACTGCATCGAGAAATTGGGCACCACCGCCGTCTCCGCGTCGATCTTCACAGGCACTTTGAACGTGGCGCAAAGGCGCTTCACGATCTCGCTCAGCTTCAGGCCGGATAGCGTTTTGGAATACTGGCAATCCACCAACTCACGGCCAAGCGACCGGGCGTGGAAGTTGATGGTGTGGCTGGTGGCATCGACACGGCGGCGGTTATCGTCCGGCCGCACCTTCGTCACCAGCTCGTCGCCGATCAGCACGTCGATAATGGTGTTTGCCGTCATGCCCGTACCGCTACCGCCGTTCGCACCGCTGCCGGGCCGCGCAACAGCCAGTTGCACCGACGCGCACAGGTCATCCACCGATTCCCGAATCTCCACCTTTTGCCAGTAGCCGTAGCGCGTGCCGTCAAAACGGATTTCCGCCAATGCCTCATCCATACACACGCCCCTTCACAAACAGCGGATGGCGCACTGCATTGCGCACCAGGAACACCGATTCATCCACGCCCAGCCGGTGCGCGAGCACGATGGCTGGCAGTGGGTGGGTTACGTCGCGCAGTGTGGCTGGCTTCAGGTCTTGGGCCAGCAGCGCTTCAATGACCGCCGCACGTGCAGCCACAGCCGCCTCAAACACCGGATCGGGCATGTTGGGCAGCAGCGCATCCACGGCAGCCACCACGGCATCCAGGGCGGCATCCCTGTCCGCTTCGGCGCGGTAGTCGGCCATGGCAATCTCAACGGCAGCCGTCACCAGCAGGCGGCCACGCAGGGCTTCTTCGCGCAGCAGGTTGCGACGCACAGCGCCGTCCGTCGAAGCGACGCCCGACAGCGCCAGGGGCGCAGGCGTGGTGGCCACCGATGCGATGCGCTTCACCACTCGCACGCGCGATGTGTCCGGATAGTCCGTGTCGTCGGCGCCGCC
>NZ_JAELUI010000011.1 GCF_016429285.1 Ralstonia sp. ASV6
TGACACGGTGGCGCGCACCGGGTGGCCCTTTTCGCCATAGACATCCCACAGCGTGACGGGGCAGCCGGCCCATTGCGGTTCTTCCAGGCCGCGCTCCTGCAGGCGGGCCTTGAGCTTGTCGTTAGACTGGCCGGGCTGCGAGATGCCGGTAAGGTCACCTTTGACGTCCGCCAGAAAGACCGGCACGCCGATCTTCGACAGGCCCTGCGCGATCGTCTGCAGCGTGACGGTCTTGCCGGTGCCGGTGGCACCGGTGATCAGGCCATGCCGGTTGGCGAGCTGAGGCAGCAGCACCAGCTCGGTCTTGGCGTTCTTGGCAATCAGGATGGGATCGGTCATGGCGTTTGGGCGAGGATCATTCGGGGGATAGCACACTCAGAAGTCGACCGGATGGACAGGGCGATGGACGTGTGCAGCATGCTAAAATCTGCGACCGATTATAGAGCGTGCAGGTGGCGTCAGACCGCCATCTGGGCGCCACGCATCGCACGATTTTCCACCGTATCCGCTCGGAGAGTTTCATGGCCGGTCATTCCAAATGGGCCAATATCAAGCATAAGAAAGCCGCTGCCGACGCCAAGCGCGGCAAGATTTGGACGCGCCTGATCAAGGAAATCACCGTGGCGGCCCGCCTGGGCGGCGGTGATGCGGATTCGAACCCCCGCCTGCGCCTGGCCATGGACAAGGCCACCGACGCCAACATGCCCAAGGACAACATCCAGCGCGCCATCCAGCGCGGCGTGGGTGGCCTGGAAGGCGCGAACTACGAAGAAATCCGCTACGAAGGCTATGGCATCAACGGCGCCGCCATCATCGTTGACTGCCTGACCGACAACCGCACGCGCACCGTGGCCGAAGTCCGCCACGGGTTCGACAAGTACGGCGGCAACATGGGCACATCGGGCTCGGTGGCGTTCCTGTTCGACCACATCGGCCAGTTCATCTTTGCCCCGGGCACGCCTGAGGACAAGCTGATGGACGCCGCGCTCGAAGCCGGTGCCGACGACGTCGTCACCCATGAAGACGGTGCGCTCGAAGTCATCTGCCCGCCGCACGATTTCTCCAAAGTCAAGACCGCGCTGGAAGCCGCCGGCTTCAAGGCCGAACTGGCCGAAGTCATCATGAAGCCGCAGACCGAAGTCGTGTTCACCGGCGAGGATGCGGTCAAGATGCAGAAGCTGCTCGACGTCCTGGAAAACCTGGACGACGTGCAGGAAGTCTTCACCAACGCGGTCATTGGGGAGTAAGCCCCGGGGCGCGCATAACGGCGATCGACCTCACGATCGCCGTTTTTATTTTCCAGATTTCGAATCGGATTTTGAATTTCTAGGCAGGTACAGCATGAAAGTGATGGTGGTCGGTTCGGGCGGTCGAGAGCACGCCCTGGCATGGAAGCTGGCACGCTCGCCCAAGGTGCAGGTGGTCTACGTGGCGCCGGGCAATGGCGGCACGGCGCTCGACAAGCGCCTGCAGAACCTGCCGATCACGGATCCGGAAGTACTGGCCGCCTTTGCCGAGCGCGAAGGCATCCACTTCACGGTGGTGGGCCCGGAAGCACCGCTGGCTGCAGGCATCGTCGACCTGTTCCGCGCCAAGGGCCTGCGCATCTTCGGGCCGACCAAGGCTGCGGCGCAGCTCGAATCGTCAAAGGATTTCGCCAAGGCGTTCATGCATCGCCACGGCATTCCGACCGCTAAGTACCAGACCTTCAGCGACGCGGCACAGGCACATGCCTACATTGACCAGGAAGGCGCCCCGATCGTCATCAAGGCCGATGGCCTGGCCGCTGGTAAGGGCGTGGTCGTGGCGATGACGGCCGAGGAAGCACACAGCGCCGTCGATATGATGCTGGCCGACAACCGCCTGGGCGACGCCGGTGCGCGCGTCGTCATTGAAGAATTCCTGGCCGGCGAAGAAGCCAGCTTCATCGTCGTGTGCGATGGCAAGAACGTCGTGGCGCTGGCCACCAGCCAAGACCACAAGCGCCTGCTCGACGGCGACGCCGGCCCCAACACGGGCGGCATGGGCGCGTACTCGCCCGCGCCGGTGGTCACGCCCACGCTGCACGCCCGCGCGCTGCGCGAGATCATCATGCCGACCATCCGCGGCATGGAGAAGGACGGCATCCCGTACACCGGCTTCCTGTACGCCGGCCTGATGATCGACGCCGACGGCAACCTCAAAACGCTCGAATTCAACTGCCGCATGGGCGACCCGGAAACGCAGCCCATCATGGCGCGCATGAAGACCGACCTGTACGACGTGCTCGACCGCGCGATCGACGGCAAGCTCGACGGCATGGAACTGGACTGGGACCGCCGCACCGCGCTGGGCGTGGTGATGGCAGCCCACAACTATCCGGACACCCCACGCAAGGGTGACGTCATCACCGGCATCCCGAAGGAGACGGAAGACAGCGTCACCTTCCACGCCGGCACGACGCTAAAAGATGGCGTGCTGACCACCAGCGGCGGCCGTGTGCTGTGCGTGGTCGGCCTGGCCGATACCGTCAAGGCCGCTCAGCGCGCCGCGTACAACGCGATCGAACAGATCCAGTTTGACGGCGCCCAGTACCGCAAGGACATTGGCCACCGCGCCATCCGCCATTGAGCGATTCCCCGCCGCGCTGATGCCCCAGAGGGCCAAGCGCGGCATCCGTCACCCAGGGTGATCCCCACCAAGCCCCTGGCGGCCTGCCCGCTACAATGGTGACAACCGCATGAATCGGCCGCACACGCGGCCCCGCCCGAATCTGATGGATACCCAAGCCGTCCGCGCCTACCTGCTGGACCTGCAGGACCGCATCACCACCGCCGTCGGCGCGCTCGACGGTGGCACCTTTGCCACCGATGCGTGGGAAAAGCCGCCCACCGAACGCCTGCGCGGCAGTGGCCGCACCCGCATCCTGGAAGGTGGCGCGCTGCTGGAGCGCGGCGGCGTCGGCTTCTCGCACGTGATGGGCGACACTCTGCCCCCGTCGGCCACCGCCAACCGGCCAGAACTGGCCGGACGCGGCTTCGAGGCGATGGGCGTGTCGCTGGTCTTCCACCCGCGCAACCCTTACGTGCCGACGGTGCACATGAACGTGCGCTGCTTCGTCGCCAAGCGGCCCGATGCCGACCCCGTCTGGTGGTTCGGTGGCGGCATGGACCTGACGCCCTATTACGGCTTCGCTGAAGACGCCTCGCACTTCCACCGCACCTGCCAGGGCGCCCTGGCCCCCTACGGCGACGAGCTGTACCCGCGCTTCAAGCAGTGGTGCGACGACTACTTCTACCTGAAGCACCGCAAGGAAGCGCGAGGCATCGGCGGCATCTTCTTCGACGATTTTGCCGAACTCGGCTTCGAGCGCAGCTTCGAGATGATGCGCTCCGTGGGCGATGCATTCCTGCCCGCCTGGCAGCCCATCGCCGAGCAACGCCACGCCACCCCCTACGGTGAGCGCGAGCGCGCCTTCCAGGCCTACCGCCGTGGCCGCTATGTCGAATTCAATCTCGTGTTTGACCGTGGCACGCTGTTCGGCCTGCAAAGCGGCGGCCGCGCGGAATCGATCCTGATGTCGATGCCGCCCGTGGCCAACTGGCGCTACGACTGGCAGCCCGAACCAGGGTCGCCGGAAGCCGCGCTGTACACCGATTTCCTGCCGGCGCGCGACTGGGTATGACGCTTCCCTCGTTCGTTCGCCCCGATCTCGGTCGCCCCTACCGCCTCGGCTTGCTGGGCGGCACCTTTGATCCGCCGCACGTCGGCCATATCGCCCTGGCCGAGTTGTGCATTGCTCGGCTCGACCTTGATGAGTTGCTGTGGATCCCGACCGGCGTGTCGTGGCAGAAAGCCGCCGATATCACGCCCGCGCCGCTGCGTTTTGCCATGACCGAACTGGCCGCGAAAGCCGTACGCTCAGGCCGCGCTCGAGTGCACGTGAGCTCGATGGAAGTCGACCGCCACGGCCCAAGCTACACCATCGACACCGTGCGCGAACTGCGCGGCGTCTACGGCCCGGATACCTCCATGGCCTGGCTGATGGGCGCCGATCAGCTCGTCGGCCTCGACACCTGGCACGGCTGGCAAGACCTGTTCGAATATGTGCACCTGTGTGTCGCCACGCGCCCCGGTTTCGACCTGAACGCCCTGCATGTGCCTGTGCAGCATGAGCTCGATGTGCGCCGAGGTGATACAGCATTGATACAATGCGCACCCGCCGGCCATATGTGGATCGACCAGACCCTGTCCGTCGACCTGTCGTCCACCCGCCTGCGCCAGCAGCTTGCCACTGGCGAGCGCTGCGACGCCGACCTGCCCGCCGGGGTGGCCGACCTGATCCAATCGCATTCGCTGTACCGCCGTGCCGATGGCACGGTCAGTGTTTGACCGCGTGTTTGATCCCATTCACGCGCTTTTTTGACCTTTTTCTCGCCCCTAAACGTTCTTCTCACTCAGTATGGATATTCGCAAACTACAACGCGTGATCGTCGACGCGCTCGAAGACGTCAAGGCGCAAGACATCAAGGTCTTCAATACGACGCACCTGACCGAACTCTTCGACCGCACGGTCATCGCCAGCGGTACGTCCAACCGTCAGACCAAGGCACTGGCTGCATCCGTGCGTGACGCCGTCAAGGAAGCCGGCGGCCACATCATCGCCGTGGAAGGCGAAGACGTGGGCGAATGGGTGCTGGTCGACTGTGGCGACGCCGTGGTCCACATCATGCAGCCGCAACTGCGCCAGTACTACAACCTGGAAGAGATCTGGGGCGACAAGCCGGTGCGTATCCAGCTTGGCGGCAACAGTGGACGCGGCCTGCCCAAGGCCAGCGAAGGTTACGACGACGAGGAAGACGAGGCCGAAGAGGTCACGCCAGCCAAGCGCCGTACCACCAAGCCCGCGCTGGCCGGTGAGCGCCCGACCAAGGCTGCGGCCCCGAAAAAGCCTGCAACCAAGACCGCAGCGAAGAAGACCACCACCAGCCGCCCGGCCACCAAGCGCGCGACCGGCACAGGCGGCACGGCCAAGCCTGCCACGAAGACCGCAGCCAAGACGGCTGCCAAGCGCGCTCCGGCCAAGAAGCGGGCAGCGTAATTCGCGCAGGCAGCCTCGCCATGCAGTTGTTGATCGTCGCCGTTGGGCACAAGATGCCGTCCTGGATTGAGGATGGCTTCTCTGAATATGCCAAGCGCATGCCGCCCGAACTGCGCATCGAACTGCGCGAGATCAAGCCCGAGCAGCGCTCGGGCAGCCGCACCGCCGCTACCGTCATGCAGCTCGAAGCCGCGCGCATCGAAGCCGCGCTGCCCAAGGGCTGCCGCATGATCGCGCTGGATGAGCGGGGCAAGGACCTCACCACCGTGGCCCTGGCCGAATCCCTCACCGGCTGGCAACAGGAAGGTGGGGACATCGCTTTCGTAATCGGTGGAGCGGATGGGCTCGACCCGGCGCTCAAAGCCAAAGCGCGCACGCTGATTCGCCTGTCGAGCCTGACGCTGCCGCACGGCATGGTGCGCGTGCTGCTGGCCGAGCAGCTCTATCGCGCGTGGAGCATCACGCAAAACCACCCGTATCACCGCGTATGACCATCGACGCCCCGGGCGCGCCACACCTCTACCTCGCTTCGCAAAGCCCGCGCCGACAGGAGCTGCTGCGCCAGATCGGCGCGCGCTTCGAGCTGCTGCTGGCCAGCGACGAGGAAGATGCCGAAGCGCTGGAGGCCGTGCTCCCCGGTGAGACGCCCGACGACTACGTCCAGCGCGTCTGCACGTTGAAGGCGCAAGCTGCAGTGCGCCGCCGGATCGCACGCAACCTCCCCGCGCTACCGATCCTCACCTCCGATACCACGGTGTGCCTGGATGGCGAAATTCTTGGCAAACCGTCCGACGCCGCTGACGCCCACCGCATGCTACGCGGCATGTCCGGTCGCGAGCACCGCGTGCTAACCGCCGTGACGGTCGTTACCGCCAGTGGTACGCCAATGCATGCGCTGTCCGTTTCCGACGTGCGCTTTGCTGTACTGACAGACACCGACATTGCCCGCTACATCGCCAGCGGCGAGCCCTTCGGCAAGGCCGGCGCGTACGGCATCCAAGGCCGTGCGGCCGCCTTCGTCGCCCATATTTCGGGAAGCTATTCGGGTATCATGGGCCTACCCTTGTTCGAGACCGCCGCACTGCTCGCCCAAGCGGGCATCACGCTGTAACCCGCACCCTGATCGGCGTTCTCGCACGCTGGCCAGATGTGCGAGGGCTGGTTCCAGAACGCGCTTGCTTCATGCTCCGTCGTACATTGCAGCGCAGCAGGCGCGTCCTGAAACCCGCTCTCTTATCTGGCACATGTCCGAAGACATCCTCGTCAATATCACGCCGCAAGAAACGCGCGTGGCCATCGTCCAGCAAGCCGCCGTTCAGGAACTCCATATCGAGCGCACGCTCACACGCGGCCTGGTTGGCAACATCTATCTCGGCAAGGTCGTGCGCGTGCTGCCGGGCATGCAGTCCGCCTTCATCGATATCGGCCTGGAACGCGCGGCGTTCCTGCACGTGGCCGACATCTGGCACCCGCGCGACGCCAAGGACGTGCCGCCCACTCCGCAGGTCGCCATCGAGAAGACGCTCTTTGAAGGCCAGGCCCTGATGGTGCAGGTCATCAAGGATCCGATCGGCACCAAGGGCGCGCGCCTGTCCACGCAAGTCAGCATTGCCGGCCGCACGCTGGTGTATCTGCCGCAAGACCCGCACATCGGCATCTCACAAAAGATCGGCAATGAAGCCGAACGCGAAGCACTGCGCGCGCGCGTGACCGCTATGGTGCCGACGGATGAGCGTGGTGGTTTCATCGTGCGCACCATCGCCGAAGAAGCGACCGACGAAGAACTCGCCAACGACGTTGCCTACCTGCGCAAGATCTGGGCGACCATCCGCCATAGCGCCACGACCCTGCCCGCGCCGTCGATCCTGTATCAAGATCTGAACCTCGCCCAGCGTGTGCTGCGCGATTTCGTGACGGACGAGACACGCAGCATCCAGATCGATTCGCGCGAGAACCATCAGAAGCTGGTCGAGTTTGCGCAGGAATACACGCCGGCTGTGGTCGAGCGCTTGACGCACTACACCGGCGAGCGACCGATCTTCGACCTGTACAACATCGAGGCAGAAGTCGAACGCGCGCTGTCGCGCCGGGTCGATCTGAAATCGGGTGGCTACCTGATGATCGACCAGACTGAGGCGATGACGACGATCGACGTCAACACCGGCGGTTACGTGGGTGCGCGCAACTTTGACGACACGATCTTCAAGACCAACCTGGAAGCCGCACACACCATCGCGCGGCAACTGCGACTGCGCAACCTGGGCGGCATCATCATCATTGACTTCATCGACATGGAGTCCGCCGAGCATCGCGATGCGGTGCTGACGGAACTGCGCAAGGCGCTCGCACGCGACCGCACGCGCATCACGGTCAACAGCTTCTCGCAGTTGGGGCTGGTGGAGATGACGCGCAAACGTACGCGAGAATCGCTCGCGCACGTGCTGTGCGAGCAGTGCCCGGTCTGCCAGGGCAAGGGCCAGGTCAAGACGCCGCGTACGGTCTGCTACGACATCCTGCGCGAGATCATGCGCGAGTCTCGGCAATTCAATCCGCGCGAGTTCCGTATCCTCGCCTCGCAATCGGTGATCGATCTGTTCCTGGAAGAAGAGAGCCAGCATCTCGCAATGCTGGGCGACTTTATCGGCAAGCCGATTTCGTTACAGGTGGAATCGGCGGCGGCCAGCCAGGAGCAGTACGACATCATCCTGATGTAACACTGCTCCAAGCGTGCACGGCCGCTACGGTTTGACCGGGCTGCTGTGCGGCACCGGCGCGGCGGCCACCTCATTGGCGGCGCGTGCAGTCAACCTCGGAATCTGCTCCCGCATCACAAGCAGCGCGCCCAACACCACCAGCATGGCAATCCCCAGCATTGCCAGATACGCACTCGAACCACCCGCAGTGATGACCATGGCGCCGGCAAACGCGCTCAAGATCGCGCCCAAGCGCCCGAATGCGACGGCGGATGCAGTACCCGTGGCGCGCACCGCCGTCGGATAGACAAACGCACACAGCGCATACATTGTCGACTGCACCGCGTTGACGAACAGCCCGTGCAAGCCCAGCCCGATGAGCAGCAACTGCGTGCTCTGGCGGGCATCCACACCTTGCATAGCAAACGCACTCAGCGCTGCGCCGATACAGCAGAGCGCCATCGGCCAGCGCGAACCCCAGCGCGCAATTGCTATGGCGCATACCAGCGCGCCGATCACGCCACCCAGGTTGTAGGCCGTCAACCCCTGACCCGCCACCGCGACACTCAACCCCTCCGAGGCCAGCATGGTCGGCAGCCAACTGAATGCTGCGTACACCGCCAGCAGGCACATAAAAAACGCCGCCCACAGCGCCACCGTGTCGTGCGCTTGGCCCGGCGCAAAGAGCGAACGGAATCCAGCGTGCTGGATGACCTTCTGGCCGGCCAGATCGGTAAAGGTGGAGTCAGCCGGCGTAGGGCGCTCCATGCGCGTCAGCAACCGTGCCAATTGTGGCCAGTGTGATTGGCGGCGCGCCAGGAACCGAGGCGACTCCGGCAGCGCCGCGACCAACACGAAGCCAAGCACCAGCGGCAGCGCGCCGCCAATCCAGAACAGCCCGCGCCATCCGTAAATCGGCAGCACGTGGCCGGCAAACATCCCCGCCAGCATGCCTCCCAGGGGTACGCACACGATGGTAGCGGTCACAGCCAGCGTGCGGCGCCGCGCCGGTGTGAACTCGGCCGTCATCGTGGTTGAGCTTGGCAGTGCTCCACCAATACCCAGGCCCGCGATAAAGCGTAACGCGGCGATCGTCGCCACATTGGGTGCAAAACCGATCATGCAGGTGGCCGCACCAAACACGAACACGCTGCCAATGAGCGCCCAGCGCCGCCCAAACTGATCAGCGAACAAGCCAGCCAGCGCGCTACCGATGCCCATGCCGATCAAACCAGCCGCCACCGCCGGCGCGAATGCGTTGCGCGTAATGCCCCATTCCTTGATGAGCACAGGAATGGCGAAGCCGATCAACTGGCCATCAAAACCGTCCATGACGATGGCGAACGCGGCAAGCAACACCGCCGCCTTTTGGGCAAACGAGAACGGCCCGTCATCCAGGACGCGGCCGATGTCGATGGGAGCACGATCCTGGCTCATACCGGCCTCCGCTGAGAGGCAGAACGGCCGGATGGCAAACCAGGCGCACTAAACACACCTGCCAGTCTGAAGCAGCACAGCATGGGGTTGTCTCCATTGGGCTGGCGTCTACGCGCCACTTATTTAACATGTTAACAATATAGACGGACTAGCTTCCTGTTCAACTAGGGTGTTTGCGGACGTGTGGATTGCGCCTGCACCAGGCGCACCAACTGCATCAGTGTCTCGGTATGCGGCACACGCACACCATGCCGACGTGCCGCTACGACCACGGCACCGTTGATCGACTCGATCTCGGTCGGACGCCCGGCCAGCACATCCTGCAGCATCGACGGCTTGTGCCCGCGATGCGCGACGATGGCGTGGCGCACGTTCTCGCTCACTTTGATTGCGTCGACGTTGACACCGCTCGCCCTTGCCACCGCAAGCACTTCTTCGACAATGGTCAGCGCGAGTGCCGGCCCATCCTCCACCGCGCCCAGCGCGTCGACGGGGCGGTTCAACACCGTACACAGTGGATTGAGCGCGGCATTGAAGGCGACCTTTTCCCACACGGCGCCCCATACGTTGGCATCGGCTTGGCTGCGTAGACCCGCGTCGGACAAGACACATACGACGCGCTCCAGCATCGGCCGATCAACACCATCGGCCGTCATCATGCGGATCACGCCAGCGCCATGCGAGCGCACGTGACCGGGCCCCGCCAGATCCGCAGGCCATGTCGTTACACCAACGAGGATGCGTTCCTGCGGCACCACCGAAGCCAGCGCCTCTACATTGCCCAGGCCGTTCTGTAACGTCAGCACATACGTGGACGGCCCGATCAGCTGACGCACGCTCGCCAGCGCAGCGCGCGTGTGCATCGACTTCGTGAAGACGATGAGCAGATCCGGCACCTGGGTTGCCTGGCTCGGGCGCAACGCCTGCAGGTTGCGCACGTGGCGGTCACCGGTATCGGTTTCCAGCCGCAAGCCGTGGGCGGCAATCACAGCAAGGTGTGCATCGTTGATGTCGAGCAGCGTGACCTGCTCGCCCGTTTCCGCCAGCAACCCACCGAACAGCGAGCCCATGGCGCCCGCACCAAGAATGGCGATCTTCATACGCATCTCAGAACGGATAGTGGCGCGGCGTGGTCTGCACCGTCATCCAGCGCAGCTCGGTAAATTCGGCCACACCCGCGCGGCCGCCAAAGCGTCCAAAGCCGCTCGCCTTGACGCCGCCAAACGGCATCTGTGCTTCGTCATGCACGGTCGGGCCGTTGATATGGCAGATGCCCGATTCGATACGACGGGCCACGTTCATGGCGCGCGCCACGTCTCGGCTGAACACGGCAGACGACAGCCCATATGCGTTGTCATTGGCGCAGGCGATAGCAGCATCGTCGCCGCTCACACGCACGATGCCCTTGACCGGGCCGAAGGACTCTTCCGAATAGATCAGCATGTCCGCCGTGACGTGATCGAGCAGCGTGGCGGGCATCAACGTGCTGGTGGCCTTGCCGCCGCACAGCAGCTTCGCACCCTTGGCAAGCGCATCGTCGATCATGTGGTTGCAACGCTCGACCGTGCTCATATCGACCACCGAGCCGAGCACCGCTGGCCCCTTGCGCGGATCGCCCAGCGGCAGCGAAGCGGCCTTGGCGGCCAGCTTCGCAACGAATGAATCGGCGATGGCTTCATCGACGATGATGCGTTCGGTAGACATGCAGATCTGGCCCGAGTTGGCGAACGCGCCGAACGCCGCACCGTCCACCGCGGCGTCGATGTCCGCATCGGCCAACACCAGCAGCGGTGCCTTGCCGCCCAGCTCCAGCACGGCGGGCTTCAGATGCGTGGCACAGGTCTGCGCGATGATGCGCCCCACCCGCGTCGAGCCCGTGAAGTTGACGCGACGCACTGCGGGGTGAGCAATCATCGCCTCCACGATTGCACCGGCATCGGCCGGCGCGTTCGTCACAAAGTTGACGACGCCCTTGGGCAGCCCTGCTTCCTGCAGCGCTTCGATGATGAGTCCATGCGTGGCAGGCGATATCTCCGAGCCCTTGAGCACCACAGTGTTGCCGCACGCCAGCGGCAACGCAATCGCACGCGCCGCCAGGATGACCGGTGCGTTCCACGGTGCGATACCAAGCACGACGCCTGCAGGCTGACGCACGCCCATGGCGAGGCTGCCTGGTATGTCCGATGGGATGATCTCGCCGGCAATCTGCGTGACCATGGCGGCAGCCTCCAGCAAACCGCTGGCGGCCAGATGCACGTTGAAGCCCGCCCACAATGCTGAGGCGCCGGTCTCCGCTGCCATTGCAGCGGCGAAGGCTGCGCCCTTGGCTTCAAGTGCCTGGGCGGCACGCATCAGCAACGCACGGCGCTCGGTCGGTCCCATGGCGGCCCAGCCGGGGAACGCAGCCGCGGCGGCGTCGACGGCATTCTTCGCATCCTCCACCGTTGCTGCGGGTGCTCGCGTCGCGACAGAACCATCCAGCGGGTTGCGGCGCTCGAAGACTGCGCCATTGCTGGCTTGCACGCGCTCGCCGTTGATCAGCATCGAGATGGTTTGCGCACCCTCCAGCGGGGCGACAGTCGTATTCGTCATCAGGCAATCTCCACTTCAATCAAGGTTGGTCCGGTGGATTGCAGCGCGGCGCGCAGCATGGCCTCCAACGCGTGTGGGTCAGTCACGCGCTCGCCGGTGCAGCCCATGGCGCGAGCCAATCCGACGAAGTCGATGCCGTGCAGGTCAGTGCCTTGCACCGGGTCATTGGGTGCAAAGCCGAACACCGGCGCGAAATCCTGCAGGGCAGCATAGCGGCGGTTGTTCAGGATCACGAACGTCATGGGCAACTTGAGCAGCGATGCGCTCCACAGCGCCTGGATGGAGTACATGCTCGATCCATCGCCAATCAGGCCGATCACGCGCGTGCCCGGCTTGGCGAGTGCCACACCTACAGCGGCAGGCATGCCGTAGCCCAATCCCCCGCTATCCATGGTGTAGAAAGCGCCCGAGCGACGCATCGGCAGGTAGGCCTGCATCACCGAGCGCGCGCTGGGGGCCTCTTCAACGACGATGTCTGCGGGGCCTCGCAGCGCATCGAGCGTTTGCAAAACGAAGGCGGTGGACATGGGCGATGCCGGTTCGGCTCGCGGCGATTTGACGCGGACCACAGGCAGCGGCCGCGCGGGCGGCGCGGGCCTTGAGAGCAAGTCCTGCACGCCGAGACGGATGTTGCCGACGGCCGAGACGCCCTCGGGCGTCCACGATGCGGTGGCCGGATCATCGACCAACTGTACGAGCTTGGCTCCCACCGGCACGTGCGGCCCATGTCCTTCCACGTGATACGTGAACGCCGGTGCGCCAAGCGCAAACACCACGTCGTGCCCCTGCAGCAGGCCGACGATCTTCTCGCGCATCGCCGGCAGGAAACCGGCGAACAGGCGGTGGTCTTCCGGAAAGGCGCCACGCCCAGCCATTGGTGCGGTAAACACACGTGCGCTGTGCGCTTCGGCAAGCTGCACAACGGCATCCCAGGCACCCGCGCGATCCACAGCTGCACCTACAACAAACGCCGGCCGCTGCGCCGCATCCAGCGTGTCGCCAATGCGCGCGAGCGTGGCGGGATCGGGCCGCACCTCGTACGCCACGTCATGCGCAGCAACAGGCTCGGTCAGCTGATCCCAGTCATCGACAGGGATAGACACCAGCACAGGGCCACGCGGCTCCTGCATGGCGATGTGATATGCACGAGCCAGCGCCAGCGGCACGTCCTGCGCGCGCGCAGGCTCGATGCTCCATTTGACGTACGGCTTGGGCAGCTCGGTGGCCTGGTTGGAGGCAAGGAATGGATCGAACGGCAAGATGGACCGGGCCTGCTGCCCCGCCGTGATCACCAGCGGCGTGCGGTTCTTGAACGCCGTAAAGATGTTGCCCATCGCGTTGCCGACACCCGCCGCCGAGTGCAAATTGACTAGCGCGGCGTTGCCGGTTGCCTGCGCATAGCCGTCGGCCATGCCAACCACCACAGCCTCCTGCAGGCCGAGGATGTAGCGAAAGTCCTCCGGAAAATCCCGGAACATCGGCAGCTCGGTGGACCCCGGATTGCCGAACACGTGGGTCATGCCGAGCCGGCGAAGCAGTTCGATCGTGGCGTCGCGCACCGTGACGAGCGCGAGCGAAGTGCGGGTCATGCAGTGTCTCCTTGTGTTGCTCCGTGCATTGGCCGCCCAGTATGGGAGTCGTTCGACTTGCGCGATATTGAATTTTCCGCAGAAAGTCATTACCTTTTGGCATGCCTTTCGACCTGCGCCAATTGCGCGCCTTCACCACCATTGTCTCGGCCGGCAGCCTCGGGCGTGCGGCAGAGGTCTTGCACGTCACCCAGTCGGCGTTGAGCCGCATCATCAAGCGTCTGGAGGACGAAGTGGGCGCGCCGCTGTTCGAGCGGCACTCCAAGGGCATGCAACTCACCGTCATTGGGCAGGCGCTGCTGCCGCACGCCACACTCCTGCAGCACGAGGCCGACTACGCGCGCGAAGAGATCGACGCGATGCGCGGGCTTGCCAAGGGCACCATCCGCGTGGGTGCGGTCGGCAGCATTGCCAGCTACGTCCTGCCGCTGGCCGTCGGCACAGTGGTGGCCCGCTGGCCGAATCTGCGTGTGGAAATACTGGAAGGGGTGTGGGACCGGCTAGCCGAGGGACTGGTCAAGCACGAGATCGACCTTGCGCTGTCCATGGCGATGCCGGATACGGATGCGATCATCGCGATTGCCGACTGCCGTTGGGAAGACGCGAGTTTCGTGGTGGCATCGCCCGAGCACCCGTTGCGCAAGCGCCCCGCTCTGTCGCTTGCCGACACGATGTCAGCGCCATGGGCCATCCCGCCGCGCGGTACCGGCCCATACGAGCACATGCGGCAGGTGTTCGAGGCTGCAGGCCTTGAGCTACCCAATATCGTGGTGGAAACGCGCTCAGTCACGGCGCTCAAGAGCCTGGTGGCGCGCTCGGGCTTCCTGAGCTGGATGGCCGAGCCGATGATTGATGCCGAGCGCCGTGCGGGCGTGATTGAACCACTGCCGATTCCCGGGCTGGTGGCGCGCCGCACGCTTACCGCGTTCCGGCGCCGCCACGGCATCCTGCCCAGTCCGGCCATCAAGCTGCTTGAGGCATTGCGCGAACTGACGGCGTAGCGCTGTCTACTTCTTCTCGCGTGGCAGACGCCCCATCAGGAAGAACTCATCGTTCGGCCGCATCGAGATCACGTTCGCCATACGGTTCGACAAGCCGAAGAAGGCCGTGATGCCAGCGATGTCCCAGATGTCTTCATCGTCGAAGCCATGCACGCGCAACGCGTCGTAGTCGGCCTCGTTGACGGTGTGTGAAGCCGTGCAAACCTTCATCGCAAAGTCGAGCATGGCCCGTTGGCGCGGCGTGATATCTGCCTTGCGATGGTTGACCGCAACCTGATCGGCCACCAGCGGATTCTTCTCGTAAATACGCAGGATGGCGCCGTGCGCAACCACGCAATACAGGCACTGGTTGGCGCCCGACGTAGCCACCACAATCATCTCGCGCTCGCCCTTGGTCAGGCTGCTGCCCTCGCGCAGCATCAACGCATCGTGGTAGGCAAAGAAGGCGCGGCACTCATCGGGCCGGTGCGACAGCGCGAGGAATACGTTCGGCACAAAGCCGGTCTTCTCCTGCACCTCGAGGATGCGCGCGCGAATGTCTTCGGGAATGTCAGCCAGCTCAGGAACGGGGAACCGACTGATGGGCGGCGTGGTGGTCGTCATGATGTCTCCTTTGGTGTGAGCATCACGAGCACGCCGCCCGGAAGTGAACTGCTTACTGAGTGGCGAACTGGATGCGATGCAGTCCAGCATACAACCCATCGCGGTCGATGAGTTCGCGGTGCGTGCCGGCCTCGGCAATCTTGCCGTGTTCGAGCACGACGATACGGTCGGCGTTTTCGATGGTCGACAGGCGGTGCGCGATCACCAGCGTCGTGCGGCCTTCCATCAGACGTTCGAGCGCAGCCTGCACCTGGCGTTCGGATTCCGAGTCAAGCGCGGACGTTGCCTCGTCCAGGATCAGAATCGGCGCGTCCTTGTAGATGGCACGGGCAATCGCCAAGCGCTGGCGCTGGCCACCAGAGAGCTTCGAACCGTTGTCGCCGATGTTGGTGTCAATGCCTTCCGGCAGGTTATCCACCATATCCGTCAAGTACGCGGCTTCCAGTGCACGGCGTACACGCGCCATGTCGATCTCGGATGCGTCCCGCGCGCCGTACGCCACGTTGGCGGCAATGGTGTCGTTGAACAGCACCACGTCCTGGCTCACGAAGGCAATCTGGCGGCGCAGATCCTGCAGCGACAAGTCGGCCAGCGCATCGCCATCGAGCGAGATGGTGCCCGAGGTCGGATCGAAGAAGCGCGGCATCAGGTTCACCAGCGTGGTCTTGCCGCTGCCAGATGGCCCGACAAGGGCGACGATCTCACCCGGTTTCACATGCAGGTCGACATTGTCGAGCGCAGCCCTGCCATCCGCGCCGTAGCGGAAGGTTACGCGATCGAAACGGATATCACCGCGGGCGCGGTCAATGTGCTTGCCACCTTCCTGCGGTTCGATCTGCGTATCGATCAGGCCGAAGATGAACTCGGCGGCAGTCAGGCCGCGTTGCAGCGGCTGGTTCACATCCGTCAGGTGCTTGAGCGGCGAGATCAGCAGCAGCATCGCCATCACAAAACCGGTAAAGCCGCCGACCGTGGTCTGGTTGGCCTGCGCCTGCATCATGGCGATCGCCAGGATGATGGACAGCGCCAGCGCCGCCAGGAACTGCGTCACCGGTTGGTTCAGGCCACCGGCCACGGCTACGCGCATGGCGTAGCTGCGCAGGCGGTTGGTCATGGCGTTGAAGCGCAGCGTTTCGTAGGCCTCGCCGCCGTGCAGCTTGACGACCTTGTAGCCACCGACGGCCTCCTCCACCACGTAGGCAGCCTGGTTGGTCAGGTTCTGGCTTTCACGGTTGAGCGAGCGCAGGCGGCGATTAATGCGCGACATCAGCAGGCCGATGACCGGCAGGATCACCGCCACCACCAGTGTCAGGCGCCAGTTGGTATAGAAGAGGAAGACCAGCAGTGCGAGCACCGTCATCGAATCGCGCACCATCGTGATGAACACGCCGGTCAGCACCTGCAGCACCTGGTTGACCTCGAAGATCACGGCGTTGATGATCGACGCCGCCGTGTTCTGCTGGTAGTACGACGCCGGCGCCTGCAGCAGCCGCTCGAACATCTTCACACGCAGGTTCAACAGCACCTTGTTCGACACCAGGCTCAGCAGGTAGGTCGACGCAAACTGCGCCACCCCGCGCACCACGGCAATGCCGACCAGCATGGCCGGCACCTGCCACAGCTTGCCGGCGTATTCACCGCCAAAGCCTTGGTCCAGCAGGTCCTTCACGACCTTGGGGATGATCCCTTCCGTGGCCGCCACCACGCCCATGGCAACCATAGAGAGGATGAACGCGGTCATCTCGGGGCGCAGGTAGCCCCATAACCGTTTGAGGTGGTTATCCTTGTTCAGATTACGCGGCTGATCGCCTGCGGATGCATTGACTGCCATAAAGTTCGAGTGGTGCCCCTGGCATACATGCCGGGCAGGATGTGGTGATAACACAGCCGTACAAGTTGGCAGTGCACACTGTGGAGCGGCACGCCGTATCCCTAACGGTATACTCGCGGCTGTCGATTTCGGGCCAAACTGCGACTTGGACCGACAGTGGACGGTATTGCCCAAATGGCCGAGTATTGTACAACCGCGCCAGCGTCGTCACGGCGGGCATTTATCCATGCCCTCGCCCATATCACCTCTCGCTTCATGATCACTGCTCTCCCCGCTTTCGCACTGAACCGCTGGAACTTTGCGCGGCTGTGCGCCGTGTGCACCCTAGCCCTCATCCCGATTTCCACTGCTGCCGTCAACATCCTTGGACCGCTGGCCTTGGTTGTCATGCTGACCTGTCGTGAATTCTGGCAAGAAGCGCGCCGGTTGCAACATAACCGCACGGCGATAGCGGCAGTCGCGCTTTTCCTCCTGTTGGCGTTGAGCTTGCTGTGGGGTACCGCACCAAGCGGCGAGGCGCTCGCCACACTATCCAAATATCGTAAGCTGCTATTCATTCCGTTCTTGTTGATGCTCTTTCAAGATGGAGCTTGGCGCCGGCTGGCGATGCAAGCCTTGTTCGCATCGCTGACAGTGATATTGATCCTGTCTTGCACGAACTGGCTGGGCTGGACGCATGTGGGGCAGTCATATGGCCCCGATCCGGTACGTGCCAGTTGGGTATTCAAACATCACATTACCCAGGGCATCTTTACCGCATTGCTTGCGTATTTCGCGCTGATCGTCGCCACGGCACACTGGAACCGTGTTCTGAACGCGGAACGAACCCCAGTCGCCATGCGGGCCGCATGTGGCGGCGTCTTTGCGTTGGCAATGGTTAACCTGTTCTTGGTACAACAGGGTCGGACCGGGCAGGTTCTCATTGTGCCGCTCCTGATGCTTTGGGGGTGGCAAACCTTCCTGCGCGGCAGAGCACTGACAGCTAGCCGCATCATCACCGTCATCGGCATGGCCATTGTGGTCGGAGCCTCAGCAGTGGCTTACGTTGCCCATCACAAGCAATCGCGCATGTCCGAGGTCTCCTCTGAGATTCAGAACTACGAACGACATGGCGATGTCACATCGACGGGGCTACGCCTTGAGTTTTATCGACGCGCCTTGATTCTGATCAGCCAACGCCCCGTCGTCGGATATGGGGTGGGTAGCATCGAGCCCCAGTTCCGGAACATGACTGCCGGTCAAATTGGCGCCTATGGCATCGGATCAACGAATCCGCACAATGAATACTTGATGATGGGCGTCCAGGCAGGCGCTCTCGGCATACTTGCGCTCGTGTGGTTGATTGGCCAAGCCTGGCTTGGCAGCTTAAGGGCACCGGGTTTCGAGGGTGTCTTCTGCGCCGGCTATGTCGCTGCATTTACCATCGGCTGCGCCGCCAACTCGCTGCTCCTCGATTTTCCGGAGGGTCATATGTTCGTCTTCCTCGTCGGCATACTGCTAAGCGGTCTCTTTGCCAACCGACATACACCGCACAAGGCCGGGGTTGCTTCGCAGCCCTGACCAACAGGCCTCAAGCACCTGCAACCGTATCGATCACTGTTTATGCCAACAACAACTTCCGCTCGCGCCACACTCAGCGTCATCATCGTCGCCATGAATGAGGCAAACGACATTGGCGACTGCATTCGCTCGGTGCGAGACTGGGCCGATGACGTTGTCGTCTTTGATTCCGGTAGCACCGATGGGACACAAGCTATTTGCCGAGAGCTTGGCGTTCGTCTGTTTGAGACCGACTGGCCGGGCTATGGTGAGCAGTCCAATCGAGCCCTGCGCGCAACCCATACCGACTGGGTGCTCTCACTGGATGCGGACGAGCGCGTAAGCCCGGAATTGCGCGATGAAATGCTAAATGTGCTGCAGAACGGCAGCCCGCATACCGTCTTCTCCATGCCGCGCAGTTCGAGTTTTTGCGGCCGGTTCATGAAGCATTCTGGCTGGTGGCCTGACCGAATCCGGCGCTTTTTCAAGCGCGAACATGTCACGTTCTACGATGCACCAGTCCACTCTCACTTAGTGTTCAAGGGAAGCGTCGGCAACTTTAAGGCCCCGATCATCCATTACTCGATTCCGGACGTGTACACAGCACTGGCGAAGGCTAACCGGTACTCAACGGATGGAGCACGTGCGAGCTTCGCACAAGGCAAGCGAGGTTCACTGCGCAGCGCCATTGGGCACGGCATTTGGGCATTCATACGAACCTATTTCATACAACGCGGATTCTTAGACGGCACCGAAGGGTTCATACTGGCCGTATGCAATGCGGAGGGTACCTATTACCGCTATATCAAACTCATGATGCTTGAGCGCCATGGCCATTAATCACCCGAGCCATATAGCGATCATCATTGCAACCTACAATCGGCCAGATGCTTTGGAGCGCGTGCTGGCGGGCTGTCTCTCACAAACGGATTTGGCGTTTGAAATCATTGTTGCCGATGACGGCTCCCGCAACGACACACGGGAAACCATTGATCGCATCGCACGCTCAACATCGATATCCTTACGCCATGTGTGGCACCCCGACAATGGCTTTCGGTTGAGTGAAATCCGTAATCGGGGGGTGCTTGCTGCATCGGAAGCCGATTACGTTGTTTTCCTGGATGGCGACTGCGTGCCACGCAACGATTTCGTAGCACGGCACCGTGCCCTGGCGCAACGAGGGTTCTGGCTGTCAGGCAGCCGCATCCTGATCGATGAAACGCTGACTCGGGACTTGGTCACACGAAATGTGGATCTCCACTCGGCGAGCAAGAGGTTCTGGTTCCGGGCTTGGCGCGCGGGACATATCAACAAATTTCTACCGTTGTTGATCCCCGGCCTCCCCGCTCCGCGCGCCTTTCGCAGCGCAAGCTTGCGGGGCATCAAGGGCTGCAACCTCGGCGTGTGGCGCGACGATTTTGAACACGTCAATGGCTTTGACCAGAGCTTTGTCGGCTGGGGCCACGAAGATGCCGACTTGGCCGTGCGGCTCTATAACGCCGGGGTGCGTCGCAAGCGCGGATTCTGTGCCACCGAGGTCTTCCATCTGTGGCACCGCGAACAATCACGCGCACAGGAAAGCCCGAACTATCAGCGTATGCTGGCACGACGCAATACCGACATCACTCGGGCGGAGATTGGGCTGGCAGAACTGCGGGCGGCTGGCTGACCGACAGCACAGGAGCGCAGTACCTCTCAGTCGTACATCGTAAGCACGTTCTCGGCGTTCAGCGCCTGACGCAGCGCCGCGATCGCTTCTTCGCTCGGCACGATGCGCCAGGCATCACCCAGCACGGCCTCGCAGCGAGCCTGTTCGCAGCTGTAGCTGATGCGCACGGACACGCCGTTACCATCCACTGCCACGAGCGGCGTCAACAGGTCGCGCAACTTGGCGGACGTTGAGTTGCCGTTCATCGACAACCGGATGGCGCGGGCAAACTTGGCACGCGCCTGCGTCAGATCCATCACCGATTCGGCCGTCACGCGCACGCCACCGGTGAACATGTCGTGGCGGGCGCTGCCCTGCACGATCAGCACTTCGTCTTCCTTGAACAGCGCGCGGTTGGCTTCGAAGACTTCGTTGAAGACTGTCACCTCGGTCGCCTCGCTGGCGGAGCCGTCGTCAAGCATGACAATCAGCATCTTGCCGCGCTGCGTCATCTGCGTACGCTGGCCAACGATCACGCCCGCCACCGTCTTGTTGCGCGCGTCGCGGTTGCCGTAACCACCTCCACCGTTGCCCTTGTCAGTCACCTCACGGGCGAGGTCAGCCAGCGTCGTGCGGGCAAACCGGCGTACCTCGTCTCGGCACTCGTCAAAAAGGTGCCCTGACAGGTAGAAACCCAGCGCCTGCTTTTCTTCCTGCAGCTTGCGCTTGGTAGTCCAGGCCGGTTCATCGACGAGCTCCGGAGCGTGCTGCTCGGCATCGTCACCGCTCATCAGGTCGAAGAGCGAGACCTGGTTGGCAGCGGCTGCTTTCTGTTCTGCGGCTTCCATCGCCAGCCCGATCGAGGCGAGCAACTGCGCGCGATTCGGGTTGAGGCTGTCGAAGGCGCCGGCACGCACCAGCGCTTCGATCGTGCGGCGATTGACCTGGCGACGGTCAACGCGCTCGCAGAAATCGAACAAGTCTTTGAACGGACCGTCTTCGCGCGCACGCAGAATGTCTTCAATGGCGCCCTGCCCGCTGCCCTTCACGCCGCCCAGGCCATAACGGATGGTCTTGGCGTCCGTCGGCGTAAAGCGGTACAGACTTGCGTTGATATCCGGCGGCAGCACCTTCAGGCCGTTCTTGCCGATGGCGTCGTCGTGGAGGATCTTCACCTTATCGGTGTCGTCCATGGCGAGCGACATGTTGGCTGCCATGAATTCGGCCGGGTGATGCGCCTTGAGCCACGCGGTGTAGTACGCCAGCAGCGCATACGCTGCCGCGTGCGACTTATTGAAGCCGTAGCCCGCGAACTTCTCCATCAGGTCGAAGATTTCGTCGGCCTTCTCTGTCGTCAGACCATCCTTGGCCGCGCCCGCGCGGAACAGCTCGCGGTGCTGGGCCATCTCTTCCGGCTTCTTCTTACCCATCGCGCGACGCAGCAAATCAGCGCCGCCGAGCGAGTAACCGCCCACGATCTGCGCCATCTGCATCACCTGCTCCTGGTAGACCATGATGCCGTAGGTCTCCTTGAGCACTGGCTCGACGCGCGGGTCGGGATACTCCACCTTCTCGCGGCCGTGCTTACGGGCGCAGAAACTGGGGATCAGGTCCATTGGGCCTGGGCGATACAACGCCACCAGGGCGATGATGTCCTCGAAGCGGTCAGGCTTGGCGTCCTTCAGCATGCCCTGCATGCCGCGGCTTTCCAGCTGGAACACCGCCACCGTGTTGGCCGCCTTGAGGATGTCGAACGCCGGCTTGTCGTTCAGCGGGATATGGCTGCAGTTCCAATCCGCCTTGGACGGATCGAGCATGCGGATGTAGCGCTCGGCCCAGTCGAGGATCGTGAGCGTGGTCAAGCCCAAAAAGTCGAACTTGACCAGGCCGACGGCTTCCACGTCGTCCTTGTCGTACTGGCTGACGACGCCGGCGTCTTCGCCACCTTGCGTGTAGAGCGGGCAGAAGTCGGTCAGCTTGCCCGGGGCGATCAGCACACCGCCCGCGTGCATGCCGACGTTACGCGTCATGCCTTCCACGCGCTGGGCGAGCTCCAGGAGCTGCTTGACCTCTTCTTCGTTGGCTTCACGCTCGGCCAGGAGCGGCTCTTCCTTCTTGGCTTCTTCCAGCGTGACGAGCTTGCCCGGCTTGAACGGGATCAGCTTGGCCACACCGTCGACAAAGTTGTAGCCGAGGTCGAGCACGCGACCCACATCGCGCACGGCTGCCTTGGCGGCCATGGTGCCAAAGGTGGCGATCTGCGAGACGGCGTCCTTGCCGTACTTTTCCTTTACGTACTGGATGACGCGATCGCGGCCGTGCTGGCAGAAGTCGATGTCGAAGTCGGGCATCGACACACGTTCCGGGTTCAGGAAGCGCTCAAACAGCAGGTTGTACTTGAGCGGGTCCAGATCGGTAATGCCCAGCGCATACGCCACCAGCGAACCCGCACCCGAGCCCCGGCCTGGCCCCACCGGCACGCCGTTGTTCTTGGCCCAGTTGATGAAGTCCGCCACGATCAGGAAGTAGCCCGGGAAGCCCATCTTGATGATGGTGCCGGTCTCGAATTCCAGGCGGGCGTAGTACTCAGCGCGCTTGGATTCGCGCACCACCTCATCGGGGAACAACACCTCCATGCGCTTTTCCAGCCCTTCCTTGGCGAGGTGGACGAGATAGTCGTCCAGCGACATGCCGTCAGGCGTCGGGAACAGCGGCAGCTTGGGCTTGCCCAGCTCCAGCGTGAGGTTGCAGCGCTGCGCGATCTGCACCGCATTGGCCAACGCGGACGGGATGTCGGCAAACAGCGCGCACATCTCGTCCTGCGTCTTGAAGTATTGGTCGGTCGTGAAGCGTTTGGTACGACGCGGATTGGCGAGCAGTTCGCCCTCCGAAATGCAGGTGCGCGCCTCGTGCGCTGTAAAGTCATCCGGCGTCATGAACTGCACCGGATGCGTGGCGACCACCGGAAGATGCATCGCCGCGGCCAGCTTCACGGCCTGTTGAACATAGGCCTCGGTACCGGCATGGCCGGCGCGCTGCAGTTCGATGTAGAACGCGTCCGGAAACACGCGCGACCAGTTCGTTGCCAGCTTGCGCGCCAGTGCATCGTTGCCGTTGGCCAGCGCCATGCCGATATCACCAGCCATGCCGCCAGACAGCGCCAGCAGACCCGTAGCGAGCGGTGCGTCTTCCACGCCGGGCTCGTCAAACCATTCGGGGGCAATTTCTGCACGACCGCGATGTTGATTGCTCAGCCAAGCACGGGAGAGCAACTGGCAGAGGTTCAAGTAGCCCTGCTTGTTACGCACCAGCAACAGAAGGCGTGTCGGCTTGTCGCGCTCGTCGTGATTGGTGATCCACACGTCAGCACCAACGATGGGCTTGACGCCCTTGCCGCGCGCTTCCTTGTAGAAGCGCACCAGCCCGAAGGCGTTGGCGAGGTCGGTCAGCGCCAGGGCGCCCATGCCATCTTTGGCGGCGGCCTTGACGGCATCGTCCAGACGGACGTTGCCATCGACGACGGAGTATTCGGAATGGAGACGGAGGTGGACGAAGCGCGGCGAATTCATCCGCGTATTGTACCGGCTGGGGTCCGGGTATCACCTTCCGTCAAGCATTTGCGCACACGGAGTTGACCATCGACAACGCCACCCAGTCATTGGGACCGTTATAATTTCGGCTTACGAATCAACGGGTTACCCAGGCGCCCCAAAACCGGCGCGGCAGCACATGCAGATCGTCAATATTTCCGCTTACAAATTCGTCACCCTCGATGACCGCGACACCCTGCGCCCAGCGCTGCTGGCCGAATGCCAAGCGCGCGAACTGAAGGGCACCGTGCTGCTGGCCCCCGAGGGCATCAACATCTTCCTGGCCGGCTCGCGCGAGGCGATCGACGGCATCGTCGGCTGGCTGCGAGCCGACCCGCGCTTTGCCGATCTGGCACCGAAGGAAAGCCTGTCCGACCACCAGCCGTTCCGCCGCCTGCTGGTGCGCCTGAAGAAAGAAATCATCACCATGCGCCATCCGCTGATTCGTCCGGAAAGCGGACGTGCGCCGTCGGTCACCCCGCCGGAGCTCAAGCGCTGGCTGGACCAGGGCCACGACGACGAAGGCCGCCCCGTGGTGATGCTCGACACGCGCAATGACTATGAAGTCGCGGTCGGCACCTTCAAGAACGTCGTCGAGTACAACCTCAAGAAGTTCACCGAATTCCCGCCCGCCATTGCCGCGCACAAGGATGACTTTGCCGGCAAGACCGTCGTGTCGTTCTGCACCGGCGGCATCCGCTGTGAAAAAGCCGCGATCCACATGCAGGAGATCGGCGTCGAGCGCGTGTACCAGCTCGAAGGCGGCATCCTCAAGTATTTCGAGGAAGTGGGTGGCGCCCACTACGACGGTGATTGCTTTGTCTTCGACCACCGCACCGCGCTCAACGCTGAGCTGCTGCCGGCTGGCCCGAAGCAGTGCTTTGCGTGCCGCGCCGTCGTCACGCCGGAAGAGCAACAATCGGCCGACTACATCCCCGGCAAGCGCTGCCCGCACTGCGCTGACCACCAAACCCGCGCCGCCGCATGAAACGCCTCGCTACCGCGCTCCTCGTCGCCATGCTCGGCCTTGCGGTGCTGAGCGGTTGCTCGACAAGTTGCGCGGGCGGTTCGAACCGGGGGGTGTTCTGCGGAGCCGGCACGCGGTTCTGACACCAGCGCAGCCCACAAAAAACGCCGGACATGCCGGCGTTTTTCTTTGGGCGATCCGCCGACTTACTGGCGGCCGCGCACAAACTGATTGGTGATGGCGACAATGCGCTCACCGAACAGCTTGGCGGTTTCCAGATCGCCGGGCAGCGGGCCTTCTTCGGGGCTCACATCCGACGGCGATTGCGACAGCGCACCACCAAACCCACCCAGGTAGTTCACGTCGTTGCGCGTGGCCGCCTTGCTATTGGCCGGCATCATGCCCGTGCCCACCCAGATCATTCCGTGCTGCTGCGACAGCGTCCACAGGTACTGAATCGACGAAAATTTGTCGCCGTTCATCGATGCGGAGTTCGTGAAGCCAGCGGCGATCTTGTCCTTCCACGCGCCCGTGAACCATGCCTTGGACGAGGCATCAGCAAATTTCTTGAAGTCGCCCGAGACGCCGCCCATGTAGGTTGGCGCGCCGAAGACGATCGTGTCGACATCGGCCAGCAGCGCCCAGGTGTCGTCGTTGACGTCCGTGACCGAGATCAGGTGCGCCTCGGCGCCGGCGTTCTTCACGCCCGCAAACACAGCCTCGGCTTGCTTCTTGGTGTGGCCATAACCACTGTGATAAACGACTGCAACGCGTGCCATGAGAATCCTCTTGGGGTTGGGGTAACGGCAGGGGAACAACAAGAATAGGAAAAACGGCGCACCGAGCATGCGCCGCGAACATTACGGCAGATCGAACACCAGCACTTCGCTGTCTTCGCCGCCGGAAAGCGTCACCGCACTTTCCTGCGTCAGCTTGGCCGCATCGCCGCCGACGAGCGTACGGCCATTGACGCTGACCTTGCCACGCACCACGTGCACATAGGCACGACGGCCGTCGACGATGGGCAGCGTCGCCGTTTCAGCACCATCGAATCGGCCAGCATAAAGCGACATGTCCTGATGCACCGTCACCGAATCATTGCGTCCGTCGTTGCTGGCAATGAGGGCCAGCTTGCCGCGCTTGGCCGCATCGTCAAAGCGGCGCTCTTCGTAGCCGGGCGTGAGGTTCAGTTGCGCGGGCAGCACCCAGATCTGCAGGAAATGCGTGGTCTGGTCCTGCGCATGGTTGAACTCGGAATGACGCACGCCTGTCCCAGCCGTCATGCGTTGCACGTCACCGGGGCGCAGTACGCTGCCGTTGCCCATGCTGTCCTTGTGCGCCAGTTCGCCATCGAGCACGTAGCTGATGATTTCCATGTCGCGGTGGCCATGCGTGCCAAAGCCCATACCGGCTGCGACGCGGTCTTCATTGATGACGCGCAACGGCCCGAACTGAACGTGTTCCGGGTCCATGTAATCGGCAAACGAAAAGCTGTGATACGACTTCAGCCAGCCATGGTCTGCGTAACCTCGGTCTTGAGAGGGGCGGATTTCAATCATTTTGATGAATCTCCTATCCAAATCACTGCGTTGATGTGTGAATGGTACGCAGATTGGCTATAGTTGCGCCGTACGGCTTTGATTCATTTCATCAAAAATTCTGAATATGGCGCTCTCGCTGGAATCTTTGGAAGTACTGGATGCGATTGAACGCAAGGGCAGCTTTGCCGCCGCCGCGCATGAGCTGGGCAAGGTGCCCTCCGCGCTCACTTATGTGGTGCGCAAGCTGGAGGATGACCTGGATGTGTTGCTGTTTGACCGGCGCCGCCACCGCGCAGAGCTGACACCCGCCGGCCGTGCGCTGCTCGACGAGGGCCGACACCTGCTACAGGCCGCCGACGATCTGGCCCGCCGCGTCAAACGCCTGGCCACCGGCTGGGAAGCCACGTTGACCATCGTGCTGGACAACCTTGTGTACTTCCGCGCGCTGCTGCCCGTGATCCAGGATTTCTACGCGGAGAACACCGCCACGCGCCTGCGGTTCAGCCGTGAGGTCCTGGGCGGCACGTGGGATGCGCTGCTCTCCGGCCGCGCCGATCTGATGCTTGGCCCCGCGCACACTGCGCCGGTGCAGGGTGTGCAGACGCGCACGCTTGGCGCCATTCCATTCGTATTTGCGGTGGCGACGCACCACCCGCTTGCGCAGGCACAGGAGCCTGTCCCTGCTGCGGCCATCGCGCGCCATCGCATCGTTGCTGTGGGTGATACCTCACGCAACCTGCCGGCGCGCACCATCGGCGTCATGGCCGGGCAAGACACGCTGGTGGTACCGACCATGGACGACAAGATCCAGGCGCAGATCCGCGGCCTGGGCTGCGGTTGGCTGCCGGTGCCACTGGCGCAACCCTATCTCGATTCCGGTGTGCTGATCGCCAAGGAAACCACCGAAGATCGCCGTCTCGGCACATTCCAGGTGGCGTGGCGCAACAACATGCGCGGCAAGGCATTGCAATGGTGGGTCGACAAGCTGGAAGACCCGCGTTTGGCGCAGGCACTGCTGATGCAGTAGCGGCAATTGCGGGGGCACGCCGGCAAAATCGCGCAAAATAGTGGAATCCGTGCCTGGAGTTTTGCGTTGTCCCAAGCCAATCTCGATTTCCCCGAACCTTCTGCCACACCGGCGCGCGGCACGTACCGCGGCCGCTTCGCGCCCTCGCCCACGGGGCCGCTACACATCGGTTCACTGGTGACCGCGCTGGCAAGCTGGCTTGACGCCCGCGCGCATGGTGGCACGTGGCTGGTGCGCATTGAAGACATCGACTTCCAGCGCAACGTGCCCGGCGCCGATCGCGACATCCTTGCCGCACTCGAAGCGCTCGGCCTGGCGCCTGACGAGGCGCCGCAATGGCAGAGCGCGCACCTGCATCGTTTCGAAACAGCGCTGGCGCAACTGCAGGCCATCGACCAGCTCTATCCGTGCGGCTGCACGCGTCGCGAGATTGCGGACTCCGTCACCACCATCGACGCAAATGGCCGCCTGCGCCATCAGACGCTCATCTACCCTGGCACCTGTCGCAACGGCTTGAATGGGCGCCCACCGCGCGCATGGCGTGTGCGCGTGCCGGAGGCCGACACCGCCACAATCTGCTTTGAGGACCGCTGGCAAGGCACGCAGTGCCAGAACATCGCCGAAGCCGTGGGCGACTTCGTACTCAAGCGCGCCGATGGCATGTGGGCGTATCAGATTGCGGTGGTGGCAGACGATGCCGCACAAGGCATCACCGATGTGGTGCGCGGTGCCGACCTGCTCGACTCGACGCCGCGCCAGATCTATCTGCAGCAACTGCTTGGGCTACCGCCCGTGCGCTACATGCACGTGCCGGTGGTGGTCAACGCCGACGGTGAGAAGCTCAGCAAACAGACCGGCGCACGCGCCATCAACCGCAGCCAGCCGTTAGCCGCGCTGACTGAAGCGGCGCGGCATCTGGGGCTGGAGATTCGGGCGGAAGATCTGGAGGGGTTTTACCGAGACGCCGTCCCGGCCTGGGCCAATCGCATCGCGCAATTGTCCCCGGCGACATAGCTGTCGCCGTTTTCAACGCTACAACTTAACGCTTGCGCGGCACGCCACCAAGGAGTGCTGCGATCGGGCGCTTGGCGCTGCGCGGGTGGCCAGCCGATTGTGCTGGCTTGGCCGTCTCTGCCGTTTCGGCCGGCGCCGTCGATTCGTAAGGACGATTGAAGAACGGATCGTCCGACGGACGGAATGCCGGGCGCACGATCGTGTGATCGAGCACACGGGCGCCGTTGCGCTCATCGCGCTCCCGGGCGCGACGGACTTCACCGCGGGCACGCTTTTCATCGCGCTCGCGGCGTTCACGGTCACGGGCCTGTTCGCCGGTCGGGTCGAAGTCAGTCAGTTGCTCGCGCGGCAGGTTGCGCTTGATCAGCTTTTCGATGTCGGCCAGGAAGCGCTCATCACCCGGCGCAAACAGCGACAGCGCGTCGCCCGAGGCACCGGCACGGCCCGTGCGGCCGATGCGGTGCACGTAGTCTTCTGCGTTGAACGGCAGGTCGAAGTTGATCACGCATGGCATCTGCGAGATGTCGAGGCCACGCGCTGCCACGTCGGTGGCGACCAGCACATCAACGGTGCCCTGCTTGAAGGCTTCCAGTGTCTGCATGCGCTCGGTCTGCGTCTTGTCGCCGTGGATGGCGTTGGCATTGATGCCTTCGCGCTCCAGCGCACGCGCCAGACGCGAGCAGCCGATCTTGCTGTTGGAGAACACGATGCACTGGCGCGGCAGGCCTTGGTCAGCGCGCTGGCGCAGCAGGTGCACGAGCGCGGCCTGCTTGTGATTGTCCGGCACCGTGTAGATGACCTGGCGGACGTTCTCTGCCGTAGCGTTGCTGCGTGCCACTTCGATCGTCTGCGGATGGCGCAGGTAGCTGGAGGCCAGCTTCTTGATCTCGGGCGAGAACGTGGCCGAGAACAGCAGCGTCTGACGATGCGCCGGCAGCAGGTTGATGATGCGCTGCAGGTCGGGCAAGAAACCCATGTCGAGCATGCGGTCGGCTTCATCCAGCACCAGCATGCGCACTTGCGACAGGTTCACGCTGCGTTGCTGCACGTGGTCAAGCAGGCGACCCGGCGTGGCGACAAGGATTTCCACGCCACGACGCAGTTGCTCGGTCTGCGGGTTCATGTCGACGCCGCCAAACACGACCGCGCTACGCAGCGCCGTGTACTTCGCGTACTTGGCAACGTTGTCGTACACCTGGTCGGCCAACTCGCGCGTGGGCGTGAGGATCAGCGCCCGCACCGGGTGGCGCGCCGGCGACGCGCTGGTGTTGGCGTCAGGCAGCAGGTTGTGAAGAATCGGCAGCGAGAAGCCGGCGGTCTTCCCGGTGCCCGTTTGTGCAGCGCCCATGACGTCGCGGCCGGCGGTAACGACCGGAATGGCGGCGGCCTGGATAGGTGTGGGCTTGGTGTAGCCGCTCTCGGTCAGCGCACGGAGGATGTCCGGGTGCAGGCCGAAGCTGTCGAATGTCACCGATTCGTTGACCGGCGCTTCAGACGTTGTCGCAGTGTTCATAGGGGGAGATGCAGCATGCCGAGGGGCATGGCAGGCGCGACAGGCTCAGTCGGAATTGACAGCGAGCGGCTCGCGCAAAGCGTTAAAAATCAAAAGTTTATCACGTGAGGGTCAGCACGGGACGGATGAACGACATGCCAGCACCCGCGCGGGCGCCACATCTGCCTTGACACGGATCAATAGGCCCAGGCCCATGCTGCGCGACCATCGGGCATCCCAACCTGCGCCCCCTCCCTCCATGGTGACCACGCTTTATGAAACGCCCGAGCATGTCTGCCTGATGTTTTCCGACTTGGTGGACGATCACGACGACCTGCCGGTGCAGACCAACCAGTTCCTCATTGTCGATCACGGCCACGGCGCGCTGATCGACCCGGGCGGCCAGATGACGTACAACGCGCTCTATCTGGCGATGAACAGCTACTTTCCGCCCAAGCAACTCGACTATGTGCTCGCCTCGCATGCGGACCCGGATATCGTCGCCTCGGCTGGGCGCTGGCTCACAAGTTCCAGTTGCGACATCTTGATCTCGCGCGTGTGGGAGCGCTTTCTGCCGCACTTCTGCAACGTGGGTAAGACCGAGGGCCGGATCGTACCGATTCCGGATACGGGCATGGCGATCCCGCTGGGACAATCGCATCTGCTGGCAGTGCCGGCGCATTTCCTGCACTCGGAGGGCAACTTCCAGTTCTACGATCCGGAATCGCGGATTCTCTTTTCGGGCGACCTGGGCGCATCGATGGTGCACGCCAACGTGGCTGCCAAGCCCGTGGAAGATTTCGACGCGCACCTGCCGCTGATGGCGCCCTTCCATCGCCGCTACATGAGCGGCAACCGTGTCTGCCGCTTGTGGGCACAGATGGTGCGTGGGCTGGATATCGAATGGATCGTGCCGCAGCACGGCCAGGCCTTCCGTGGGAAAGCCATGGTCAACCGCTTCATCGATTGGGTGGAAACGCTCGACTGCGGCATCGACCTGATGACGCCGGAGATCTTCCGCTTGCCCGCCATGCCGAAAACACCGGCGGGCGCGGCGCTCAAGACGCGGGTTTGACTGCCGGGCTGGGGGCCGCCGGCAGGATGATCTTCATCATGGCGCTCGACAGCTCGTGCGCCAGCACATTGGCGTCGATACGCGAGGGGTCGTGCCACGTGTACATGAAGCCCATCACGCCCCCCATCGAGTGCGCCGCGACGCGCGCATCGCCAAACTCAAACACGCCGGCGCGCTTGCCTTCGTCCAGCAGCGCATACAGATCGCGATAGTAGCCGCGCGACATGCCGTGCAGCCACTCCACGGTTTCGGGCCGCAAATATTGGCGGTCACGGTACGTGAGCGCAGCCGCATAGTGGCAGTCGATGCAGCGGCGTGCCATCTCCAGGAGGCAGGCCTGTAGGCGCTCGCGCACCGGCAGCGCCGGGTCAGCCGTCTCGCGGATGGCTGACAGGCAGATTTGCGCGGCCTCGCGGCAGAGGATGTCGAAGATCTCGTACTTGTCGGTGAAGTAGTAGTACACCGCTGGCTTGGTCACGCCCAATGCGGCGCACAAGTCACTCATCGTCATACCGGCATAGCCCTTGGTGAAGAAGAGCTGGGCGGCAGTATCAAGAATCTGTCGGCGGCGCGCCTCCTGGCGCTCGGCGATATGCGGGCGCGTGACGGGCGCAGAGACCGGTGGTGCCTCAGGAGCCTCGGTTTCAGCGGACGGTTGCACGTCGGAAACAGCAGATTTGCGGACGATGGACATGGTACGCATTCTCGCATGCCGCCTTTGGATGCGCCGTCGCGTGTGCGCATCGGGGTGGCATCACGCCGCTGAAATGCTTGACGCATCAAACGGCGCTTTCTATATTTCTACCCAATGGTATAAAAAATTACCACAAAGTATAGATAGCGCGGCGCCACTTTGCGCACGCACTGCACAACCCAACGGAGACAAGCTTTGGCGATGGACGAGTCCGAGTATCTCGGCCGCGTTCGCGCGCTCTGGGCGCGCGCATGGCCGGTCGATACCCCCCGCGAGCCCCACTACCCGATCGGGCGCGTTCCCCTCACCGAATATCTGCGCCACTGGGCGCGCACCACGCCAGACACGCCCGCCATCCACTTCTACGGACACGACACCACGTTCGCCCAGTTGGATGATCTCTCCGACCGCTTTGCCGCCCTGCTCGCGCAGCATGGTATTGGGGCAGGCGACCGGGTAGCGGTGTTCCTGTCGAACTGTCCGCAGTTCAATGCGGTGTTCTTTGGCATCCTCAAACGGGGCGCCGTGTACGTGCCGATCAGCCCGCTTTCTCAGCGCGCCGAACTGATGCATGCACTGACCGATGCAACACCGTGTGCCATTGTCGCGCTGGACCGCCTGATGCCGCTGGTGCGTGATGTGCGGGCCGAAACATCGCTCGAACACATCTTCGTCACGCGCTATGCGGATGTGCTCCCCGCCCAGCCGACGCTGCCGCTCCCGGCAATGCTTACGGAGCCGCCACTGGCTTGCGACGATGCGGTCGACTTGCTGCCGGCGTTGACGAAAACCGTGCCGATCACCCTGCCGCCCGCCTCGCTCGATACCGCCGCCGCACTCAACTACACCGGCGGCACAACCGGCCTGCCCAAGGGCTGTATCCACACTCAGGGCGACATGGTGGACATGGCGGCCGCATTCTCAGCCGTGTCACTGCGCGCCGATGCCGACACGGTCATGCTCAGCTTCTACCCGCAGTTCTGGATTGCTGGCGAGAACACCGGGTTGATCTTCCCCGCGTTCCTCGGTGTGCCGCTGGTACTGCTCGCGCGCTGGGATGCGGAGGCATTCATGGCCGGCGTGCAGCGCTACCGCGTGACCAGCGGCTCGATGTTGGTCGACAGCGCGGCCGAAGTCATGGCGCATCCGCGTGTGCACGAATACAACCTGCGCTCACTGCGGCATACCGGTGTGTCGTCCTTCGTGAAGAAGCTGAACCCAGAGTACCGCAGCGCATGGCGCGCACTCACCGGCTCGATGATGGCCGAGAGCGCCTGGGGCATGACCGAAACGCAGACCTGCAACAGCTTCACGGTCGGCATGCAGGAAGACGATTTCGATCTGCGCTCGCAACCGATCTTCGTGGGCCTGCCGGTGCCGGGCACCGACTTCAAGATCTGCGATTTCGACACACACGAACTGTTGCCCATTGGTGCAGAAGGCGAACTGTGCGTACGTACACCCACGCTGCTCAAGGGTTACTGGAACAAGCCCGAGGCCACCGCGCAGACCTTGCGCAACGGCTGGTTCCACACCGGCGACATCGGCTGCATCGACGCACACGGCTACATCCACTACCTCGGCCGCCGCAAGGAGATGCTCAAGGTCAACGGCATGAGCGTGTTCCCGGCCGAAATCGAAGCCATGCTCGGCAAACACCCTGCGGTGCTCGGTTCTGCCGTGGTGGGTCGCGCCGATGAACAGCGCGGTCAACTCCCGGTCGCCTTCGTGATGCTGCGCCCTGAGGCCATCGGCACGCTGGACGACGCCACACTCACCCATTGGTGCCGCGAGAACATGGCCGTCTACAAGGTGCCCATCGTGCGCATCGTCGACGCGCTACCGCTCACCGCCACCGGCAAGGTGCGCAAGCAGGATCTCGCACCGATCGCAGAACAGCTTCAACCCACGCTTGCTCCATGACGTTTCGCAAACTGCTGATCGCCAATCGCGGCGAGATCGCCATTCGCATTGCCCGCGCAGCCGCTGCAGCCGGGCTGCCCTCCGTCGCCATCTATTCCGAAGACGACGGTAATGCACTGCACGCGCTGCGCGCAGATGAAGCCGTCCCATTACCCGGCACCGGCCCACGCGCCTATCTCGATGGAGAGGCCATCCTCGCCGCCGCACGCGCCGTGGGCGCCACCGCCATCCACCCAGGCTACGGCTTCCTGAGTGAGAACGCCGCCTTTGCCCGCCGGTGCGCTGAGGAGGGTGTGCAGTTCATCGGGCCAGCGCCACGGGTGCTCGACCTCTTTGGCGACAAGGCGCGCGCACGGGCGCTCGCGCATGAAGCAGGCATCCCCATTGTCAACGGCACGCGCGGGGCGACGTCGCTCGAAGATGCGCAAGCCTTCTTCGCCGCGCTGCCGCCCTCGCACGGCATGATGATCAAGGCCGTGGCCGGTGGCGGCGGGCGCGGCATGCGTGCCGTGCACGATGCACTGGCGATTCCCGAGGCCTACGCGCGCTGCGTATCGGAAGCCACCGCCGCCTTCGGCAGTGGCGATGTGTATGTCGAAGCGTTGGTACCCACGCCGCGCCATATCGAGATCCAGATCGTCGCCGATGCGCATGGCAATGTCGCGCACCTCGGCGAGCGCGAATGCAGCCTGCAGCGCCGTCACCAGAAGCTGATCGAGATTGCGCCCAGCCCCGCGTTGGACGATGCGCTGCGCGCGCGCATTGCCGATGCAGCTGTGGCGCTTGCCAAAGCAGCAGGCTACAGCGGCATTGGCACGTTCGAATTCCTCGTGGAAGGCGCAGGCACACCGCATGCCACGTTCCACTTCATGGAAGCCAACCCGCGCGTGCAGGTCGAGCACACCGTCACGGAGATGGTGACCGGCGTCGATCTGGTGGTGACGCAACTGGCGCTGGCGCAAGGTGCATCGCTCGCGGAGTTGGGGCTCGACCAGCCGATCACGCCACGCGGCCATGCCGTGCAGGTGCGCATCAATGCCGAGACACTTGATGCGTCTGGCCAGCCGCATCCTTCGACCGGCACACTCACCGCGTTCGAACCGCCCAATGGCCCGGGAGTACGCGTCGATACCTGCGGCTACGCCGGCTACCGCCCCAACCCGCGTTTCGATTCGCTGCTGGCCAAATTGATCGTGCTCGCGCCACGCGGCACCTATGCGCAAACCCTGGCGCAAACCTACCGCGCGCTGTGCGAGTTCCGCATCGAAGGGTTAGTGACCAACAAGCGTCTGCTGCAGGACCTGCTGAGCGACGCACAGGTGCAAGCCAACGCCGTGCACACGCAATTTCTCGACGCGCGCCTGGCCGAACTGGTGACCGCCAGCGACGGCGCGCATCCCGCGCTCTATGCATCAGCGGATGTGTCAGCCGATCGACCGACCGATTCTGGCGAATCGCTGCTGGATGCGTTGCCAGACGATGCCGAATTGCTGACCGCGCCGATGGACGGCGCACTGATTCAGCTCAACGCCCAACCCGGCGAGACCGTAGCGCGCGGACAAGTACTGGCTGTGATCGAAGCGATGAAGATGGAGCACGTAGTGCTCGCGCCCGCTTCCGGGCAGGTGCTGCAGGTGTGCGCACAGCCCGGCGCCACGGTGCGCGAAGGCCAGCCGCTGGTCGCACTGATCCTGAGCGACGCAGAACACCAGACCGAATCCGTCGACGCCGAGATCGACCTGAACCACATCCGCCCCGACCTGCAAACCGTCATCGACCGCCATGCGTTTGGCCTCGACGCCAACCGCCCGGATGCCGTCGCCCGCCGCCGCAAGACCGGCCAGCGCACCGCACGCGAGAACATCGCGCACCTGTGTGATGCCGACTCGTTCATCGAATATGGCGCGCTCGCCATCGCAGCACAACGCCAGCGGCGCGCGCTGGATGACCTGATCCGCTCGACGCCGGCCGACGGCATCATCACCGGCATCGGCACCGTCAACGGCGCGCACTTCCCCGACCAGGAAGCACGCTGCATGGTGCTCGCCTACGACTACACCGTGCTGGCCGGCACACAGGGCACCTTCAACCACAAGAAGACTGACCGCGCGCTGGAACTGGCGCAGCAATGGAAGCTGCCGGTCGTGCTGTTTGCCGAAGGCGGCGGCGGCCGGCCGGGCGATACCGAAAAGCGCGGCGTGAGCGGCCTGGACTGCCCGACGTTCATCCACTTTGCACGTCTGTCAGGACTGGTGCCGACCGTCGGCATCGTGTCCGGCCGCTGCTTTGCCGGCAACGCCGCACTGCTGGGTTGCGCCGACGTGATCATCGCCACGCGCGACGCGACCATCGGCATGGGCGGTCCGGCCATGATTGAAGGCGGGGGCTTGGGCGTGTACGCGCCCGAGGAAGTCGGCCCGGTCAGCATGCAGGCCCCCAACGGGGTGATCGACGTGCTGGTCGAAGATGAAACCGAAGCGGTGGACGCCGCGCGCCGCTACCTGAGCTACTTCCAGGGGCCGCTTGCAGACTGGAATGCCGACGACGCACGCCACCTGCGCCACGTGATTCCCGAAAACCGCATGCGCAGCTACGACATGCGTGCCGTGATCGAAGCGCTGGCCGATACCGACTCGGTGCTGGAGCTGCGACAGGCCTTTGGCGTGGGCATCATCACCGCGCTGATCCGCATTGAGGGCCGCGCGTTCGGCTGCATCGCCAACAACCCGCGCCATTTAGGCGGCGCCATCGATTCGGCAGCGGCCGACAAGGCGTCGCGTTTCATGCAGTTGTGCAACGCCTTCGACCTGCCCATCGTCTCGCTGTGCGACACGCCAGGCTTCATGGTCGGCCCGGAAGCGGAGAAAACGGCCACCGTGCGCCATGTCAGCCGCATGTTCGTCACGGCCGGCAATCTGCGGGTGCCCTTTTTTACCGTCGTGCTGCGCAAGGGCTACGGCCTCGGGGCGATGGCCATGGCGGCCGGCGGCTTCCATGCGCCGTTCTTTACCGCGTCGTGGCCAAGCGGTGAGTTCGGCGGCATGGGCATCGAAGGCGCCATCCGCCTCGGCTACCGCAAAGAGCTGGAAGCGGTGGAAGACCCCACCGAGCGCGAAGCACTGTTCCGCAAGATGGTCGATGCCGCTTATGAGGAAGGCCGGGCGCTCAACATCGCCAGCTATCTGGAGATCGACGCCGTGATCGACCCGGCCGACACGCGCCGCTGGCTACTGCGCGGGCTGCAATCGGCGCCACCCGCACCACCGCGCCACACACGCGACCCGGCCACGCGCCGCTTCATCGATACGTGGTAGACGAGAAGACAGCACACACCACATAACAAGGAGGAGCCATGTCTGCATCGACCCGCTTTGCCCGTCCGCTGTCCGCGTTGGCCTGTGCGACTGCGGTGCTATGTGCGCCGCTGGCACATGCAGCAGACCCTGCGCCGATCAAGGTGGCGTTCATCGACCAGTTGAGCGGGCCCCTGTCGAATGTGGGTGAGCAATTCCTCGCCAACCTGAAACTCGGCATCGACGATGCCAACGCGCAACCGCAAGGCGTGTTGAATGGCGCGCGCTACGAACTGTCGACCTACGACAACAAGCTGTCGGCGCAAGACAGCCTGTCGGCATTGCAGAGCGCTATCGATGCGGGCGCGAAGATCGTCTTCACCGGCGGGTCGGGCTCGTCCGTGGTGGCGGCCATGGTGGACGCGGCCACCAAGCACAACGAACGCAATCCAGACAAGCGCGTGCTGGTCATCAACTACGCCTCGATCGACCCCGACCTGACCGGCGCGCACTGCAGCTTCTGGCACTTCGCCACCGAGGCCAACACGGCCATGAAGATGCGCGCGCTGGCCAACTTCGTGAAGACACAGCCCGACATCCGCAAGGTCTACTCGCTGAACCAGGATTACGCGCACGGGCGGCTGTGGGCATCACTGGGCAAGCAAATGATCTCAGCGGCGCGGCCAGACGTGCAGTTCACGGGAGAGACACTGCACCCGATCGGCAAGGTGAAGGATTTCGCGCCCTACGTCTCCAAGGCGAAGGCGACCGGCGCGGATACGCTCCTCACGGGCAACTGGGGGCAGGACCTGAACCTGCTCATCAAGGCCGACGGCGACATGGGCTACGACGTGCGTTATCTCAACCACAGCGGCGCGGGCGCGCCGGGCACCGTGCTGGCGGTATCGCAAGCCAAGATTGGCAAGGTGACGTGGGTGTCTGAGTGGACGCCGGGCAACGGCAACGCGCAACTGATGCAGATGGATGCGCGCGTGCGCCAGACGCCCGCTGGCGAGCACTTCGCGCCGCGCACCGTGCTTTCCGTCGAACTCGTCACCGACGCCATCCGCAAGGCTAACTCCACCGACCCGCTCAAGATTGCGCTGGCCCTGGAGGGCATGCAGAAGCAGAGCTTCCTGGGCGACATCACGATGCGCAAGAGCGACCACCAGTTGCTGCTGCCGCAGGTGGTATCAACCATCGCGCCGGTGGATGGCAAGACCGTCAAAGTTGGCTACGACGGCACCCAGTGGGGCCACAAGACGGAGAGCACCACCGCAGCCAAGGACCTCGACCTGCCAACCACTTGCAAGATGAAGCGGCCAGCAGGCGTGTGACGGCTTAGTCTGCGCGATCCGTGCGCAAGGGACCGTACTCGATCGGCACCCACACAAACGCCTTGCCGTCACGGCGCACATGGCCCAGGCCCGGGAATGGCAGGTGCGCGCCGGCCACCCAGAGCTTGTCTTGCGCCGCTTCGGCAAACAGTTTGCGGCGCGAGACAACGGCCTGCTTCTGGTCAACGTCGTATTCAAACGCAACCTCAGGGTGCTGGAACTGCACGGCGTGGCTGTGCACGATATCGCCCCACACCAGCAAGCTTTTCCCCTTGGAGGCAAACAGGTAGCCGCTATGGCCCGGCGTATGTCCGCTGGCGACCACCGAGCGCACGCCCGGCAACACCGCATCGCCCGGCTTGAATTGCTTGAGTTTGCCGGCTGCCGCATACGGCGCCACCGAATCGCGCGCCATCTTGAAGAACGGTTGCATGTCCTTGGGCTTGGAAGCGGCAATCGTCTCGCTCAGCCAGAAATCGGCTTCCGGTGCCGCCACGTAGACCTGCGCGTTCGGGAAAGCCGGCTGCCCTTGCGGTGTCAGCAGGCCACATGCGTGATCCGGGTGCAGATGGGTCAGCAGCACGACGTCGATCTGCTCTGGCTGATAGCCCGACGCGCGCACGTTGCCGGCAAGGCTGCCCATAGTCGGGCCAAAACACGTGCCCGAGCCGGTATCGACCAGGATGCGCTGGCTGCCCGTGTCGATCAGGTAACCGTTCACGGCCGTCTGCATGCCCGGCGTACTCGACACGAACATCCGCGCCAGCAGGCTCTGCACCGATTGTGCGCTCATGCCCACCAGTGTCTTGGCCGGCAGATCGATGTAACCGTCATAGAGCGCGGTAACAACCTCATCGCCCAGGGCCATGCGGTAGTAGCCGGGCACCTGGGTGCGTTGCTGCGTAGCGGCAGGCGCGGGGGCGGCAGTCTGGGCGTGGGCGAATCCGATGAACGCGGCCAGTGTGATGGCCACAGCGGCAGAGGTAGGCAAACGCATGTCTTGGCTCCGAAGGAGAAGCCGCTGCCCCGTTGCAGCGGTGGGAGCCCGGATCATGACACTCCCGATGCACATGCGTTGTCGCTATTGGCGACGGGGGTATTGCTTCACTTCGAAACGCAAGGCGCTAGTGAACGACAAACATCGGCGACGTTCGCAGCGCTCCAGAGATGGTGCCATTTGGGAAAAGCGTCGCATCCGTAGCGGTCATCGATGACATGGCGTTATTCCATTGCATGACTACCCTGTTTGGGCCGCACGAGCCCAACAACGTGACGGACATCGCCATGTTGTTGATACTCAGTTGAGTTGAGCTATCGAAAAGAAAAAAGGCCCGACATGCCGGGCCTTTGTCTCATACCGATCAACCGCGGCTGCGCATCCGCAGGTCGACCAGGGGCGTGCTTACGGCGCCACCGTAAACTTCGGTGATGAATAGACGGTACCGCTCACCGTACAGTCCGGTTTCATCGATGCGTTGGTGAACGTCAACGAAGACGCGACATTGTCCCAGGTCGTCGCAACGGAGCTTGGCCCGCAACTGCCCAACAGGAACACATTGACGGCGGCATTGTTGATCGTCAGCTGCGTCGTGCTATCGGCCTGCCCGGTCCAAGGGGTGACGCCGCTGATAAAGCCGCATAGCGTACCGCCCGAGAACGTCGTCGACGTGATGTTGACGATGCCGGCGGGCGTGATGGTGCCATTGAACGTGGCTTGGCATTGCGCGTTGGTCGATCCTTTTGAGAGATTGGTCGTACCGGTAACCGAGAACGGCTCGCCGCTCGGGTTCATCGGTTGACCATCAGCGCGCGATACGGTCACGGCAAATGCGGGTGTGGCTGCTACGGTGGCAAGTGCGAGTGCAACTGCAAGAGATACGACTTTACGTGTGCTCATTTATTGCCTCACTAAAACTGACGGTTGAAACCGCCTTAAGAATGCGGCGCAAACCGGTTCCCGCTCGGTTCACGCCGCGCCAATTAGCCAGGCGCAGACAGCCGACGCCTGGCTAAAATTTGTACGACACCCCAATGAACGTGATGATCGGATTGGCCTTGAGCGTGGTCTTGGTGGTGGCCAGCGTGGTGCCGTCCGCCGCCTTGATCACGGTGGCCGCCTCCGTCTTGAGCGGCAGGTACGACACCGTGGCCGTCAGAGCCCAGCGCTCATTAATCGCGTAGCTCGCGCCCAGGTTGAAGATGGGCGACCAGGATGCCGACGATTTCCCCTCCACATACGTCGGCCCCGGCTTGCCCGCCCCCGCCGCCAGCACGCTGCCCAGTTCACGATTCACCGCGGCCGAGAAGTTCGGGTTCAACTCGATGTTGGTGAAGAAGCTGTAGACCACCCCCGCGCCAACAAACGGCCGAAACTTCGACTGCGCGTTCCCGAAGTACCACTGCAGGATGATCCCGGGGCTCCACTGGCGCGCCTTGCGCACAGCGGGCTGGTTGGACGGGTCATCCAGGTCAACGTGGCCGAGTGCTCCCGCTGGCCCGGGCGCACGAATCACCCCATGCCCGGTGAGCTTGAACTCGGGTGGCACACCGGCAATCGTGGTCAATGCAATGTTGTCGGTAAAGAAATGCGTGAGCGTGATGCCCAGCGTGTTGGCATTGCTCACACGCAGCCCGCTGTTGGGCGACGTGAAGCTGCCTGGCAAGCGCAGCGGATCGTTGATCGGCGCGTTGATCACGCTGGTGGTCAGGTTGTTGCTCGAATCCTGCGGCATGATGTGGAACCAGCCCACCGTTGCCACGTTGTCACCCGCCTGCTGCGCCATGGCACCTGCGGATGCGCAGGCGGCCACCAATGCGACAGTCAGTTTCTTCATGATGCTTCCTCCTGTTGTTCTGAGCGGGGCGCGGCGCGACTTTCGGTCATGCTGGCCGCACCCCGTGGCGTGTTATTCCGGAAACGTCACTGCACGAAGGCGCCCACGGTGAAGTACGGGTTCTTCGTATCGCTCATATCCAGGAAGCCGAAGGTCTTGCCGGTGAAGATCAGCTTGCCGGTCGGGGCCGAACCGGCCGGAGCGCTCGTCTGCGTGGTGCGGATCACGCCGGGTACTGTCTGCGTGAAATCCAGATTCAGCGGACGGGTAAGCGCGACCTGCGACGCATTGAACGGATCGAGCATCGTGGCCTGTGCGCCCACCAGCGCGGTCGCGCGGTAGTTGAACGTGCTGTCCACACCCGTGTACTCGCCGTCTTGCGAACCCTGCGCAATGTTGGTGGTCGGTGCCAGGAACGAAATGCCGGACTCGTCATCAGCCACCGGCGGGCCGGCAGTCAGGTCCGAGTTGGCCGCCCCCACGCGGATGAAGATCGGCACGAGCTGGTTGTACAGCTTGCCCACGATCAGTACGCCCTTGCCAGCTTTGGTTGGGTCAAGCGACGCCAGCGTGGCCGGCACCTGCGGCTGATAATTCAGCGTGGTGAAGGCAGACGAGTCCGCGCGCAGCGTCAGCTTCTGGTTGACCGTTGCGCTCGATGTCAGGCACGCGCCGCCGTTCTTCACGCCCAGGTTGTCGCACTCGGTGTAGGTGCCGTCCGCGTTGATAGTGAAGCGCGCATCGACCGCCTGCTGCGAGAAGCTCTGCGATGGCACCTGGTGGTAGCCGAGCTGGTTGTAGTTGCCCGCGATCTTGGTCAGGTCCGTCTCGGTGTTCGAGAAGCTGATGAACGGGTAGTACGGGAACGTGGTTTGCGCAATCTTGCCCACGCCAACGATGCCGTTGAACTGGATCGTCGCGCCCGGAATCGTGCCGCCCAGCACGCCCTGACCCAGGAAGAAACGCGCCGGCCGGCTCGGATCAAGACTTGCGTTGTTCAGTCGGAACGCGCACTGATTGAGCTTCTCGGTCGGCAGTGCAGTTTCCTGCGTCAGCGTGCCCGTCTGTACGTTGTTGGGTGCGGTGTCGCGTGTGGGCGCCACCGTGCCTGTCGTCACCGGAATCGGCGAAGCCAGATACGTGATCTGGTACGTCATCTTGGTGGTGTCGAGCTGTACCTTTACCAACTCGCCAGAACCGGAACCGCCCGTGAAAACGGTGCTGTAGTCGATGGCCTGCGGACACAGGCGCTGGATCACCGGGGCCGGCGGATCATCCCCGCCGCCACCGCACGCGGTCACCATCGGTGCACACGCCAATACGACCAGCCATTTACGCCATTGCATTTGCGTCTCCTCCATGTTGTTGTTCAGTTGCGGCGGCACGTGCACTTCATACGCGCCGCCGCATGTGGTTTCGGTGCTGCGTGCCTCACTGGACGAACGCGCCGACCGTGAAGAACGGGTTGTACTTGTTGTTATTCATGAGCATTGCGTACACGTTGCCCACCTTGACTGCGACGCCCTTGTCGCCCGCCTTGAACAACGCGACGTTGCCGCTGGCGCCCTGCGCGTTGAAGTCGTTCTGCGCGGTGACCAGCAACTTGCCCGGCGAGGCTTGCGTGTAGTCGAGCGAGAACTGCGCCGTCACCCGCGAGTTGAACGGGTTAATGAAAGCGGCTGTGCCGTTCTGGAACAGCGTTGATGTGTAGTTGGCGGCCAGCGTGGAGACAGCGGTGCCATCGCTGCAGTTGCCGACGTTCGAATAGAAGAAGCCGCCCGTATACGTGCCAGACAGCTCAGGATGATTGACCGTGGCGTTCAAGCCGTTGAAGCCAGCCTGTAACGAGCTCGGGCCGTTGTTGGTCACCACCCCACACGCGGATGCACTGGTCGCGCCGATATAGCCACCCGCAAGCGCGTTGGTCGGGATAGTCGCCACAGGCGTCAGGATCGAGATGCCGATCTGGTCATCACCTGCGGAAGCCAGCGGATTGACCTGATCGCTATGCGAGAAGCCAACGCGAATCACGACCGGTATCACCTGCCCGTTGAGCTTGCCGGCAATCAGAATCCCCTTGGCTTGGCTCGGCGTAAACAAGATGATTGGCGAGACCTGGCCGACGTACGGATACGATAAATTGGCCGCCAAAGGGTTGCTGACAAACACGTTGTCCTGAGAACCATCAGCGTTCTGGCGCAGCTTCCACGGTGTGCCGGTCGTGTGGCACGAGTAGTCGATACCCTCCGCCGTACACGTACCGTCCGCGTTCAGCGTTTGCGTCCAGTTGACGGCGTCAGGCGCCCAACCTTCCGGCCCCGTGGTCTGGCTGGCCGAACCCGTGGGCGTCACATGCACCCCCACCTCGTTGTAGTGCCCGGCCACCTGCGTGAAGTCCGTCACCGTTTGTGAGAAGCCCAGGAACGGGTAGAAATCAAACGTGCGAGACGGCACCACTGCGAGCGGAGGAAAACCCGGGGCCACCGTAATGCCGTCGAACTGGATCGTCGCACCCGGAATGCCGCCGCCCACGATGCCCTGACCAACAAACAGTGTCGGCGGGTCTTGTGGGTTGACGGTGATCGCGTAGCTGTTGTCCGCCGTCTTGCCCGACTGCAGTACAAAGGCGCAGCGGTTCTGTTCAGGCGTCGGCAGGTTGGTCGGATGAACAAACGTGCCGTTGATCGTCAGGCCCTTGCGCGTGTTGTTCACCTGCCCGGCCGAGGTCGGCACCGATGACTCGATGAACTGCATCTGATACGTGTTCTTGCTCGTGTCGAACTTGACCTTGATGTACTCACCGCTGCCGGAACCACCGGTGTAGGTGGTCGTGTAGTCCAGCGCGGCCGGGCACAGGCTTGTCGGCGTGGTTGGCGTGGTGTTTGGCCCGCTGGGCGGGCAAGAGCTACCCGAGCACTGCGCGACAGCCGACGAGCCCGGATCGTCCGCGCCACCGCACCCGCCGATGAACGGCATCGCGACTATGCAACTGGTTGCCATGACAATAAAAAGATGACGTCGACTACCCATGGTTGTCTCCTCACGTTCTGAAACTTGTTGTGTTTTTGCCGGCAAATGCCAGCCAATACCCCCGCCTGCCGGCGTACGACAGCCGACAGCGCACGACCTGCCCCGGTGGCAGATCAATCCTGCAAATCAACAAAAACGACGGACGTGTTTTGTCGCGCGCGTTAACGCGTGTAACGCACTAATCGGTTGGGAGCCGATGCCAAAACCAGTCGGGGTGTTGCAGCTAACCCGAGAAACCCGGCTCGCTGCGATGATGACGATGGCGGTGACGCGCGTGGGCATGCGCAGAAGCGGAATGCTGGAAAGGCCCGTTTTGAATGCGTAACATCCTGTGTCTCCGAAGGGTACGCTACTGGCTATTTACTTGTCGTTATGCGTGTCACTATGGTCTGCACAGACTGTGAAGTAAATAGAGATTTCATTCAAAACATTGCCTGCAATGCCTCACGCAAGCAGGCGCGGCGCCATTTGGCAGCATTTCAAACGAGAGAATGAATTCGCTTCGTTTGAAGTGTTTTAAACCCCTCCCCCTCACTCGTAGGGGGGAATATCGTGCAGTGCGACATAACCGAATTATGTCGAAACGGATATATTTCTTGAGATATATGCGCCAGCAAAAATCAGTCCCGATACGGTTCCGCATGAAATAGCAGAAAGCCGTTCGACAGAAAGATTTGCGCAAATAAAAAAAGGGATGGTGGGCCCCCCGGGAGTCGAACCCGGCACCAACGGATTATGAGTCCGCTGCTCTAACCAAGCATGAGCTAGAGGCCCAAAGAGCGGTGCCCGAACGGACAACCGACAAAAAATTGACCCGGCGGATTAGGCCGGGCCACATCGTGAATTTTACCTGAAAGTGGGCCGCAGCCCACCTTCCGGCATTGATCAGCTACCTTCCAAGAAGCTCTTCAGCTTGTCTGAGCGGCTCGGGTGACGCAGCTTGCGCAGCGCCTTGGCTTCGATCTGGCGAATACGCTCACGTGTCACATCGAACTGCTTGCCGACTTCTTCCAGCGTGTGGTCGGTGCTCATCTCGATACCGAAACGCATGCGCAGCACCTTGGCTTCGCGCGGCGTCAGCGAGTCGAGCACGTCCTTCACCACGCCGCGCATGGAGCCATGCAGCGCCGCTTCAGCCGGGGCCAACGTGTTCGTGTCCTCGATAAAGTCGCCCAGATGGGAGTCGTCGTCGTCACCGATCGGCGTTTCCATGGAGATCGGCTCCTTGGCGATCTTCATGATCTTGCGGATCTTGTCTTCCGGCATCTCCATCTTCTCGGCCAGCGTTGCCGGATCCGGCTCATTGCCGGTTTCCTGCAGGATCTGACGCGAGATGCGGTTCATCTTGTTGATCGTCTCGATCATGTGCACCGGAATCCGGATGGTGCGCGCCTGGTCGGCGATCGAGCGCGTGATGGCCTGACGAATCCACCACGTGGCGTACGTCGAGAACTTGTAGCCGCGACGGTATTCGAACTTGTCCACCGCCTTCATCAGGCCGATGTTGCCTTCCTGGATCAGGTCGAGGAACTGCAGACCGCGGTTCGTGTACTTCTTGGCAATCGAGATCACCAGACGCAGGTTGGCCTCGGTCATCTCGCGCTTGGCTTCACGCGCGCGACGTTCGCCTTCCGACATCTTGCGGTTGACGTCCTTGAGCTCGGTCAGCGGCAGCACCACGCGTGCCTGCAGGTCGATCAGCTTCTGCTGCAGTTCATGCACGGCCGGCACGTTACGCTCGACGATGGCGCTGTACGGCTTGCCATCGGCCACCACGGTTTCGATCCACTTCAGGTTGGTCTCGTTGCCCGGGAAGCGCGAAACGAAGTCGCCACGCGGCATGCCGCACTTGTCGACCACGATGTTCAGGATGGCGCGTTCCAGCTTGCGCACTTCGTCCACCTGACCACGCAGCGTGTCGCACAGACGCTCAACGTTGCGTGCGGTGAAACGGATGCTCATCAGTTCAGCCTGGATGGCTTCCTGCGCCTTCACGTACGGCTTGGACTTGTAGCCTTCCTTCTCGAACGCGCGGCGCATCTTGTCGAACTGGTCGGCGATCACGCTAAACTTGACCAGCGCAGCCTGCTTGAGCTCTTCGAGTTGACGGGCCGAAGCTGCGGCAGCGCCAGCACCTTCATCGTCCTCGTCTTCCTCTTCGTCGCCCTCTTCTTCGGCCTCTTCGTCCTCGAAGTCTTCTTCTTCGTCAGCGGCCGCGGCGGCAGCTTCGGCGTCAGCGTTCGGGTCAATCAGACCGTCGATGTACTCGTCGATCTTGGCTTCGTCGTTGGCGACGCGCTCGCCCATGGCGAGGATCTCGGAGATGGTGACCGGGCAGGCCGAGATGGCCATGACCATGTCCTTCAGGCCGGCTTCGATGCGCTTGGCGATGACAATTTCGCCTTCGCGCGTCAGCAGCTCGACCGTGCCCATTTCGCGCATGTACATACGCACCGGGTCGGTCGTGCGGCCGAATTCGGAGTCAACCGTTGACAGCGCGGCTTCGGCTTCTTCCTCAGCCTCTTCTTCCGTGGTGACGGAAGGCGCGTTGTCGTTCAGGAGCAGCGTTTCAGCGTCCGGCGCCTGCTCGTACACGGCAACGCCGATGTCGTTGAGCGTGGCGACCAACGTTTCCAGCGACTCCACGTCGACCATGTCGTCGGGGAGGTGGTCGTTGATTTCGGCGTAGGTCAGGTAGCCGCGCGATTTGCCCAGCTTGATCAGCGCCTTGAGCTTCTGGCGGCGAGCCTCGAGCTCTTCTTCCGAACCACCTTGCTGCGAAGCAGCAAATTCCTTGAGCAGGGCTTTTTCCTTGGCCTTGCGGTCACGGGCCTTCAGCTTGTCGGTTTTCGGTGCCGGAGCGGCGGGGGTGTCAAATTCTTCAGTCACGTCCGTGCTGCTGTCATCGTCTGCCTGCGTTTCTGCTTTGGGCTTGCGGCCGCGCTTTTTGGGCTCGGCTGCTGCTTCGGCGCGAGGCGCAGGAGGAGTTGTGGGGGTGGCCTCTGCCTGGGCGGTGCGCTTGGTGTCTTCCGCGGTTGCCTTGGCTGGCTTGGCTGCGGTGCTGGTACGAGCGGTACCCGTTTTGGTTGCGCTTGCGCTGGCAGGGGTCTGCTTGCTCTCGACTTCGGTAGCTTTCGATTTCGCCACGGTGGTTGTCTTGCCCTTGAGTGCGACTGAAGCGGCTGTTTTGCCGCCAGGTCTGGCGCTCGTGCTGATCGACGTCGAGACCTTGTCTGCAGTTGAAGACTGGATTGCGCCTTTTGCGCGCGCTGCTGCCTTGACGGGCTTGGCGGCAACAGTAATCTCGGCGGTCTGGCGCGGCTGGGCTTTCCCCGTCTTTGCCGGCGCAGTGGCCTTGACTACCGCCTGCCCCATATGGCTCCGACCATTCGCGACTTTCGCCGTTCCCGCTGCGGTCTTTCCTCCCCCGGCGCCGTGCGCCGATGAGGATCGCGTGGCAGAAACAGAAGCAGGACTGGCCTTGGAACCGGCCTTCGCGGAGGTCTTCACCTTCACCATGGGCACGCTCACTCCCCCAAAAATGGGAAAAAGGTATTGCAATCCAAACCGGCTATTCTAGCACGCCAGACCCAGCCGGTCTAAACGAAAATCGGGTTTTCGCCTGAAAAATCAAGGGGCTACCCGCAATTGCCCGCCCCAGTTAGGTTTATGCCGGGACGTGTGCGCTACACAAGCTACCGGCGGCTCGTCTCGCTTAACAGCCAGCGCATGCGCTCTTTATCGCCATCGCTGGCGTGACCGCTTTCCACCTTGCGCAGCAACATCTCAAGCTCGCGCTTGTGCGACGCAAGAAGCATCTTTTGCACGGCGCTATCGAACTCCATGGTGGCCGGCTCCAGTTCGATGTCGTCTTCGAGCACGGTCATGCGCAGTCCGGCGAAAGCCTCGGCATACGGCGTCTGGCCCAGGCGCTCGACAAAGGCACCAAAGTGCATCTCGGGGCTCGCGGCATCGCATTCGGCCAGCAACCCCGCCAATACCTCACCTTGGGGCAATTCCGGCGCCGTCAACTGGGCACGCGCATCGGCATCGAGTCGAGCGGCCAGGGCCGGATAGCGCATCAGCAGGCGCAGCAGCTTTTGCTCCAGCGCAGTTGGTGCGGTACGCGCCACACGCGGGCGCTTTTGCGTCATGCGGCCAACCTGAGCGGGGTCGCTGCGCAGGCCGCACAGCGCTTCGATATCGGCAGGGGTCGTGCCGGTCATATCGGCCAGGCCGCGCACGATCTGCAAGCGCAGACCGCCGGACGGCATCGCCGTGAGCAGCGGCTTGGCTTCGTACTGGGCGCGGGCACGACCTTCAGGCTGGCGCAGGTCGAGGTCTTCGGTCACGGCCTGCAGCAGGAAGCGCGACAGCGGCATCGCGTTGTGCACTTCGCGGGCGAAGGCTTCGGTGCCTTCTTCGCGGACGAAGCTGTCCGGATCGTGCTCGGATGGCAGGAACAGGAACTTGATCGTCTTGTTGTCGGTGGCGTGCGGCAGGCAGGCTTCCAGCGCGCGACGCGCGGCGCGGCGCCCGGCGGAATCGCCGTCAAACGAGAAGATGACGGTGTCGACCTGCCGCAGCAGTTTCTGCACGTGGATCGGCGTGCAGGCCGTGCCCAGCGTGGCCACGGCATTGGCAAACCCGAGCTGCGCCAGTGCGACGACGTCCATGTAGCCTTCGACGACCAGTACGTAGTCGAACTCGCGGATGGCGTTACGCGCCTCGAACAGGCCATACAGCTCGGTACCCTTGCTGAACAGCGGCGTCTCGGGGGAATTGAGGTATTTCGGTTCGCCCTGCCCCAGCACCCGGCCGCCAAAGCCGATCACCACGCCCTTGGTATTGCGGATGGGGAACATGATGCGATCGCGGAAGCGGTCGTAGCGGCGGTGCGAGCCGTCGGCGGCGGTCTTCTCGCTTTCGATGACAAGGCCGGCTTCGATAAGCGGCGCGGCGGTGGCGTCTTCGCGGTACGGACCGAACACGCTTTCGAGCGACTGCCAGTCGTCGGGCGCGTAGCCAAGGCCGAAGTGCGCGGCGATCTCGCCGGTCAGGCCGCGGCCCTTGAGGTACTGGATGGCGTTAGGGGCGCTGCGCAGCTGCTTGCGATAGTGCTCGCAGGCGCGGGCCATGACATCACCGAGTGCGACAGTCTTGGCTTGCTGCTCGGCGCGGGCGGCGGGCGGCAAGCCGCCCCGCTCTTCGGGCACCACCATGCCCACGGACTGCGCGAGGTCCTTGATGGCCTCGACGTACGACAATCCGGAAAACTCCATCAGGAAGCCGATGGCCGAGCCGTGCGCGCCGCAGCCAAAGCAGTGATAGAACTGCTTGGTGGGCGACACCGAGAACGACGGCGACTTCTCGTTATGGAACGGGCACAGCCCCATGAAGTTGGCGCCGCCCTTCTTCAATTGGACGTAGCGACCCACCACGTCGACGATGTCGACGCGGTTGAGCAGGTCGTCAATGAACGGCTGCGGGATCACGCGGGATGCGCCCCAGGGGTGCTGCGGGTGTGGAGGGGAATCAAGCGCCGGTCAGCGCGGCCTTCACGCGGGCCGAGACTTGCGTCATATCGGCACGGCCAGCCAGGGCCGGCTTGAGGATGCCCATGACCTTGCCCATGTCCTGCGGGCCGGCAGCACCGGCCTTGGCCACGGCGTCACGCACAGCGGCGTCAACTTCGTCTTCCGACAGCTGCGCGGGCATGTAGATCTGCAACACAGCAATCTCAGCAGCTTCCTTGGCAGCCAGATCCTCACGGTTGGCCTGCTGGAACGCGGTGATGGAGTCCTTGCGCTGCTTGATCATCTTGTCGACCACGGCCAGCACGGCGGCATCATCCAGTTCGATGCGTTCGTCCACCTCGCGCTGCTTGATGGCGGCCTGCAGCAGGCGGATCGTACCCAGACGATCCATTTCCTTGGCGCGCATGGCGGCCTTCATGTCTTCCGTGATCTGTGCCTTCAAGGACATTCAAAAACTCCGATAAACGGCAAAACCCGCTTGGGCAGCGGCCCAGCGGGTTGCAATCTGAGAAAAGTGGATCATTGATCGTAGCACAGAACCAAAACAGTTCTAGGACCGATCGGAGGGGGATCAGCCCGCAGACGCTGCCTCGCCAGCTGCCACGGCCGATGCCCATGCCCACTGGAAGTTGTAGCCGCCGAGCCACCCCGTCACGTCGACCACCTCGCCGATGAAGTACAGGCCGGGGGCAGATTGTGCCTCCATGGTGGCGGATGACAGCGCACGCGTATCGACGCCGCCGCGTGTAACTTCAGCCTTGCGGTAGCCCTCGCTGCCGGAAGGCGTCAGCTGCCAGCGGTTAAGCGCGCCGCCCAGCGTACGCAGCAGCTTGTCAGGCAAGTCGGCAATTTGCGCATGAGGATTCGCGCCATGCGTGGCGCACCATGCCTGCGCGACGCGCTCTGGCAAGCGCTGCGCCAACACCGTTCCGAGCTGCTTGCGCGAACCGGATTTCTCATCGCACAGCCACTGCGCGGCGTCGGTGTCCGGCAATAGGTCAATGTTCAGCGGTTGGCCGGAATTCCAGAAGCTTGAGATTTGAAGCACAGCCGGGCCAGACAAGCCGCGATGCGTGAGCAGCAAGTCTTCGCGGAACGTCGTGGCAGCGCCCTTCTTCCCCCCCTTGCCCGCGCCTGCGGGCTGCGCGACCGTCACATCCACCTCCATCGACACACCAGACAGCGCCGAAAACGGTGCCCAATGCTCGGCGTTGAACGTGAGCGGCACCAGCGCCGGGTGCGTCTCGACAATCTTCAGCCCGAACTGCCGCGCAATGCGATAGCCAAAATCTGTCGCACCAATCTTCGGGATGGACAAGCCTCCCGTGGCGATCACCAGCTTGTCGGCGATGATCTCGCCCGCGCTGGTCGATAGGCGGTAGGCATCGCCATCTTTGCTCACTTCAGCGATCGAGCAGCCGGTGCGCCAGACGACGTTGCCCTTCTCGCACTCGGCTTCGAGCATGCGGATGATGTCTTCCGCGCTGTCGTCGCAGAAAAGCTGGCCTTTGTGCTTCTCGTGGTACGGGATGCGGTAGCTGGAGACGAGGCTGATGAAATCCTGTGCCGTGTACCGCGCCAGCGCCGAGCGGCAGAAATGCGGGTTGTTCGACAGGTAGTTGGCTGGCCCCGCGTTGACGTTGGTGAAGTTGCAGCGCCCGCCGCCGGAGATGCGAATCTTCTCGGCCAGCTTGGTCGCGTGGTCGATCAGCACTACGCGCGCGCCGCGCTGCCCGGCCACCGCCGCGCACATCATCCCGGCCGCGCCCGCGCCGATCACCGCTACATCGCACCGCATCATGATCGCCGCGCCGCCTTATTCTTGAGGAAACCGCGCATTTTAACTTGTGCTATCTTCAGCGGCCTTCCCATTCCTCACCCACGCCTGCCATGCTGGTCCTCGGCATCGAATCCTCCTGTGACGAAACCGGTGTCGCCCTGTACGACACGGCCGACGGCCTGCGCGCGCATGCGCTGTATTCGCAGATCGCCATGCACCGCGAATACGGCGGCGTCGTGCCTGAGCTGGCTTCGCGCGACCACATCCGTCGCGTGATTCCGCTGCTGGAAGAAGTGCTCGGCAAGGCCGGCGCCACGCGCGCAGACATCGACGCCATCGCCTATACGAAGGGCCCGGGGCTGGCCGGTGCGCTGCTGGTCGGCGCTTCGGTGGCGAATGCGCTGGCGTTTGCGCTGGGCAAGCCGCTGGTGGGCGTGCATCACCTGGAGGGGCATTTGCTTTCGCCGCTGCTGGAGGCGGAGCGCCCCGAGTTTCCGTTCCTGGCGCTACTCGTCTCGGGTGGGCACACGCAACTGATGCGCGTCGATGCTGTTGGCCAGTACACGCTGCTCGGCGAAACGCTCGACGATGCCGCTGGTGAAGCCTTCGACAAGACCGCCAAGCTGCTCGGCCTTGGTTACCCCGGTGGTCCGGCTGTCTCTCGCCTGGCTGAATTCGGCAATCCGGGCGTGTTCGACCTGCCCCGGCCGATGCTGCATTCGGGCAATTTCGATTTCTCGTTCGCAGGCCTGAAGACCGCTGTGCTCACGCAGGTGCGCAAGCTCAACCTGACCGACAGCGAGGCCTGCCATCAGCCGCGTGCCGACCTGGCTCGCGCGTTTGTCGACGCCATCGTCGAAGTGCTCGTCAAGAAGACACTCCGTGCCGCACGCGAGCATGGGCTCAAGCGCATCGTCGTGGCCGGTGGGGTGGGCGCCAACCGCCAGTTGCGCGAAGGCCTGAACGCCGAGGGCAAGAAGCGCGGTCTGCGCGTCTACTACCCCGACCTGCAGTTCTGCACCGACAACGGCGCGATGATCGCCTTTGCCGGCGCGATGCGGCTCCAAGCCGATCCCTCGCAAGTGCAGGACGGCTACGGCTACGGCGTCACGCCGCGCTGGGATCTGGAAGACATTCGCATCCCCCACGCATCACGCGCATGAAAAAAGCCGCTCGGTTGAGCGGCTTTTTTCGTTACTGCGCCATCAATTACTTGTCGAGACGCTTGTCGCGCTCGATCAGCGCATAGGCGCTGTGGTTGTGAATCGACTCGAAGTTCTCGGCTTCCAGCGTGTACGCGACGATGCGGTCGTCCTGGTTCAAGCGCATGGCGATGTCGCGCACCAGGTCTTCCACGAACTTCGGGTTCTCATACGCGCGCTCGGTCACGAACTTCTCGTCCGGACGCTTGAGCAGGCCCCACAGTTCGCACGAGGCTTCTTCTTCCGCCATGCGGATCAGCGACTCAACCGGCGTATCGGCAGCCAGCTCGGCGTCGATCGTGATGTGCGAGCGCTGGTTGTGCGCGCCGTACTGCGAGATCTTCTTCGAGCACGGGCACAGGCTCGTCACCGGCACCAGCGCCTTGACGCGGACCTTGGTGTGACCGTCGCGCACTTCGCCGATCATCGTCACTTCATAGTCCATCAGCGACTGCACGCCCGACACCGGGGCTGTCTTGCTGACGAAATACGGGAAATGGACTTCGATGCGGCCGGCGTCGGCTTCGAGCTTTTCCAGCATCTTTTCCAGCAGGAGCTGGAATTGGGCCAGATTCAGCGGCTCGCGCTCTTCTTCAAGCAGCGCGACGAAGCGCGACATGTGCGTGCCCTTCTGGTCGGCAGGCAGATGCACATCCAGGTTGTACGTGCCGACGGTGTTCTGCACGCCCGACGGGGTCTGCAGCGACATCGGGTAACGCACGCCACGCACGCCCACGCGTTGAATCGGGATCTGGCGGGTGTCGTGGCTGGACTGCACATCCGGCATCGCAAAAGCCGGGTTCATATCGTTCATGATCGGTTTCCTTTACGGTCGCCCGGCCATCGCAGTCGGCCGGAACGCAACGAGTGTGAAACCGCGGAATCTGGCTGACGGTGACCACTCCTCAAGTGATCTGATCAACCCATCCCGCGACTGCGCACACAATTTACAAATTGGACTGGCGGAGTGTAAGGGAAATTTCCTACCTCTGCAGTCAACTACTCAAACCCGCAAGCGCTATGCGGGTGATTGAATCTGCCTATCACGCAAACGCAAGGTGACTCAGGCGACACGCGGTGCCGCTGCCCGCGGCTGCACATCAAAGCGCTCACGAATGGAAGCAAGGATGCCGTTGGCATCCAACCCGCATTGCGCCAGCAGCGCCGCGTGGTCTCCGTGGTCGACAAAGCGGTCGGGCAGGCCCAGTTGCAGCACGGGCGTTGCCACACCGGCGGCAGCCAGTGCTTCCACGCAGGCGCTGCCGGCGCCGCCCATCACGCAGCCCTCTTCCACCGTGACGATGTAATCGTGCGTGCGCGCCATTTCCAGCACGCAGGCCACGTCGAGCGGCTTGACGAAGCGCATGTTGACGACGCTCGCATCCAGACGCTCCGCTGCAGCAGAAGCCGGCGCAACCATCGAACCGAATGCCAGGATCGCGACGCGCTGCCCTGCCGGAGCCGTTGATGCGCGGCGCACCTCGGCCTTGCCCAGCGGCAGCGGTTCGAGCGTTGGCTGCACCGTGACACCCGTGCCTGCACCGCGCGGATAGCGCACCGCCGTCGGGCAGTCCTGCGCAAACGCTGTGCTCAGCAGTTGGCGACATTCGTTCTCGTCCGCCGGCGTCATCACCATCATATTGGGGATGCAACGCAGGTAGGCGATGTCATAGGCACCGGCATGCGTGGCGCCATCCGCACCGACCAGGCCGGCGCGATCCAGCGCAAACACCACCGGCAGGTTCTGCAGCGCCACATCGTGGATCAACTGGTCATAGCCGCGCTGCAGGAACGTCGAATAGATGGCAACGACAGGCTTTAGGCCTTCGCACGCGAGGCCACCGGCAAACGTCACGGCGTGCTGCTCGGCAATGCCAACGTCGTAGTAACGATCCGGAAAACGCCGCTCGAACTCCACCATGCCGGAGCCCTCGCGCATGGCGGGCGTGATACCGACAAGGCGCTTGTCAGCGGCAGCCATGTCGCACAGCCAGTTGCCGAACACCTGCGTGTACGTCACCTTGGCCGGGCGCGTGGCCGGCTTGATGCCCTCTTGCGGATTGAACTTGCCCGGGCCGTGATAGAGGATCGGGTCGGCCTCGGCCAGCTTGTAGCCCTGGCCTTTCTTGGTGACCACGTGCAGGAACTGCGGCCCGCCGCCTTCCAGCGCGCGCTTGCGGATATTCTGCAGCGTCGGCACGAGTGACTCGAGATCGTGTCCGTCAATCGGGCCGATGTAGTTGAAGCCGAACTCCTCGAACATCGTGGCCGGCACAAACATGCCCTTGGTGTGTTCCTCGAAGCGCTTGGCAAATTCGAGCACCGGCGGCGCCACCGACAGCAGCTTCTCCACGCCCTTCTTGGTGGCGGCGTAGAACTGGCCGCTCATGAGACGCGCAAGGTAACGGTTGAGCGCCCCCACCGGCGGCGAGATCGACATGTCGTTGTCGTTGAGCACCACAACCAACGGCAGGTTCTTGTAGATGCCCGCATTGTTCATGGCCTCGAAGGCCATGCCGGCGGTCATGGCGCCGTCGCCAATCACGGCAATGGCGACGCGGTCTTCGCCGTTGGTCTTGGCGCCCAGGGCCATGCCCAGCGCAGCGGAGATCGACGTAGACGAGTGCGCCGTGCCGAACGTGTCGTACGGACTCTCGCTGCGGCGCGGGAAGCCGGAAATACCATCGAGCTGACGCAACGACCCCATCTGCTCGCGGCGACCAGTCAGGATCTTGTGCGGATAGCTCTGGTGGCCAACATCCCACACGATGCGGTCTTCCGGCGTGTTGAAGACGTAGTGCAGCGCGATGGTCAGCTCGACCGTGCCCAGGTTCGACGACAAATGGCCGCCCGTCTGCGAGACGGAATCGAGCACGAAGGCTCGCAGCTCGCCGGCCAGGGGGCCGAGCTGGCGGCGGTCCAGTCGGCGCAGGTCGGCCGGATCGTCGATGGTTTTCAGAAGTTCGTACGTCATGTGGGACCGCCGCTCAGGCGTTTTGGCGTTGGGCTCTACCCCCAACGCAATGTTGTTCAGTGGCCACGCCGCACGATCAAGTCGGCCATCTCGGCCAACCGAACGGTACGTGCCTCGCCCAATTCTCGGGCGAGCTGTGTAACCGCCGCACCCGCAGCAGCGTGCAGCTCATCGGCCAGTGCCCGGGCCTTGTCCAACCCGAGGATGGACACATAGGTCGGTTTGTCGTTGGCCTCGTCCTTGCCGGCAGTCTTGCCCAGCGTCGCGGTATCGGCCGTCACGTCGAGGATATCGTCGACCACTTGGAACGCCAGGCCGACGGCACCCGCGTAAGCATCCACCTGCTCCAGCGCCGCGGCATTCGCGCCGGCACACAGCGCCCCCATGCGCAGACTGGCACGCAGCAGTGCACCGGTCTTCATGCGGTGCATTGCCTCCAGTGCTTCTTGCGACAGCGCAATGCCTACGCTCTGCAGATCGATTGCCTGACCACCCGCCATACCCAGCGAACCCGACGCACGCGCCAATTCGCCCACCAGCACCGCACGGGTCGCGGGGTTTACTGCGCCCAGCTCAGCCAGCACGATAAAGCCCTGTGTCTGCAGCGCATCCCCCACCAGCAACGCCGTCGCTTCATCATAGGCGCGATGCACGGTCGGACGGCCGCGGCGCAGGTCGTCGTCGTCCATGCAGGGCATGTCATCATGGACCAGCGAATAGGCGTGGATCATCTCCACCGCACAGCTCACGCCATCGAGTGCTTCGGGCGACGCCTCGCCCAATGCGCCGGCAGCATGCGCCAGCAGCGGGCGCACGCGCTTGCCGGCACCTAGCGTGGCGTAGCGCATGGCAGCATGCAGGCGTTGCGGCACCACGGTTTCGGCCGGCAAAGCGCGCTCCAGTGCGGTTTCCGTCCGTGCGACCACGGACGTCATCCATTGGACGAACTCGGATTGGACCTGCGCGCTCATGCACCGCCCTGTTCGTTCGTGTTGCTGTCGTCGGCCAGCGGTTTCAGGGCGTCGCCGTCGAGCACACGGACCTGCTGCTCAACGCGCTCCAGCACCTGCTGGCAATACTTGACCAGTTCGGCCCCGCGGCGATACGCCGCAAGCGAGGCCTCCAGTGGCAGTTCGCCCGATTCCATGCTGGCAACGAGGGTTTCGAGTTCGGCCATGGCTGCTTCATAGGAAGCCGGCGCGGCGGATGGGGAGGCGGACGCGTCGCTCGAAGCAACGCCTGGGGCACGGGGCATGCCAGTTGTGAATCAGAAAAGGACAATCCGGCATTTTACGGCAATTCCGCGTGCGTTCTGCGCACATTGCGCAAGGCGCCGGACAGCGGTTTGCAGCCATGCGCAGGGGAGGCACCTGGCTGACAACCCTCTGACTGACAGCCGAAAGATGTCGAAAATCAGGGACTTATCTAATCCCCTGGGGTACAATCGCCCCCTTTCCTCCAAAGGCCGGAGTGGCGCTGCGC
>NZ_JAELUI010000120.1 GCF_016429285.1 Ralstonia sp. ASV6
GTTTGTGCATAAGCGTTGCTGCCGAAGGCAAGGGCGATGGCGAGCGCGATCGGGTGATGCTTGGGTTTCATGCTGTTGTCTTTTTCTTGTAGGTCAAGATGTGGGTCATTGATGATCGTGTGTAGGGTGTTCGTGCATGCGGGGGTCGTCTGCGGTGCCGAACAAACCAAATTGCCTGATGCGCTCGGGAGCCACCGAGCGCTCAGCCTGGTTCAACTGTGCGATGAGTTGCTGCGCGGTCGCGTCTGGAATCCCGGCATCCTTCAGCACCTTGGCATCCTTGAAGCCGTCGCCGCCGCAAGCCATGATTTCCCACGCACCATTGGCCTTGCGCAGCAGGGCGCGTCCGCCCTTGGGGCCTTGGGTCCAGTCGGCAAGCCCGTAGTCGCCAACCACGACGACCGGCGCGGTGTCCACCTTGTGGCCAGGCCGGTCATAGGTCTGCCCGATGCGTTGCTTGATTGCCGTCGCCGGATCTGCCTTCTGCGCGAAGGCGCCGGATGTCCCGCTGCCGATCAGTAGTGCGCACATCACTGCGGCAGCAGACGGAATGCGCTCGCGTGTTTTCATTGCATGTCTCCTCTCGTTAAAAAATGGAAATTGACCGACCGGAAAGGGCCGCATCGGTTTTGCCTGCCAGCATTGCCAGCGCCTGCATCAGAAAAAAACTGCCCCAGGCGGATTCGACTAGTTCGTGCCGATCCGGTCTCGTTCTGATGCAAGCACCCCAAAAAATCCCTGCGGGCACGCCGTCGGCTTCGTTGCCGGGCTTGGTCAAGTAACGGCTGCGTACGATTGCAGCGATCTGGCGTTCGGCGAATGTCCGCCAGCGCGTTTCGCCGGCGTGCTCGCACAAGGAGAGCATCGCCATCGCTGCGATCAGTGCAGCAGAGGGGTCCTCGATGCCTTGTGGTTGATCCAGCCGATCGGGCGGCATGGACGATGGACGTGAGCGCAGCCAGTATTCGCACGCAGAGCGCGCTTGCTGTGCATACGGCTCACCCCACCGCGCGGCGCTGGCCAGTCCTAGCATGGCCCACGCTTGCCCGCGCGACCACGCTCCGGCCCGGCCAATCGGCGTGAAAGACCGTCCGGTATGCGCGGCCTCGGCATAGCAGGCCCCATCTTCGGTCAGACAGGTGGAGATGACCGTATCGGTATGCCGCCGAGCAGCGTTTTGCCATCGCGGCGCTTCGCGCAACGTCAGCAACCGGATGACGGCAGCTAGCGCATCGATGCCAATGTGCTGTCCGCCATGTTTGCCACCGCCGATAGCGGTACCGGTAGGAATGCATTGCAGCTCGGGGTGAAATGAGGCGGCAAGCGCCTCGGCTGCGGCGCATGTCTGCTGCGCGCAAGTCTCGTTGCCGAACCAGCGTGCGCCCGGTGCTGCCCCGTACCAGAACAGCATGGCGCGATGGATGGAATCCGCTTTGAGCTTGGGCGCAAGCCGCTCGCACAGTTGCACGGCTTTGAGCCGTTCGCTCGCTACGCCCGCTAGGCGTGCTCGCAACCACCAGCATCCTGCCCAGAAACCGCCGACCCACGAACCGCCTTCTGAGAGGACCCAACAGTCCTCAGTGCCAACCGAATAGAGCGGAAAACCCGCACCGCATTGCACTTCGACGGCGTCCATGCGTGTGCAGAGGTTCTCCAGCGCCGCCATGATTTCCGCTTGGCTCAACGTATCGTTTTCCGCAAACGGCGAGGTGGTCATCGGTCCCTCCTCGCGCGCACCCGGGCCAGCGAGAGGGCGATCGCGCATCCTGCCATCAGCACTGCGATGGCAAGCGTCCATGCCCCTGAGAACCCATAACGGGAATTGATCACCGCCCCGCATAGCGGGGGGCCGACAGCGAAGCCACCGAAGAACGCGGCCGACAGCAGCCCCGAGGCCGTGGCCGCGCCGCCGAAGATCGGGTCTCTCAGCAGCATGCCCATCGCGATCGCGTTGGTCGCCACCGCCGTCAAGCCCATCCCCGCAGCGCCAGCCCACAGCATCCAATGCGTAGTGGAGTCCGAGCACATGGTGATGCCGACGGCCAGTGCGGCGAATGCCAGCAGTGCGAGCAGCAATTGCGATTCGTCCTTGAGTCGGGCTCCCAACGGTGTCAGCACCACGCGGGAAAAAATGCCCGTGGCCCCAAACGTAGCGACCATGAGGCCGGCTTGCGCTGGCGTTGTTCCGTGCAGGGTGGCGAACAAGGGCAGGAAGGTGACGAAGGACGATAGGGCCATGCCGACACAGCCTTGGACCCCCATCAACCGCCACAACAGTCCGTTGGGGCGCAGAGCTGCGCGACCTTTGGCCTGTGTCGCGCGCCGTGCCGGTGCCGGTGCCGACAGCGGCGATAGCAGGCACATCAGCAGTGAAACCGGCGCGATCAGACCCAGCGCGGCGCGCCAGCCGTAGTGGGCCGCTAGCCCCGGCAGCGCCAGACCGGCAAACAGTGCGCCGATCTGTACACCGGACTGCTTCAGACCGACGATCAGCGCTTTTTTCTCGGGCGCAACCCGCTGCGCGATGAGCAGGTTGGTGACTGGGTTCGACAGTGCCTGCGCGACCCCGCAGATGGCGACGGCAACAATCACGCCGCCAAAGCCCGGCACGGCAAGGATTGCCGCGTAGGCCAAAGCCACCGCCGCAAAGAGCATACACAGTCCACGCCGCGAGCCGAGCCGCTCCACCAGCGGCCCCGCTCCAAGCGAGAGAACGGCGGCGAGACCGAAGGCGCTCATCGTGACATAGCCTAACCACCCGGCCTCGATATGCAGGTCGCGGATCAGGAACGGCCCCAGCGTGCCGATGGCATACAGGATCAGCATTGGCAGAGCCATCGCCATGGTCAACGTTGCACTCAACCCAAGCTCGACCCGTGCCGTTCGGCGAAAAAATTTGGTCGCCGCCCTCATTGCGCCGTCTCGCTTTTCGACTCGGCATAGGCTTGCAAGAGCTGCTTGCCGATGTGGTTGATCAGCACCTCGTCCGCGCCGTCCAGGATGCGCGTGGCGCGGGCCATGCGGTAAATGCCGGAGAGCGGAGTCTCGTCGCCGAGACCTTCTGCGCCAAATATCTGGATGGCGGAATCGGCTGCAACATGCAGTGCTTGCGATGCTGCGACTTTCGCCATGTTGACCGCAACTTCGCTGCGCTCTTGCTGGTCCACGCTGACGGCCGCCAGCCTGACGAGGCAACGTGCGCTGGCGATGGCTTGATGCGCTTGAAAGACGTGCTGTCGCACCAACTGCTTGTCCGGCAGCCGGGCCAGGGCGCCGCGCGGCGAGCAGATACGCCCGCACATCAAATCGAAGCAGCGCTGTGCCAGCCCGACCCAATGGATGGCGTTAAGCGTGCGCCCCAGGGCCAATCGCTCCTGCATTAGATCGAGCCCCCGGTCGCGTTGCCCAAGGACGTAGCTCTCAGGCACCGATACCTGGTCGAAGGACAATTCGCATTGCCCCTGCAGCCGGCCCAGGACCGGCATCTCCCGCTCGATGCGAAAGCCCGCTGCGTCGGTGGGCACCACAATCATTGAAAAGGCGTGTTCCGGAGCGGCCTCCTGCCGGGTACGTGCCACGACCGTGACGAAGGTAGCTTGTGCGGCCCGGGAGATGTACCACTTGCGGCCTTCGACGATCCACTTGCCGCTGGTCAGCTCGGCACGGGTCTGCATCGTCGCCGGCACCGATCCTGCGGCATCCGGCTCCGACATGCCGTAAGCGCCGATGCCGCTCCCCTCCACCAACGGCGTGAGGAAACGCTCGCGGACAGCAGCGCTGCCGTGCCGGCGCAGCATATGTACGTCCAGCGTGGTACGACTGCCGAAGATCGCAGGCCCGTATTCCGAACGGCCTTCCTGTTCGGCAACCGGCAGGTATTCAGCCAGCGAGGCAATCTTGCCGCCGTGGTCAGCAGGATAGAACAGGCCCCATAGCCCAGCCTCGCGCGCGGTATGCGCCAGCTCAGCCATTTTTGCGGCGGCCTGGGCATCGCCCTGGGCCAGTACCGGCTCGCTCGGCACGATGAGGTCGTCGGTGAAGGTCTTGACGGCATCGGCCAGCGACTGCGCCGGCATGCCGAGATGGAGTGGGAGGGCGGACAATGTCTTCTCCTGCGCGATCAATGGGATATCCCGATGCCGAGTTCGAGAAACGCAACTTCCGCAGCTAGCAGTTTCTTGTCCACCTTGCCGGCGGGTGTGAGTGGGAAGCGGCGCATGTAGCGCAGGTACTCGGGAAGCTTGTTGGTTTCCAGCCCCTTGCTGCGCAGGTAACCAGAGATCTCGGCCAATGCCGGACGCGCCACGCCGTCGCGCATCGTCAAGCACAAGCACACGCGCTGCCCTAGGTCGGGATCGGGCACCGGCACGCAGGCCGCGCTCACTACGTCCGGGTAGGCGGTGGCGAGGTTCTCGATCTGGACCGTGCTGATGTTCGCGCCACCACGAATGATGATGTCCTTCTTACGTCCGGCCAGCGCTAGCCGGCCGTCGGCATCGATAAAGCCAAGGTCGCCGGTATGGACCCAGCCCTCTGCATCACGATACTTCGCGTCAAGTTCCGGTGCATTGACGTACTGCATCGGAGACATCGGGCCGCGGGCAGTGATCTCTCCCACCTCGCCGTCCTGTACCGCCCGCCCAGACGCATCGACGATCCGAATGTCGCAGACGGCGGGGTTGGGGCGGCCCACGCTTCTGAAAATGACGTCGGCCTCGTCCTCCAGCGTGTTGTGGCAATTGACGCCGTCGGCGGAACCGTAGAGGCTGATGAAGCGGCAATCGAAAGCATTGATGCAGCGGCGGATGCTGGCTTGATCGATGACCGCCCCGCCTGAAACCAGTGCAGTCAGACTGGACTTGTCAATGCCGGCCAGCATGGGGTCGGCGGCCATACGTTGCAGCATGGTCGGCACACCGAGAACATGTGTCGGCTTGAAAGCCGAGATCGCCTCGATCGCCTGCGTCGCCTCGAATTTCGGCAACAGTGCAACCGATCCACCTAGCCAGCACAACACGCCAAAGGTTGCCGTCGAGCCGAAGGCAGAGCCGAGTGGCACAAGATACAGGCCGCGAAACGACTCGCCGTCGGGGTGCAGTCGCTGTAAAAAACGCCCGCGGCCGCCCAGCAGTGCATTGTGGGAATACGCCACAAGCTTGGGTTCCGACTCGGTGCCGGACGAAACGAGGAAACGCACGGGATCGTCGGGGCTGACCGGAGGTAAGTCTTGGGGGGCGATGGGTTGTGTTTGCAGCAGGTGATCCAGACCATGCCAGCCCTCACGGGCGCTGCCATCGATGATCAGCACGCGTAGCGACAAGACGGTAGGCCGCAGCGATTCGATGAGCTGACACATATCAAGCTCGCCGTAAGATGGCGTCACAATCACCGCCCGCGCCTGGCAGCGTTTGAGCAGCGATTCGATGTCGAGCCGACCCCGCCCTGGCGGGAAAGGGGCAACCACCGCACCGAGTGCCGCCGCCGCCAGATCGATGGCGCAACTGTGCCAGGTGTTCGGCAACTGGTAAGCCACCACGTCGCCAGCGACGATGCCGCGCGCTTTCAGGCCAGCTGCCAGCCGCAGCGTTCCGTCGAGCAGTTCACCGTAGCTCACGCTGCCAGCAGGCGACAGCACAGCAGTTTTGCTGGGATTGCATTCGGCATGCTGACGGAACATCTCAAAAACAGAGCGGTTCGGGTACAGGCCCCGCCGCGCCCATTCGCGGCGCAGGCCGCCAGGAACCAGATCGATGATGCCGGCAGCGTTCATTGAAAGCTCCAAGGAGAATTGACGCGCGTATAAGACCCGGGCACCAGGCCGGCAGCCAACCGGGGGTTGTCACGCAGTTCGCTCAAGTCATCCGGCGCGAGTGAGGCGGGAATACCGAGTGGTTCGAGCACGGCGAGCCATTCCGATGCAGTTTTCGACGACAACGCCTCGGGCAGACGGGCATGCAGTTCTGTTGCAGATACGTCCCTACTGAGGCCGGCGGCGCCTGCTAGGGCAGCCATCGTCCGCGCATCCGGGCAATCGAGCGCGAGCCAGCCTTGGCGCGTCGGGTAGACCGCTTGCAAGACGCTGTCCGACGGCAGTGTTTCCCGCGAATGGAGCAGTGCATCCAAATCCTCAGTGCAAAGCAGGCTTGCCGCGCCCAGCAGCGACGACTCCATGCGCAGTCCTGCAGGCAGCAACGATCGGCTCAGTAGCGCAGCGGTCACGCCTTGCGCGGCGACGGCTCCGCCCAGTACATCCAGCACGGTGAAAAGCGATCCACCATCGGTGTGGGAGGCGCGGGCGATCTTGTGTGCGATACCGGAATAAGCCTGCACCACGAAATCGGTGCCGGGCAACGCCTGCTCGCCATCACCCCAGCCACCGGCGTATGCATACACCAGAGCCGGATTGATGCGCCGTAAATCTGCCGAATCGAGTTGCAATGCAGCGGCTTTGCCGGGCGCCCAGTTGTGCAGGAACACGTCTGCCTCTCTCGCAAGTGCGTGAATCTCGGCACGGCCATGCGCTGCCTTGATGTCGATCTCGCGCACGATTTTCGATCGGTTGAGGGCATCGAAGCGGGCGGATACACCCTCGGCTATTGGCGGTACGCCGCGCAACGGATCGCCGCCCGGAGGCTCGATGCGGATCACGGTCGCGCCGAGCATTGCCAGCAGATGGCCGGCCAGCGGCCCCTGGATGCGACGGCAGGATTCAATAACCGTCATGCCGGATAAAGGAAGCGGGCCGGTGGCGCGGTTCGAGCCATAAGGCGCGGACTCGCCTGTCTCGCTCGTGAAAGCCCATGGCCCTCGCCGCCATAGCGGATGTGCATCGATGTCCGCAGCGCGCTCTTGTAGCGAGCGCACCGGGCAGATTGCCACACCGGTATGCGCGCAGACCTCGGCGATCCGTGCATAGGGCAGACGCGCTAGCGCGTCAATCAGTGTGGCGGGCAGCGGGGCGACGGCCTTGGCGTAACGCAGCAGAAAACCATTCCAGCCCTTGCCCGCGCTTTCCATGTCGACGCCGATTTCTGACCAGAATGAGCGCCAAGGCGGCGCATCGAGCGTTTCCAGTTCGAACACCACGCCGTCGGCCGATACGAAGGGCGGCCGCTCTGTCGTCGAACTGCTGCCGGGCAGGATTTTCTCGGGCGATTCCAACGCGGTTGCGCCAGCCAGATACTGCCCAACTGCGAGCATGCCCGCCGACGCCAAAGAGGTCGAAACCCGTTCGCAGGGCACGCCTCGCCGCATCCCAAGAGCACAAGCTAGCGCCCCCTGCAGTGCTAGCGTCGCTGCCAGCGTTGAGACATAGTTCACACCTAGCGGCTGCATTCGCCCGCTGGCACGCCCGTGCACAGACATCAGGCCACATGCCGCCTGCAAAGTGAATTCGGTGGTTGCCGCCGCGCTGTCGGGCCAGCCGCTTATCTCACACGTAATGGGCGACGCATCGGGAAGCAGCAAGCCAAACGACAGGCTGTGCCCACATTCCCATACCCGCGGCGCTATCTGTGCCATGCCCAGAACCACGCTCTGATAGTCGAGCGAAGAAGTGAGCGGCCCAAACAGAGGGCTAGCGGTTGCCGGCAATCCTGTGATCGTGCAATGAGGTAGAAGCGGCCGCTGCTTCATCTCGCGTGCTCCCTGCTTGCCTGCGTCAAGCGAATCGCACGGCTCGACCCGCCAGCGACCGCAGGTAAGATCGTGACAGAGTCGCCTTCGCGCACAGCAGCGTCCAGTTCGCCGGAGAAGCGGATGTCGCTGTCATTGACGTAGATATTCACGAAGCGGTGTAGCTGGCCGTCCTGCATCAGCCGTTGCTGGATGCCGGGGTGATAGCGTTCCAGATGCGCAATGATGTCGCGGATCGTCGCTCCGCTCGCTTCAACGCGCTTCCGATCGTTAGTCAGCGGGCGCAAGAGGGTGGGGATATGAACGATGATGGTCATGACATTTCCTTCTCCGGGGTCGGAGTGGGGGAGGCAATTGAGTGTGGCGGGACGTAGTGATCAACCGTCCTGATCGATTCTTCGACGACGCAGCCTTCGAAGATGCGAAAACTGCGAACGGCCTGTTCGCACGCAGCGTCGGTGGAGACAATGACGTAATGCGCGTGCGGCTCGGCGGCGCAGGCAATGTCGTCCCGGCTTGGATAAGCATCCGAACTGGTATGCGAGTGGTAGAGCACGAGCGGCTCTTCGCCACGCTCTTCCATCTCTTTCCAGAGGCGGAGTTGTTCGAGCGAATCGAAGCGGAAGGCTTCGGACGATTGCGCAGCATTGCGCATCGAGATCAGCCGCATGGGGCGATTCGAGCCAACCGGGCCGGCAATGACGCCGCAGGTTTCGAGTGGGTGGTCCTGCCTGGCCTGCGCCAGCATGGCGTCGATGAGTTCGGCGAGAATAACAAGCACCTTATCCTCCTTCGCTCAATAGCCTGGCAGCGAGGGATCAACTTCTTTGATCCACGCGAGAATGCCGCCATCTAGGTTCCAGAGCCGGGTAAAGCCCTGTTTTTGCAGCGCTAACAGAACTTGGCGGGAGCGCGCGCCGGATTTGCAGTGCAGGACAATTGGGGCGTTTCGATCAAGCTGCGAAGCGAACTCCGGCAACATTGCCCGGTCCTTAGGAATGTGTTGTGCCCCGGGGATGCGCACGATGTCCCATTCGGTTGCTTCGCGCACGTCGATCAATTGGAAGTTGTCGCCGCGATCCTGCCAGCGCTTGAGTTCGGGCGCGCTGATGGAGGGGGGCTCAGCATCTTGATCGCTCTGACGGCGCAGGCCGCAGAACGCTTGGTAGTCTGTTAGCGCAGCAATCGGCATGCGCTTTGGATCGCGTCGCAGCGGAATGAAGCGATAGCTCATGTCTAGCGCATCGTAGACAGCGAGCCGGCCCAGCAAAGTATCGCCCAGGCCTGTGATGAGCTTTACCGCCTCCGTGGCCATCATCGCGCCAATCGACGCGCACAGGATGCCGAGCACGCCGCCTTCAGAGCAGGACGGAGCAAGTTCGGGCGGCGGTGGCTCAGGGTACAGATCTCGATAGTTGAGCCCGGCGTCGTCTGGTGCTTGCTCCCAGAACACCGAGGCCTGCCCCTCGAAGCGGAAGATGGAGCCCCAGACATAGGGCTTGCCTGCCAGCACGCAGGCATCATTGACCAGATAGCGGGTCGCAAAATTGTCGGTGCCATCGACAACCAAGTCGTACCCACCGAAGATGGACAGCGCATTCGACGCGTCCAGCCTATCCATGTATAGCTGGACTTTGACGTAGGGATTGATGTCGTGGATCGAGTCGCGCGCGCTTTCCGCCTTCGGCTTGCCCAAGTCGGCAACGCCGTGAATGACTTGCCGCTGCAGGTTTGACTCGTCCACCACGTCGAAATCGACGATACCTATCGTGCCGACGCCGGCGGCCGCAAGGTACAGCAAAACTGGCGACCCTAGGCCACCCGCGCCAACGACCAGCACTCTGCTGCTCTTCAAGCGTTTCTGCCCATCGAGACCCACGTCGGGCAACAGCAGATGCCGGCTATAGCGACTGATTTCCGCCGCGCTCAAGTTCGCCGACGGTTCTACCAAAGGGAGCAGCTTCATCGCACTACCCCCTACGCTCATTAATCGAACACAGACAGTCGTCTCCCTGTCCGTGAAGCGGCATGACCGACAGTGAGCGCGTTGTATAGAAAGCGTAGCCATGCCACACCGCCAGCGCGGTGATGGCGGCAACGTTGAAGCAGCGCATTACAAGGAAAAACTGGGCGAGTCGAGACAACTCGCGCCTGGTAGCGAACGGCATGGTGCAGCTCCTGATCAAAGGGAAACGTATCGGGTGCGCAGCGATGGACCGCGCCTGGCATGCAGCGAGCAGCGGTCATGTCGCCAAGGGCACGGCCCGGCGTATTCAGTGCATCAACCCGACGGACGTCCCGTTGGATTTATGCTTGCTCTCCGGCAATGAACACCGGCGGAGCAAGGCCATAGGCGTGCGACGGCGTGCCGCTCAAGCAGCGGCACGAACGCCAGCAGCGATCAGGAAAGCGATGGAGGAGCGCGGGATTGCGGCGCGGCCCAAACAAACAGCGGGCGCGGCGACTGGTAGTAGAGCACGGGCCGCATGGGCGTCCCGTTCAGAAGGGGAAGATGGAATTCAGCCGCAGGAGGAAGTCCCACCGCTCCTGCATGCGTGAAGCAGAAAGGGCAATGTTCGGTCGGTATGGACTTGGCAGGCGCGGAGGACGTGCTGCTTTGCTCGCCCTCGACCTTGATCAGCCTGGAGCCCTTGACCGAGCAAACCTGGACCCACAAGTCATCGGCCCCCTTGGTGGCAGACAGCGCGAAAGAAATGAACGGCGCAAGCGCCGCCAGCAGGACCGCAAAACATACGATCCAAGTGGCAACGTAGCGTGTGTCCCGGTTCATTTCCATATGATTATTTTATCATCGGCGTCATGCAGTCGAGCGAAAACCTTGCTGTCTCACATGCGCAAGTTGAGCCGACGATCGGTGACGAAGATGCCGTCAAGTTAATAGCTGGGATGCTGCAGATGATCTAGTGACAAATTGCCGCGGGGAAAAGAATGGGATCTGTTTTTACTGGCCCAATTTTATTCCCCACGTCTTCATGCTGCATATCGCCAAACGAATGTGGGTCATGACTTGCTGTGCTAATCGACCGATGATTTGAGTTGCCTCTCCCATATGGTGTGGGGCAATAGCCTGTTGGCCGTATTTGAGTCAGCGCGTTCACGCGTGCCATGTGCTCGCGTTCATGAGACGGCGTTGCTGCGATCTTCCTGCCTAAAAATTCCAGACAATACCTGCACGCAGCGTGCGGGGCTCGGCCGGGTGGATGTGGTGGTCATTGATGCCTGTGGCCACGCCATTGGCATCCAGCGGTGATGCTTCGCCCTTGAGCAAAGAGGCATAGTAATAGTCGATGTCGTTCACTTTCTTGTTGAGCGCGTTCAGCACCTCAACAAACACGCGCACGTTCTTCTGCACCCGGTAGCCGAGCTTGAGGTTGACCAGGAACGACGATGCAGAACGTACGCTGTTGTCTTCCACCAGCGGGCGTGGGCCGAAGTAGCGCAGGCGCGCGCCCAGTGTCCAGCGTTCGTGCGCCCACGAGACGCCGGCCGATGCGGTGGTCTGGATGGCTTCGGGAATGTAGTCGCCTACCGGATTGCTGTCGCGAAAGCGGGCGCGCGAGAAAGCCGCATCCGCATCCAGGATCAGCTCCGGCAGCGGTGTGTAGTACGCGGCCAATTCCACGCCAGTGCGGCGGCTGGGCCGGCTTGGCTCAGTGGTGCCCGTGTCGCCCGAGAAGACAAGCTCGGAGCCAATGTCCAGCCGCCACAACGATGCGGAAAGCTGCAGGTTGGGTGCGAGCTCTCGCGTGCGCACGCCGATCTCGTAGCCGGTGGCGGGTACCAGCACTGACACCTTCTGCACAGGGTCTCCGCTCACGGGGTCGACGGTGGTGGTCGCGCCGCGCACGTCGTTGCTGTGATAACCCCGGCCCCAGTTCATGAACACATCGGTGCGCGCCGTGGGCGACAGCACCACGCTTAGCTTGGGGCTGACGATGTGGTCAGACCCGCTACCCGAATTGAGCGGGTTGCTGCTGGCCACGTTGTACCAAAACTGGTCTGCCCGCACGCCAGCAATGGTGCGTAACCACGGGAGCCACTGCGTGCTGTTGCGCAGGTAGAGCGCGGTGCTGGTTTCGTTCACGGTGTCGCTGCGCACCAGTGCGTAGGGCTGGCGTGCCTCCGTGTTGCTGAGGCTGATCGGGTCGAGCCGGTCAAACCGAGTTTGCGAGCCGAACTCGGTTTCGCTCTCGCGCCCTGCCAATGTCCCCAGCCACGTGCGTGACGCATTCACACCCGTGGTGACCCGGTTCTCGAACTGCTCGAACTGGTCTCCCTGCACGGGGTTGTTGAGCGCATAGGTGAAGTCGGAGAACAGCTGCAATCGGCTCTTGATGACGTACGCATTGGCCTTGAGCTGTCCGTCGGCTAGGGGGCGCAACCAGTCGACCGACAGGCTGTAGCGCGAGGCGGCCCCGCCATCGGTCGGGTCGATGGCGCCAAAGCGCGAGATGAGTCCTTCGTTGATGGCGCGCAGCGGCACTTGGTCCGTCGACTGCCACGCGTTCTTGTACGCCATGCCGGTGATGCTTACACGCTCGCCGCCGCCCAGCGGTACGGTGTAGCGCAGCACACCGTTGAGCTTGTGCACGCCCTCGGGCACCGTCCACGGGCCGTTCTCGCCCAGCCACTCGAAGCCGTAAAGCAGCGTGCCGGGGCCGACGGTGTTGGCGTTGACCAGCAGGCCGCGCCGGTAGTTGTGCTCACCCAGTTCGAACTGCGCAATACCCTGCGGCAGGCGGTCGACATAGTCGATGCGTACCGCGCCGGCAGCGGAAAAGTCGCCTTCTTCCGCAAAGTAAGTGCCTTTCTTATAGGCAATGCCGCTGACCAGCTCGGGGATGACGAAGTTGAGATCGGTGTAGCCCTGACCATGCGCGTTCGTGCGCATGTTGACCGGCATGCCGGCCACGGTGGTGGCCAGGTCTGTGCCGTGGTCGAGGTTGAAGCCGCGCAGGAAGTACTGGTTGGCTTTGCCGTCGCCGCTGTGCTGGGTGACGATCAGGCCTGGTACCGTCTCCAGCAGTTCGCCCGGTCGCAGCAGGGGCCGGTTCTCCAGTTGGGCGCGCGGCACGTAGCCCTGGTTGGCCGCCTCACCTGTGGCCGTAGCGGTGGCTGCAGAGCCGCTGACGGTGGTGGCCTCCAATTGCACCTCGGGCTGTTGCATGCCGCCCGCATGGGCAGCACCTGAATGCACCAGGGCATAGCCCAGCCCCCACAGCGCTCCGATCGACCACGCCTGACTCGCACGCATCCACCCACTCCCTGACGCTTGATATTTGTGTATGAAGATTTATGCAAACTTCATACCAACATGCAAGTTTGGCGTCACATGCTTGCCAGTGATGGGCTCAATGCGGGTGATGGTGGTGGTGCCCGTGGTCGTCCGGGGTGCCCGAGGTCATGATCAGGTTGAGCTGGCCTTGCTTGACGCCGCGCTCGCTGCTGATGGCATCGGCCAGACGGCGCACGGCACTGGCAGGCCCACGCAGGATGACGGTCTCGATGCAGTGCTCATCATCCAGATGCGCGTGCATGGTGGACACCGTCAGGCCGTGGTGGGCGTGCTGGATGCGCGTCAGCCGCTCAGCCAACTCACGCTCGTGGTGGTTGTAGATGTACGACAGGTTGGCCACGCAGGGGCCATCTTCGTTGTGCGATTCTCGCCAGCGGTCCAGGTGCACGCGCAGGAGGTCGCGCACGGCTTCCGAGCGGTTGGCGTAACCGTGCTCTGCCATCAGCCGGTCAAACTCGGCGGCCAGCGCATCGTCCAGAGAGATCGTAAAGCGTTCCATAGTGGGGCATCGAGGCACCCGCTTTGTGCGTTGCCCGGGGTGGGCTAGGCGGAGCAGGCAAGTGGTTCGATTGTACTGAGCAGATACGCCCGCGCACGCGAGTGGAGTTCTTATGGGAGCTTGTACCGATCTATCGGGATAGTGGACTTTCAAAAGTCCATCACACATGATAATTCGCCATTATCACGCGTTAGATTCCGACACCGGCCTACCTGCTTGACTGCTTGTACTGGTACGTATATACATGGTACGTAATACGGTACGAAATTGTAGGAGAGCCGTGGCCCGCGCTGGACTGAGCCGCCTGGATGTTAAACGCGCTCGCGATTCGCTTTTGGCACAGGGACAGCACCCGTCAATCGATGCGATACGTATCGCCCTTGGCAATACGGGCTCGAAAACCACCATCCACCGTTATCTGAAAGAGCTGGAAGAGGAAGAGGGTACGGCGCTCACCCGCACCGGCTCCACCTCCGATGCGATCTTGGATCTGGTGAGCCGGCTGGCGGCGCGCCTGCATGAAGAAGCGCAGGCCGTGGTGGACCAGCAAGCCGCCACAGTGGCGTCCCAGCGACAGGAAGCCCAAGTAGAAGCCGCCAAGCTGGTCGCGGATCTCAGCGCGGTTCGTGCCGAGTTGGCTGACACACTTATGACCCTTGCCGCCACGCGAGCCGCACACAGTGACACGCAGGCCGAGCTGCAAAGGCGAGCACTGGAGGGCGAGCGGCTGGCCCAGCAGGTACGAGACCTAACGGAACAACGAGCCGAATACGACGGCTTCCGGCGCTCGTTGGAGGAGAAGCTGCAGCACGCGCACCAGGCATTGGAGCACTTCCGCAACGCCAGCAAGGAACAGCGCGACCAGGAAACCCACCGACACGAGCACCAGGTTCAACAGCTGCAGGCGGAGATCCGGCAGGGCAACCAGGCTTTAATCGTCAAGCAGGGCGAGATCACGCAGTTGAACAAGGACGGTGCAAGGCTGGTTGCCGAAGCCAGCGCCGCGACCAAGCGCGTCCGTGAACTGGAGGCGCGGGGCGAACAGGTGCAGACTGAACTGATCCACGTGCGAGCAGATCAGGTGCGGACGGAAGCGGAGCGCGACGCCCTGCGCGCGGCGATGCAGGTGCAAGCAGAAGAACTCACGGCCATGCGCTTGGAGCGCGAGCAGATGGCTGGGGAACTGGCCAAGCTGGCGGCACGTCTCGAAACTCAGCAAACGCTACTAGCCGATTATCGGACGCAGCTCGGTTTTGCCGGGTTGGGGCCCGAAAACGCTGAGATTTCGCACACGAAGAGTGTTCCCTGATGACGATCCGTCGCAACTGGCCGGTCACGGGAGCACCAACCAAAGAGGAAACGCACAGAGTTATTTCTTGCTGTCGCAGGCTCGCGCCCATCGCTCGGGTGACACAATCGTATGCAGCCCAAGTTGTTTCGCCGTTTCGATCGGCAGGCGCAAAACCACATCGGCGCCGCCTTGCTCGCGTGTACTCAATACCGCGCTAACCCCGCAAAGCTCTAGGTATATGACACCCGCCTCGAATACTTCCTCGTAGAGGTGCCACGCCAGTTCGTCGTTTTCGGATGGGTTATTGGCGAGGGTCGCTTTGGTGCTCATGGAATGCCTCTCGTTGTATCTGGAATGCCCAATGTAGCTGGCCGACTAAGTGGTCACGCTGAGTGTGGCGCAGACGCGCCCGTCGCTGCATTTTTGTTCGGGCGAGCCGGAATGCGCTACCGTAGTTACGCTTGGATTCGGCCGCCTGTGGCAAGGTCCGAAAATGGGGTCTGGTCGTCGCGCATCGCCGCGTCGCGAAAGGCACTAGACTGGGTACATTCAAGGGGTCGAGATGAGCTTGACAAATGGGGCTAAGCCAACCGTGGTGGACGCCAAACCACCCAAGGTGGTGATTCGCCGTTCTCAGCGGAGACGGGTAGTTACCCCTGAGATGAAGGCGCTGTTGCGCGCCAATGCCCGAATCTCTCAGCGTCGCGCATTTCCTGAACTCCCTGAGTGGCATCGGGGTGAGTCCGACTGAGTGCGTCGACACGGCGTGCTAGTGCCTGCGTGCGAGACAATCGGATCATATATCCGAGGGCAATGACATGGCCGGCTAAGAAAAGCAGGTGCGCTGCGACCAAGATCCGGAGTTCGTGGGGCGAACCAACGAGGTGTGGTGGCGATGCGGGTGGGCGCCTCTACAGCAGTTGAAAGTGCTGCGTGGCCGGTGACTGAGGAGAGCCGCCTTGAGGCCTTCTGGTGGGAGGGGACTGCCATAGAAGAGGCGCTATGGCGCCAAAAACTCGGCAAGCCTCTTTTCCTTTAGAGCCCGGTGCAGTCGTCAGCGAAAAGCGAAGGCGTTGGCGCGCGCATCGTGCAATGCGTGATGCCGGCCACCGTGCTCACGGAAGTACGTTTCTAGCCGCTCCATATCAAGCTGGCCGCCCACGTGCTCACATTTCCAGCCAGAGGGAATCTGGGCATCGAGCAGATCGAGCACCAGGTCGTAGTCGCCTTGGTAGTCGAAGCACAATACCCGCTTGGGCTTTGCCGGCACGGCGAGCAGCCACGCCATTAGCTCGTCGCGCAACTGCGCGGCCGGCATCGAGCGGCCGGGAAACTGGCCGAGCTGTGGCAGCACAGCCGCCCGCACGAACTCGCTGCACGCGGACAGCTCGAAGTCTGCACGCTCGCCGTAGAACTCCCGACCGTCTTCACCCACGACAGCTATGCTGATGAGTTGGCAATCGATAAAGTCGGTGAACTCAGTATCGACAAAAAAGCGCGTCTTCCACGGGCTGCGTGGGCCTTTGGAGGCATGCACGGCGCGCGCGGACTGGATGATGCCGAGCCTGACCTGTTCGGGCAGCAGGATCGCCATGGGAGAGGCTTGGCGCAGTTGCTGGCCACGGTCGGACTCTTCCAGGGCCAGCTTCCAATCGCGCTCGGCAATAATGCGCTTCCATTCATCGCGCAGCGGCTTGGAGCTAATGGCGGCCACCGTATCCCCGCACTCCAGGATCTCCAGCGCCCGAGCCTCCAGTGCCGGATCGGCGCGAACCATCCGCATCGCCTCTTGGTGCATGAGCAAGCTTTGCAGTTCTTCCTTACTCACTGGGTTTTCTCCTTGTGGAGAGCCCTGTTGGTCCGGGGCGGCCGTCCCACTGGTCGCGGACCCAAGCATCCCAATCGTGAGCATGCGGCGTGATGCACGTCTCGCCTTGGACCGCGACGAACGCGCTGCCTATCAT
>NZ_JAELUI010000711.1 GCF_016429285.1 Ralstonia sp. ASV6
CCCCCCCCCCCCCCCCCCCCCCCCCCCCCCCCCCCCCCCCCCCCCCCCCCCCCTTTTCAAGCAGAAGACGGCATACGCGATCAGGCGCCATGTCTCGTGGGCTCGGAGATGTGTATAAGAGACAGGGGCAAGCGCGCGTCTCGACGATTGAAGAACTGCGCGCCGCCTGGGGTGCCATGCAGCACGTGCCGTGCGTGCTGGAGAAGATGCTGCCGCTGGCGTACGAGGTGTCTGTGCTGGCCGCCCGTGC
>NZ_JAELUI010000121.1 GCF_016429285.1 Ralstonia sp. ASV6
CAGATCCGCCGTGCCGTCGCTATCGGTGGTGCTGGAGGCGAGCACACCCACGCCGTCGGTCCAGCTCACGGACGAACCGCTCACCGGCTTGCCGCTCTTGCGCTCGGCCGTCCATACCATCATCCCTTGCGAGGTGCCCTTGGTGACGGCCACGGTGTCCGACACGAACAGCAGCGTGTGCGCACGGTACGCACCGATCACCGCTTCCACGATGTACAAACCCGCCGGCAGCTTGCCGACCGGAATCATCACGTTGCCGACGTTCTGCGGCATCCACTCGCTGCTGCTGCCTTCGAGCTTCACGTCCTTGGGCGGCGCGATCGGCTTGGCATCCCAGATTGGGTAGCGGAAACGGCCGAGCAGTTCATAGCCCTTGAGCGGCGCGTACTGCGGGTTGTTGGAGAAACGCGTGGGCGCAGTCATCTGGTCGCCCATGCTGAACTGCGGCGCGGTCTCCACGGCCTTGCTGCGCGTGGCGAACGAGAGCACGCGCTGCCAGGTGCGGCGGGCCTGGCGCGTCCAGTTGTCCCACAGATACGCCAGCGTGTTGGCCAGGCCTTCGCCCGTGTAGTTCGCCTTCACGTCGATGCGGTGCAGGTTCTTCTGCGCCTTCAGGAATTCGAGCGGCTGCGGCACGCGGTAGACGAGGATGTCCGCGCCGCCGTAGCGGGAGAGCTCGTCCTTGTACTCACGCCCTGGCGCTTCCAGGCGCACCATCGCTTCCTGGTCAGTGCCGTAACTCGCGTCCGACAGCAGGAAGAACGGCTGGCCCTTGAATTGCTCGTAGCCGCTGGGGGGGGCATCTGCGAAAGTGGGATTCGGCTTTTCCGGTGCGTCGGCGGCCTGTGCATGGCCGACCCATGCCAGCACCGTCAGGCAGACGGCTGCGACCAGATTGAACGAACGCCAGCGGTTGCGCATCATGTTTTTTACCGTGTCAAAAAGGCCAGACGAAACACGCCGATGAAGTTGGGATTGCCGCTCTGCGGCTGCCAGCGCGAGTCTTTCCATTGCATCAGTTCAGAGACCGGGACCGCGCGCAAACCGTTGTCGGTGCGGGTGACGGTGCCGGTGTGGTAAGCGATGTAGCGATCCATCCAGATCATCAGATGCTGGTCGTCGCCTTGATCGAAGAAGAGCAGATCGCCGGGGAGCGCTTGATTCACGTCCTTGGCGATGAAACGGCTGTTCTGCTGGATCAGCCCGAGCGCGGAGACATACGCGCCGGTGCTGCCGTCAATGCGTGCCCAACGCTGCGTGAGCGTGCGCTGGGCGGGCGTGAGGTTCAACTCGGGCGGCAGTTGCCGTGCGGATTCCGCATCGCGCATGCCGTTGGCGCGCAGCCAGCGGGCGTCGTGCGGGCGCAATGCCTCGCCGGCGGCAAAACGCACGAGGCCAGCGCAGTCGCGGTGCGTCCAGCGCGGCGTCGGGCCCTGGCGGAGCTGCTCGTTGACGATGCGCACAAACCACGCGCGGAACACGCTCGATTGATCGGGCGTGAGCGCATCGGGATCGGCCGGTGCGGCATCGGCCCAGCCGGACAACGCATGGGCCGAGCCGGCAAACGTCTGAGCGAGCAGGCAGCCGCCGGCCACCGCCAGCCAGCGGCGGCGGCTCAGCACGGCGGCCGAGGCGCGCGGTGTCATTGCGTGCTTGCGCTGTCTGCGGGAACGGGAGCGGCCGCCTCGGTAGCTGGCACCTCGGCAGGCGCAGCAGATGCAGCTGACGCGGCAGGTGCTTCAGCCGTATCGGCCGGCGCAGCCGTACCGTCGCCACCGGCGGGCAAACCGCGGCCGCTCGACAGCCACGTCACCGGCACCCAGCCACGCGACGATGGCACCCCGCCATCGAGCGCCAGCGACACCGGCGCATAGCGCGACAGCGCCTTGAGCTTCGGGAACAAGTGCGTTTGCGCGGCGTTCAGGAACACGGCTTCCTGGTCGGCGGGCAGCGCGGCACCCGCTTCGCGGCGGACGAGCGGCGCAAGCGATGCGGGCGTCATCGTCAGGACAATGCGTTCGGTCTTGTCGCGCGGCAGGCTGTCAGCCACCGCCGGGAAGCGCTTGGCGAGCACGGCCAGTGCATCGTCGACGAGACGCGCATCGGGCGAGAACACCACCACGTCACCCGCAATCGCCAGCGTGACCGGGAAGTAACGCTCCCACGACAGCTGCGCGCCGAACGGTGCCTCGGCCGATTTCGCGGTGCCATAGCGCGCGCTCACCGGGCGCTGCCACAGCGTGGCGTTGGCCGGGCCCGGGCGCGTCGTCACCGGCAGGCGCTTGTAGGGGCCGGACTTGTCGTCCGCCTGTGCCTTGGATTCGTACGAACCGATGATCTGGCCGAACAGCGCAGCCAACGCCGGCTTGACCGCCTCAGCCTGCGAGGCCGACGACAGCTTCGCCACGAACAGCGGCGCCACCAACGACGACTTGCCGTACCAGCACGCGGCGGCCGGGCCAGCAAACGCATCACCAACATGCGCGGCAGCTTCGCTGACGTCCTTGGCGTCGCCCGCCACGTTACGCAGCAAGGTGCCGGCGGCCTTCCAGTCGACGGGCAGCGTGGCACAGGCGGCCGGATCCGCCGGCAGCGCACGCCACAGGCCGGCGTTATCCCATTTGCCGGTCAGGTGGCCCGGGTCGATGAGCGCGGCGCTCTGCCAGCCGTTGCCGGACGTCCCCGCGGCAAAGTCGAAGCGCAATGCCTCGATGCCTGGGAAGTACTGCTGATAACCAAACGAGAGGTAGTTGGCGCTCACCACAACGTGGTGGCCCGTCGGCTCCTGTGCGGGCAGCGCGTAGGCCGTGCCCTGCACGTTGCGCTTGCCGGCGTCGTCCGACAGCAGCGCGGCCAGCGCGCCAGCTTGCTTGGAGATCGGCTTGCCATCCTTGTCCAGCAGGATGCCCGGCTCGGACAGCGCGATCAGCCGATCGCCCTTGCTGGCGATCAGGATCGAGCGCGTGGCCGAGAGCCGCAACGCATAGACCGGCGCGCCGGAATCGCCCAGCGCATCGGCCACCTTGGTGAGCTGCGTATCGCTGGTCGCCACGGTGGCGAGGGCTTCCAGCGCCTTGGCCAGACCGTTGCGCTGCATCGAGAGCACCCAGTAGCGCAGCTTGTCGTCCGGGCCGCGCCACAGCATCACGCGGGCGGGCTCGTCAAACACGTGCTTGAGCACCGTCTCGGCCAGGTCGAGCTTCTGTTCGTAAGCGAGGCGACGCAGCGCGCCAGCTACCGAGAGGCGGTCTTCGTTGCCCTCGTAGTAGGCGACGAAATCTTCGGTCAGCACATCGCGCAGCAGCGGCACGCGCAGCACGTCGCGCGGCAGTTGCGACAGGCTCTGACTGTCGATCAGGGCGTCGGGGTAAGTCAGGTCGAGCTGGACCTGGCGGGCGTGCAGCGCGCGTGCGCGGCTAAAGGGGTGCCAGACCATCTGCACCACCGCCGCGCCGGCAACGACCAGGGCGACCGCGCCAACGGCGATCTGCTTGCGTGTGAGCTTCATGGAGGAATCTGCGGCAAGACTGGAGAGGGCCGGCGGCTTGTAAAAAGTGCCGGTCTGTAACCGCGAGATCATAGCCGTTGCGATGTTAAGACAGGTTAACGTTTCGAGAAAATCGGAACCGTCCCATGCCAGTGTTGCCGTGCGTCTGCACGCGGCGAGCAGGCAAAAAAAAAGCCCGGCACCCCACAAGGGGGCCGGGCTTTTGATGCGAAGGACGCTGCCTAACGTCAGGCGGCGCCGCCTTCCTCTTGCTGGACGACAGGCGTCTCGAAGATCGAAGCGGCTTCTTCTTCGGCAATCGCTGCGGCGCGGTCGCGGTCGGCGGCTTCCTTGGCCTTGCGGGCACGGTGGTAAGCCAGACCGGTACCGGCCGGGATCAGACGGCCGACGATGACGTTTTCCTTCAGACCACGCAGGTCGTCGACCTTGCCCATGATGGCGGCTTCGGTCAGCACGCGCGTGGTTTCCTGGAACGACGCCGCCGAGATGAAGCTGTCGGTCGACAACGATGCCTTGGTAATACCCAGCAGCAGGTTCTCGTAAGTCGCCGGACGCTTGCCCAGCGCGATCACCTTGTCGTTCTCGTCGAGCAGGTCCGAACGCTCCACCTGTTCACCCGGGATGAAGCGGGTGTCGCCCACATCGGCGATCTGCACGCGGCGCAGCATCTGACGAACAATCACTTCGATGTGCTTGTCGTTGATCTTCACGCCCTGCAGACGGTACACGTCCTGCACTTCGTCGACGATGTACGTTGCCAGCTCTTCCACGCCCTTCAGACGCAGGATGTCGTGCGGGTCGGCCGGGCCTTCGACGATCATTTCGCCCTTGTTGACCACCTGGCCGTCGTGCACCAGCACCTGCTTTTCCTTGGCGATCAGGAACTCGTGGGCATTGCCGTCGAGGTCCGTAATCACCAGGCGCTGCTTGCCCTTGGTGTCCTTACCGAACGAAGTCGTACCGGTGACTTCTGCCAGCACGGCAGCGTCCTTCGGCGAACGGGCTTCGAACAGTTCGGCCACACGCGGCAGACCACCGGTAATGTCACGCGTCTTCTGCGATTCGGTCGGGATACGTGCCAGCACTTCACCCACGTGCACTTGCTGACCGTCCTTCACGGTAATCAGCGCGCCCACCTGGAAGCCGATGGTCACGGAGTGATCCGTGCCCGGGATCTTCACTTCGGCGCCCGACGAGTCGAGCAGCTTCACCTGCGGACGGATGCCCTTCGATGCAGCGGTGCGGCGCTTCGCGTCGATCACCACCAGCGTCGACAGACCGGTCACTTCGTCCATCTGCTTGGCAACGGTCACGCCTTCTTCGACGTTCTCGAACTTGATGGTGCCCGAGTACTCCGAGATGATCGGACGCGTCAGCGGATCCCACGTGGCGAGCTGCGTGCCGGCCTTGATGGACTGGCCATCCTGCACCAGCAGCGTCGCGCCGTACGTGATCTTGTGGCGCTCGCGCTCGCGGCCATGGTCGTCGGTGATCAGCGCTTCGCCCGAACGCGAGATGACGATCTGCTCGCCCTTCGCGTTGGTGACGTAACGCATCGTCGCCGTGAAACGCACGATACCGGTTGCCTTCGCTTCCACGCTCGATGCCACTGCCGCACGCGATGCCGCACCACCGATGTGGAACGTGCGCATCGTCAGCTGCGTGCCCGGCTCACCGATCGACTGCGCAGCGATCACACCCACTGCTTCACCCGAGTTCACCAGCACACCGCGGCCGAGGTCGCGGCCGTAGCACTTGGCGCACAGGCCGTAGCGCGTGTCGCAGGTCAGCGGCGTGCGGACCTTGACTTCGTCCACGCCGATCGAATCGATCAGCTCAACGAGGTCTTCGTCCAGCAGCGTGCCGGATTCGATCGCGGTTTCCTGCGTTTCCGGGTTCACCACATCGCCAATGACCACGCGGCCCAGGATACGGTCGCGCAGAGCTTCGATCACTTCACCGCCTTCCACCAGAGCCTTCATCTGCACGCCGTTGGTGGTGCCGCAATCGTCTTCCACCACGACCAGATCCTGCGTCACGTCGACCAGACGGCGGGTCAGGTAACCAGAGTTTGCGGTCTTCAGTGCCGTATCAGCCAGACCCTTACGTGCACCGTGGGTCGAGATGAAGTACTGCAGAACGTTCAGGCCTTCGCGGAAGTTTGCGGTAATCGGCGTCTCAATAATCGAGCCGTCCGGCTTGGCCATCAGGCCACGCATACCTGCCAGCTGACGGATCTGCGCGGCAGAACCCCGTGCGCCCGAGTCGGCCATCATGTAGATGGAGTTGAACGACTCTTGCTTGACGGTCTTGCCGTGGCGATCGACCACGTCTTCGGTCTGGAGCTGCTCCATCATCGCCTTGCCCACCTGGTCACCAGCGGCGCCCCAGATGTCCACGACGTTGTTGTACCGCTCCTGGTCCGTCACCAGACCCGACATGTACTGCTTGTCGTATTCCTTCACCTTGGCAGCTGCCTCGGAGATGATCTTCTCCTTGGCCGGCGGCACCAGCATGTCGTCGATGGCGATCGAGATACCAGCGCGCGTTGCCAGGCGGAAGCCCGACTGCAGCAGCTTGTCGGCGAAGATCACCGTTTCGCGCAGACCGCACTTGCGGAATGCCGTGTTGATCAGGCGCGAGATTTCCTTCTTCTTCAGCGGCTTGTTCAGCACCGAGAACGGCAGACCCTTCGGCAGGATCTCCGACAGGATCGCGCGGCCGACCGTGGTGGCCTGCAGCGTGATCTTCGGTGCGAAGCGGGCGTCGCCGTCGGCTTCCGGGTTCACCAGGTCGTACTCGGTAATCCGCACGTTCACGCGCGAAGCCAGTTCGACTTCCTTGTTCTCGTACGCGCGGATCACTTCCGAGATGTCGGCGAACGTCATGCCTTCACCGCGGCCGTTGATCTTGTCGCGGGTCGTGTAGTACAGACCCAGCACCACGTCTTGCGACGGCACGATCGACGGATCGCCGTTGGCCGGGAACAGCACGTTGTTCGACGCCAGCATCAGCGTGCGCGCTTCCATCTGCGCTTCGAGCGACAGCGGAACGTGAACAGCCATCTGGTCACCGTCGAAGTCGGCGTTGAACGCCGCGCAAACCAGCGGGTGCAGCTGGATGGCCTTGCCTTCGATCAGCACCGGCTCAAACGCCTGAATACCCAGACGGTGCAGCGTCGGTGCGCGGTTCAGCATCACCGGGTGTTCGCGGATGACATCTTCCAGGATGTCCCACACCACCGGCGTCTGGCTTTCCACTTCCTTCTTCGCCGCCTTGATGGTGGTGGCGATGCCCATCGTTTCCAGCTTGTGGAAGATGAAAGGCTTGAAGAGTTCGAGCGCCATCAGCTTGGGCAGGCCGCACTGGTGCAGCTTGAGCGTCGGGCCCACCACGATGACCGAACGGCCCGAGTAGTCCACGCGCTTGCCCAACAGGTTCTGACGGAAACGGCCGCCCTTACCCTTGATCATTTCTGCCAGCGACTTCAGCGGACGCTTGTTGGCGCCAGTCATCGCCTTGCCGCGACGGCCGTTGTCCAGCAGCGAATCCACGGCTTCCTGCAGCATGCGCTTTTCGTTGCGCACGATGATCTCCGGCGCCTTCAGCTCGAGCAGACGCTTCAGACGGTTGTTCCGGTTGATCACGCGGCGATACAGGTCGTTCAGGTCCGACGTGGCGAAACGGCCACCGTCCAGCGGCACCAGCGGACGCAGTTCGGGCGGCAGCACCGGCAGCACTTCGAGGATCATCCAGTCCGGCTTGATGCCCGAACGTTGGAAGGCCTCGAGCACCTTCAGGCGCTTGGCAAACTTCTTGATCTTGGCTTCCGAACCCGTGGCTTGCAGTTCGGCGCGGATCGTCTCGATCTGCTTCTCGATGTCGATGCCGCGCAGCAGCTCGCGAATGCCTTCGGCGCCCATCATGGCGACGAATTCGCCCTCGCCGTACTCGTCGCACTTGGCCAGGTAGTCGTCTTCCGACATGATCTGGCTCTTCTTGAGCGCAGTCATGCCCGGCTCAACCACGACAAATGCTTCGAAGTACAGCACGCGCTCGATGTCGCGCAGCGTCATGTCGAGCACCATGCCCAGACGCGACGGCAGCGACTTCAGGAACCAGATGTGCGCGGTCGGCGCAGCCAGTTCGATGTGGCCCATGCGCTCACGGCGCACCTTGGCCAGCGTCACTTCAACGCCGCACTTCTCGCAGATCACGCCACGGTGCTTCAGGCGCTTGTACTTGCCGCACAGGCACTCGTAGTCCTTGATCGGGCCGAAGATCTTGGCGCAGAACAAGCCATCACGCTCGGGCTTGAACGTACGGTAGTTGATGGTCTCGGGCTTCTTGACTTCGCCGTACGACCACGAACGGATTTTCTCAGGCGACGCGAGGCCAATCTTGATCGCGTCAAACTGCTCTTCTTGCTGTACCTGGCGGAATAGGTCGAGCAATGCTTTCATTCCAAACTCCTTGAGTTTGAGGCTGGTGCCCCAGAGCAACGACAGCTGCTAAGGCACCGACCCTAAATCTTCGTCAATGGCTGCTTGCTGTTACCGGAGCGTGGCGATATTCCGGCCACGCTCCCATCGCATCGGCGCTTAGTTGCGCTCGAGGTCGATGTCGATACCCAGCGAGCGGATTTCCTTCACCAGCACGTTGAACGATTCCGGCATGCCGGCATCGATCGAGTGCTCGCCCTTGACGATGTTCTCGTACACCTTGGTCCGGCCGTTCACGTCATCCGACTTCACGGTCAGCATTTCCTGCAGCACGTAGGACGCGCCGTAAGCCTCCAGCGCCCACACTTCCATTTCACCGAAACGCTGGCCACCGAACTGGGCCTTACCGCCCAGGGGCTGCTGCGTCACCAGCGAGTACGGACCGGTCGAACGTGCGTGCATCTTGTCGTCGACCAAGTGGTGCAGCTTCAGCATGTGCATCACGCCCAGCGTGACCGGACGCTCGAAGGCTTCACCGGTGCGGCCGTCGAACAGCGTGACCTGCTGCTTGGAAGCGGTCAGGCCCTTCTCCTTCGCGATCTCTTCCGGATACGCGAGGTCCAGCATGCGGCGGATTTCGTCCTCATGCGCACCATCGAACACCGGCGTCGCGAACGGCACGCCCTTCTTCAGGTTCTCTGCCAGCTCCAGGATCTCGGCGTCGGACAGGCTGTCCAGATCTTCAACCTTGCCGCTTTCGTTGTAGATCTGACCCAGCAGCTTGCGCACCTCTGCGGCCTTGGCCTGCGCCTTGAGCATGTTGCCGATGCGCTCGCCCAGACCGCGCGCGGCCCAGCCCAAGTGGGTTTCGAGAATCTGACCCACGTTCATCCGCGAAGGCACACCCAGCGGGTTCAGCACGATGTCTGCCGGCGTACCGTCAGCCATGTACGGCATGTCTTCGATCGGGGTGATCTTCGACACGACACCCTTGTTACCGTGACGACCTGCCATCTTGTCGCCAGGCTGCAGGCGACGCTTCACGGCCAGGTACACCTTGACCATCTTGATCACGCCCGGCGGCAGTTCGTCGCCTTGCGTGAGCTTCTTGCGCTTCTCTTCGAACGCGAGGTCGAAGTCGTGGCGCTTCTGCTCGATGGCTTCCTTCACGGCTTCGAGCTGGGTGGCGACATCGTCATCCGACGGACGGATGTCGAACCAGTGCCACTTGTCGAGATCGGCCAGGTATTCCTTCGTGAGCACAGTGCCCTTGGCCAGCTTCTTCGGACCGCCATTGGCAACCTTGCCCACCAGCAGACGCTCCAGACGCTGGAAGGCATCGCCTTCCACGATACGCAGCTGGTCGTTCAGGTCCAGGCGATAACGCTTCAGCTCTTCGTCGATGATCGACTGGGCACGCTTGTCGCGCGTCACGCCCTCACGCGTGAAGACCTGCACGTCGATCACGGTACCGCTCATGCCCGACGGCACGCGCAGCGAGGTGTCCTTCACGTCGGACGCCTTCTCACCGAAGATCGCACGCAGCAGCTTCTCTTCCGGCGTCAGCTGGGTCTCGCCCTTCGGCGTGACCTTGCCGACCATCACGTCGCCGGCTTCCACTTCTGCGCCGATGTACGTGATGCCCGACTCGTCCAGGCGCGCCAGTTGGGCTTCAGCCAGGTTCGAGATGTCGCGTGTGATTTCTTCCGGTCCGAGCTTGGTGTCGCGAGCAACGACCGACAGTTCCTCGATGTGGATCGAGGTGTAGCGGTCTTCTGCAACCACACGCTCCGAGATCAGGATCGAATCCTCGAAGTTGTAGCCGTTCCAGGGCATGAACGCGACCAGCATGTTCTGGCCGAGCGCGAGCTCGCCCATGTCGGTCGAGGCACCGTCAGCGATCACGTCGCCGCGGGCAACGATATCGCCCACCTTGACCATCGGACGCTGGTTGATGTTCGTGTTCTGGTTCGAACGCGTGTACTTGATCAGGTTGTAGATGTCGACGCCGACTTCACCAGCCACGGCTTCCGCATCGTTCACGCGGATCACCACGCGGTTCGCGTCAACGTAGTCAACCACGCCGCCACGGGTGGCCTGCACAGCCGTACCCGAGTCCACTGCCACGGTGCGCTCAACGCCGGTACCCACCAGCGGCTTGTCCGCACGCAGGCAAGGCACGGCCTGACGCTGCATGTTTGCGCCCATCAGTGCACGGTTTGCATCATCGTGCTCGAGGAACGGCACCAGCGAAGCTGCAGCCGACACGATCTGCGACGGCGCCACGTCGATGTACTGCACACGATCCGGCGTGACCATACGGGTTTCACGCTCGCTGCCTTCACGTGCGGAGACCAGTTCGTCAATCAGGTTGCCGTCCTTGTCCACCGTCGCGTTGGCCTGCGCCACCACGTACTTGCCTTCTTCGATGGCCGACAGGTAGTCGACCTGATCGGTCAGCTTGCCGTTCTCAACCTTGCGATACGGCGTTTCCAGGAAGCCGTAATCGTTCAGCTGTGCGTACAGCGCCAGCGAGTTGATCAGACCAATGTTCGGACCTTCCGGCGTTTCGATCGGGCACACGCGGCCATAGTGGGTCGGGTGCACGTCACGGACTTCAAAGCCCGCGCGCTCGCGCGTCAGACCGCCCGGGCCCAGTGCCGAAATACGACGCTTGTGCGTGACTTCCGACAGCGGGTTGGTCTGGTCCATGAACTGCGACAGCTGCGACGAACCGAAGAACTCGCGAATGGCCGACGAAATCGGCTTCGAGTTGATCAGGTCGTGCGGCATCAGGTTTTCCGTCTCGGCCTGGCCCAGACGTTCCTTCACAGCACGCTCAACGCGCGACAGACCGGCGCGGAACTGGTTTTCCGCCAGTTCGCCGACGCAACGCACGCGACGGTTGCCGAGGTGGTCGATATCGTCCACTTCGCCCTTGCCGTTACGCAGGTTCACCAGCAGCTTGATCGTGTCGAGGATGTCATCATCGGTCAGCACCATCGGGCCCGTACCTTCCGAGCGATTCAGGCGGCTGTTGACCTTCATGCGGCCCACGCGCGACAGGTCGTACGAGTCTTCGCTGTAGAACAGGCGCTGGAAGAGCGCTTCGACGGCGTCTTCGGTCGGCGGCTCGCCAGGACGCATCATGCGGTAGATGGCGATACGCGCGGCGGTCTGGTCGGCCGTGTCGTCGGTACGCAGCGTCGACGAGATATACGGACCTTGATCCAGATCGTTGGTGTACAGCGTCTGGATTTCCTTCACGTCGGCGTCGCGCAGCTTCTCGAGCACGCCTTCGGTCAGCTCGTCGTTGGCGTTGGCCAGGACTTCACCGGTATCCGGATCGACGATGTTCTTCGCCAGCACGCGGCCCAGCAGGTAGTCTTCCGGCACGCTGATCAGCTTGGTGCCGGCAGCGTCCAAGTCACGGATGTGCTTGGCGTTGATGCGCTTGTCCTTCTCGACGACGACCTTGCCGTTCTTGTCGGCAATGTCGAAGCGAGCGACTTCACCGCGCAGGCGCTCGGGCACAAATTCCATCAGTGCGCCTTCGCTCTTGAGCGTGAAGTTGTCGAACACGAAGAAGTGCGCCAGGATCTGCTCCGGCGTCAGGCCGATCGACTTCAGCAGGATCGTCACCGGCATCTTGCGGCGGCGGTCAACGCGGAAGTACAGGATGTCCTTCGGGTCGAATTCGAAGTCCAGCCACGAGCCGCGGTACGGAATGATCCGTGCCGAGAACAGCAGCTTACCCGAGCTGTGCGTCTTGCCCTTATCGTGCTCGAAGAACACGCCCGGCGAACGGTGCAGCTGGGACACGATCACACGTTCCGTGCCGTTGATCACGAACGAACCGGTGGACGTCATGAGCGGAATTTCGCCCATGTAGACTTCCTGCTCCTTGATCTCCTTGACCTTGGTGGGGTTCTCGCGGTCGTTGATGATCAAGCGCACTTTTGCGCGCAGCGCCGAGTGGAAGGTCAGACCGCGCTGCTGACATTCCTTGACGTCAAACGGCGGGTTGGACAGGTGATACGACACGAACTCCATGCGCGCCAGACCATTGTGCGACGCGATGGGGAAGATGGCATTGAATGCAGCCTGCAGGCCTTCGGTCTTGCGTTGCGAAGGACCGGTCTCGGCCTGCAAGAACTGAGCATACGATTGAATCTGGGTGGCAAGCAGGAAGGGAACCTGATGGACCGTTGCGCGCTTCGCGAAACTCTTGCGAATGCGCTTTTTCTCGGTAAAGCTGTACGCCATGGGATCTCCGAATCATCGCAAGTGCGTGCGACGGACTTGTGGCGTAAATCACGCCTGGCACTTGAGGTGTTCAGCGACTGGTGACGGGATTTGGCGGTTGGCCGCTACCAACCTCTGGCTGACGGTACTGCGCGCGCCCCCCGCACATGAACCCATGGGGCCCATGCCACGGACGGGGGAGTACCCGACCAAACTTGCCTTCTGCAGTCGGTTCAGAAGACAAACATCAGCGGACTGCGAACTGCTTAGTGTGCCACTGATGTTTGGCCTCTGCTGGCCTTGACTCGGCCGGCTGCCGGAAAAACCGGCCAAAGAGACTTCAACGATACTTATTGCGTGATTGCAGGATCGCTCAACTTCCGGCCCCACAAGCGCAAAAAGGCTGGCGCCGGGAAATTTCCCTTTGCCAGCCTCTATCGCGTACCGAGCACGGCACGCGAGACCTGCACTTACTTGGCTTCGGCTTCCGCGCCGGCTTCCACCAGCTTCTTCACCAGCTCGTCGGCGGTCTTCTTGTCGACGCCTTCCTTCACGGGCTTCGGTGCGCCATCGACCAGGTCCTTGGCTTCCTTCAGGCCCAGGCCGGTGATTTCACGCACGGCCTTGATGACGCCAACCTTGTTCGCGCCGGCGCTCTTCAGCGTCACGGTGAATTCGGTTTGCTCTTCAGCAGCAGCTGCTGCGCCAGCGCCAGCCGGGCCAGCAACGGCGACGGCAGCAGCCGACACGCCAAACTTCTCTTCGAACGCCTTGACCAGGTCGTTCAGTTCCATCACGGACATCGAGCCAACGGCTTCGAGGATGTCGTCTTTGGTGATTGCCATTTGAATAACTCCAGAATGTGATTCGGTATCGATCGTGCGATCTGTGCGAGGTGCTGCGGCCGATTAGGCTGCTGCGCTCTCGCCTTCGCCTTGCTTTGCGGCCAGAGCAGCCAGGGCGCGGGCAAAGCCCGACACCGGCGCCTGCATGACGAACAGCAGCTTGCTGAGCAGTTCTTCGCGGCTCGGAATCGAAGCCAGGGCCTTCACGCCATTGGCGTCCAGCACCTTGCCTTCGTACGAACCGGCGCGCAGCACCAGCTTGTCATTGCCCTTGGCGAAATCGTTCAGCACCTTGGCCGGGGCCACTGCGTCTTCGGAAATACCGTAGATCAGCGGGCCGGTCAGTTGCTCAGCGAGTTCGGCAAACGGCGTGCCTTCAACAGCGCGGCGTGCCAGCGTGTTCTTCAGAACACGCAGGTAGACGCCTTGCTGGCGCGCTTGCGCGCGCAGCTTGGTCAGATCGCCAACCGTGATACCGCGATATTCAGCAACGACGATGGTCGAGGCCTTGGCGACTTGCGCCGTTACCTCGGCCACGACGGCCTTCTTATCTTCGAGATTGAGTGCCACGGTTAAGCTCCAAAACGACGTCGGCTTCCACAAGCATTGCGGTCACCTCGGTCAGTCCAAAAGTACGGCGTCCGATTGGCACAAATCACTTCGGCAATACCAAAGTCACTTATTCCCTTCGGGGGCGCCATCTGCGTTGGCCGTGCGCTCCGTTGCCGGATTGCGCAGCGATTAAGGTGTCGACTCCGAAGAGCCCTTCACCGCCAACGGTCTTTGATAACCAGCGGCATCAGCGCGCTTGCACGCACATCTGCCACTGCCCAAAGTCCTTCCCTCAAACTTCAAGGGGTCGCGTAGCCGAAGCTACGCGGGAGAAAACTGCTAACGCCGGGATGGTTATCGGGCCACCCAGCGCGAATGATCGAGAGCGATCAGGCAGCCAGCGTCGACTGGTCGACGCGCACGCCAACACCCATCGTCGACGAGACAGCAACCTTACGCAGGTACACGCCCTTGCTCGAGGCCGGCTTGGCCTTGGTCAGCGCGTCCAGCAGTGCAGCCAGGTTGCTCTTCAGCGCAGCCGGTTCGAACGAACGGCGGCCGATGGTGGCGTGGATGATACCGGCCTTGTCGACACGGAATTGCACCTGACCAGCCTTGGCGTTCTTCACGGCCGTAGCGACGTCCGGCGTCACGGTGCCAACCTTCGGGTTCGGCATCAGGCCGCGCGGACCCAGGATCTGGCCCAGCGTACCGACCACGCGCATCGTGTCCGGCGAAGCGATCACGACGTCGAAGTCCATGTTGCCGGCCTTGATCTGCTCGGCCAGGTCTTCCATGCCGACGATCTCGGCGCCAGCAGCCTTGGCTTGCTCAGCCTTGTCGCCTTGGGCGAACACGGCCACGCGCACCGACTTACCGGTACCAGCAGGCAGCACCACCGAACCACGCACCACTTGGTCCGACTTCTTCGCATCGATGCCCAGTTGCACGGCCACGTCGATGGACTCATCGAACTTTGCGCTTGCGCATTCCTTAACGAGGCTCAGAGCTTCGTCGATCGGGTAGAACTTGGTACGCTCGACCTTGGCCTTGTTTGCGGCCACGCGCTTCGAAATCTTTGCCATGATTACAGGCCCTCCACCGTGATACCCATCGAACGGGCGCTACCGGCGATCGTACGCACAGCGGCGTCCAGATCAGCAGCGGTGAGGTCCGCATTCTTTGCCTTGGCGATTTCTTCAGCCTGGGCGCGGGTAATCTTGCCGACCTTGTCGGTATGCGGCTTGGCGGAACCCTTCTGGATACCGGCAGCCTTCTTGATGAGCACGGTCGCCGGCGGCGACTTCATCACGAAGGTGAAGCTCTTGTCGGCGAAGGCGGTGATCACCACCGGAACCGGCAAGCCCGGCTCCATACCTTGGGTCTGCGCGTTGAACGCCTTGCAGAACTCCATGATGTTCAGACCGCGCTGACCCAGGGCCGGGCCGACGGGCGGGGACGGATTTGCTTTACCAGCCGGAATTTGCAGCTTGATAAAGCCAATAATTTTCTTGGCCATCTTGACTCCAATCCGGATTGCCCAGTTAAGAAACCATGGCAATCCTATTGAGTGGTAACGCATCAGCGCGAGGCTGACGCTCCTCTGTTGGCTCAGGCAGCTACGCCACCGTTGCCCGCCAAGTCCAGTGGACTGGGCGACTGGCGCAACGACTTACGCCGTCGCGTCAAATTCTTCACACCTTCTCGACCTGGCCGAACTCGAGCTCGACCGGTGTCGCACGACCGAAGATTGTCACGGAAACGCGCAAGCGCGATTTCTCGTAATTCACTTCCTCGACGTTGCCATTGAAGTCGGTGAACGGGCCTTCCTTCACGCGCACCATCTCGCCCACTTCGAACAGCGTCTTGGGACGCGGCTTCTCGACCCCTTCCTGGATCTGGGCCATGATCTTGTCTACCTCGCCCTTGGAGATCGGCGAGGGGCGGTTGCCCGTACCACCAATGAAACCCGTTACCTTGGCCGTGTTTTTGACCAAGTGCCAGGTCTCGTCGGTCATTTCCATTTCGACGAAGACATAGCCCGGGAAAAGGCGGCGCTCAGTCACGGTCTTGCGACCGCTCTTGCTTTCCATCACCTCTTCCGACGGCACCAGAATCTGGCCGAACAGATGTTGCAGACCTTCGCGCTCAATGCGCTCCTGCAGCGCGCGTTGCACGCTCTTTTCCATGCCCGAGTAGGCATGCACGACATACCAGCGCTTCTTCGAGGCCGGTGCGGACGAATCCGTGGACGTGTCGTTCGCTACGTTATCCGTCATGGCTTTACCCGATTATTTCCAGCCCAACACGAGCGAGAAGATTACCCACTCGATGAGCTTGTCCGCAGACCACAGGAACAAGGCCATGATCACCACGAAGGCAAACACCAGACCGGTCATCTGCCCAGCTTCCTTACGCGTCGGCCAAACGACCTTGCGAACTTCGCGGTACGACTCACGGGCGAACTCGATAAAGCTCTGCCCGGGCGAGGACACCAGTGCGACACCAGCGCCCAGCACCAGCCCGCCGATCAGCGAAGCGGCACGGACGTAGCTCGGTTGCTGCGCCAGCAGATAAAAACCGATCACCCCGGCGACCACCAGCAGGAACGCCACGACCAGCAGCCACTTGCCGCTGGCGGTGTTAACGGTTTCGACGTTCGGATTGGCCATGTTTCCCAAACGAGACAAGCCGCGTGGCGCTATTTCGCGCTACGCGGCTGATGAATTGGCAGGGGCAGAGGGAATCGAACCCCCAACCTTCGGTTTTGGAGACCGACGCTCTGCCAGTTGAGCTATACCCCTAGAACAACTTTGGGGTTGCCATTTCGGTCAACCCCACTCTGGCACTTCACGTGCGGCCGGTTGGCAGCCGCACGGAAGAGTTACAGCACTTACTTGATGATCTTGGCAACGACGCCAGCGCCAACGGTACGGCCGCCTTCACGGATAGCGAAGCGCAGGCCTTCTTCCATGGCGATCGGGGCGATCAGCTTGACGGTGATCGACACGTTGTCGCCC
>NZ_JAELUI010000712.1 GCF_016429285.1 Ralstonia sp. ASV6
GCTGCGCATAGATGTCGACCACGGCGGCTTCAGGCACGCCCAATCGTTTGCGCAAGTGCTGCATGCCAAGGTGGCTGGCCTGGTGCGGCACGACCACGTGCATATCGCGCAGCGTGTAGCGGCTGTCTCTTATACACATCTCCGAGCCCACGAGACATGGCGCCTGATCTCGTATGCCGTCTTCTGCGTGAAAAGGGGGGGGGGGGGGGGGGGGGGGGGGGGGGGGGGGGGGGGGGGGGGGGGGGGGGG
>NZ_JAELUI010000713.1 GCF_016429285.1 Ralstonia sp. ASV6
CTCGCCCCGGACGGGTGGCCGCAGGATGTCTTGCCCACGCGCGACGCAAGTATGACGAGCTACTACGCAACCAGGGCCACAGCACCGTGGCGCCCGAGGCGCTGCGGCGCATTGCTCAGATCTACCGCCTTGAGCGAGAGTTGGCCGCGCTGAGCAGTGAAGAACGTTTGGCCCGAAGGTGCAGCGAAACCCAACCACTATGGGGAGAGCTGCATGCCTGGCTGCAGTTGGAGCGATCTCGCGTA
>NZ_JAELUI010000714.1 GCF_016429285.1 Ralstonia sp. ASV6
ATTGAGGGACCGCCGCCTCCAGGCTCATTCCATGCGCATCCTGCTGATTGAAGACGACCGCGCCATTGCCAGCGGTATCCACGCCGGACTCACCCAGGCCGGACATCGCGTGCACACGGTGCATGACGGTGTGTTTGCCGCCGAACAGCTTGCCAAGCAGACGCACGATCTGGTGATTCTCGATCTCGGCCTGCCGGGCATCGACGGCATGACGTTGCTGTCGCAGTTTCGGACACGCGACCGT
>NZ_JAELUI010000715.1 GCF_016429285.1 Ralstonia sp. ASV6
ACACCAAGGTGACGCTGGGTGGTGTTGGCGCCAGCGCGCCGGTGACACTGACGAACGTGGCAGCGGGCGCGGTGAACGCGACGAGTACGGATGCGATCAACGGCAGCCAGCTGTCTTCGCTGTCGACCTCGGCGTCGACTGGGATCAGTTCGCTGTCCACGAGCGTTGCCAACGCTGTGCAGTACGACGACAGCACGCACACCAAGGTGACGCTGGGTGGTGTTGGCGCGAGCGCGCCGGTGA
>NZ_JAELUI010000716.1 GCF_016429285.1 Ralstonia sp. ASV6
ACACCGCGCTGACATCGCTGTCGACCTCGGCGTCGACTGGGATCAGTTCGCTGTCCACGAGCGTTGCCAACGCTGTGCAGTACGACGACAGCACGCACACCAAGGTGACGCTGGGTGGTGTTGGCGCCAGCGCGCCGGTGACACTGACGAACGTGGCAGCGGGCGCGGTGAACGCGACGAGTACGGATGCGATCAACGGCAGCCAGCTGTCTTCGCTGTCGAC
>NZ_JAELUI010000122.1 GCF_016429285.1 Ralstonia sp. ASV6
AGGATGCGGCCATGCGGAATGTCGACCAGCCAGAGGTTGCCGTGCGCATCCCAGCACGGGCCTTCCAGAAAGCAATCGACCGGCGCCCCGCCCTTGTTTGCGCGCGACCATTCGGTCGGCACAGGGCGGCGCAGCGCGGCAGGCATTTCGGCATAGACCGTGGTCTCGACTGTCGGCCAATTGAAGTACGTCATGGCGCGGGTACCGCGTCAGCGCCGGATTCGGGCAGATGACGTGTGGCAGCACCGGTATAGCGGTACGGCAACTGACGCGGCATCGGGCCTTTGTTGCGCTCGCCGCGGCCGCTCTGCTCCCACGCGTGCGCGAGGATGCCGACTGCGCGCGACAAGCAGAACACGCCGCGCGCCAATGGCGCCGCAAACCCCAGCTCCGCGTAGATGACGGCGGTGGCGCCATCGATGTTCATCGGGATCGGCTTGCCCTTGCGCGCGGAGAGCAGCGCCTCGATGGCGCGGCCGATGGCGGCGTAGCGACCGCCTACCGCTGCATCCTGCGCAGCCGCGTCCACCAGTGCCAGCAAGCGCCCTGCGCGCGGGTCAACCGGATGAAAGCGATGCCCAAAGCCCGGCAGGTACTTGCCATGCGCGGCGATGAAGGCATCGACGCCTGCCGCCGTTGCCGCCTCCAGCGACGCACCATCAAACATGCGCGCTTCGATGTCGTGGAACAACTCCACCGCCTGCTGCCCCGCCCCGCCATGCACGTCATCCAACGCATTGAGCGCCGAGGCCATTGCACCGTTGAGCGGCAGGCCGCAGCTCGTCGCCATCTTGGCAATCGCAATGGAGGGGGCGTGCGGGCCGTGGTCAACCGAGGCCACCAGCGCGGCTTCCAGCAACGCCGCCTGGCGCTTGCTCGGCAGCTCGCCGCGCAGCATCAGCCAGATCATCTCGGCAAAGCCGATGTGGCCGATCAGCTCCTGGATCGGGTAGCCGCGCACGTGGATGCGGCCGGGTTCAATGTCGATGATGTCGGTGCGCCAGTAATCGGCAGCGAGGGCGGCAGCATCAAGAGGAGGCGTTGTTGTCATGGTCAGATGGCGCCTTCAGCGCGCAGCACTTCGATTTGGTCGGGGCGGTAACCGAGCTTGGCGAGCCAATCGTCGGTGTGGGCAGAGAGTGCCGGTGCGGGTGTCTGCGGGCATGGGTCTTCGCCCGATAGGCGAAAACCCGCACGCGTGACGTGCTGCCCTGCTTCCGGGAACGAGGTGACGAAACCGCGCGCCGTCACCTGTTCATGCGCGAGCACGCCAGGCACGTCGAGCACCAACCCGGCGGGAACACCGGCGTCGATCAGCAGCGGTTCCCATTCGGCGGCGGGGCGCTCGGCCAGCGCCCCTTCCAACGCATCGTTGAGCGCCTGACGATGTTCCTTGCGTGCGTGGCGCTCGGCAAAGCGCGGATCGGTCACTAGGCCGGGCTGGCCAATCACGCGGCACAGCGCAGCAAACTGCTTGTCTTCGTTAGCGGCGATGTTGATAAGCCCGTCTCCCGTGCGGAACGTGCCCGACGGCGCGGCGGTGAAGTTCTGGTTGCCCATCGGGCGCGGGCTCACGCCGGCGTTCAGGTAGTTCGACACCACCCAGCCCATGGTGGCGAGCGTCGACTCCAGCATCGACACATCCACCATGCAGCCCGCACCCGTGCGTTGCGCGCCGAGCAGGCAGGCCGTGACGGCCAGCGCCGCCGTGATGCCGCCCACCGTATCGCTGATCGGATAGCCAACACGCAGTGGTGCCGATTCGTCGTCGCCCGTGACGCTCATCACGCCGGAGATGCCCTGGATGATCTGGTCATACGCGGGCCTTCCGCTCAGCGGGCCATCCTTGCCGAAGCCGGAGATGGCGCAGTAGACCAAGCGCGGGTTGACTTCACGCAGCACGTCGTAGCCAAGCTCCAGGCGGTCCATCACGCCGGGGCGGTAGTTCTCGATCAGCGCATCCGCCTGCGCCACCAGCTTGAGCAGAATCGCCCGCCCTTCCGGGTGCTTCAGGTTGACGGTGACGGACTGCTTGCCCGCATTGACGGCGACGAACGAGGCGCCCATTTTGCGGCGCGCCTGTTCCGGGTCGGCACCCAAGCGGCGGGCGAGATCGCCATTGCCGGGCACCTCGACCTTGATGACTTCCGCACCGAGCAAGCCCAACTGATAGCCGCAGAACGGCCCGGCCAGCACGTTCGACAAGTCGAGCACGCGCAAACCTGCGAGAGGCAAAGCCATGAAAACAACTCCTACAACTGCAGCGGCTCCGCCCCTCGCCCCTCTCACCCATTCAGGAGATGTTGGGCGTATTGGCGGAACCTAGGTTTTTTGAATGAGCTGAGCGGCGAGGCGCAACGGCGCGGGGTCGCCACCCAGCGTGGAAGTGATTTGCGCGGCGTGTTCCAGCACCGGGCCGCGCCACGATTGCAGCAACGTGCCGTCGATGCGCGAAGCCGGGCCGGCGAGGCACAGCGCCCCGCGCAGCGCCTGCTGCGCACCGAACACCGGCACGGAAATGCCGACCGTTTCCCGATCGCGCTCGCCAATCGACACGTAGTAGTAGTCGCGCCGGATCGCGTCGTACGTGGCGCCCTGCATGCCCGAGAACGCGCACAGCACGCGCCCGCCCGAGCCGCGCTCCAGTGGCAGCACATCGCCTTCGCGCACGTGATCACGGATCGAGTGGTTCGAATCCACGCGGTGCAGGCACACACGCACGTCGCGTTCGCGGATGTAGAGCGACACCGCCTCACCCGTCGCCTCTGCCAGCGCACGCATGTGCGGCAGCACCACGTCGCTCAGGCGCATGCTGCGCTGGTAGAGCGCGCCCAGCATCAGCGGTGCGGCGCCGATCTGGTAGCGGCCGTCTTCCAGACGGAACAGCATGCGGTGCTGGATGAGCGAGCCCGCCAGCCGCAGGATCGTGCTCTTGTAGAGCCCAGTGCGCGCGGCCAGCTCGGCCAGCGTGAGCGCGTAATCGCCCTGGCGGAACGCGAACAGGATCGAGAACGCACGGTCCAGCGCAGCCACACCCGACTGCCCCGGCGCGGCAGCGTCGCCCTCATTGGCAACGGGCAACGTGGTCTCGCGCTGGGCTGTTGAGGCGATTTGGCGTTCTGCAGTCATGACGATTGGGGGAAGGCGGCTCACTTGACCGTCTTCAAGGCTTGGTCGACGAAGCGGTTAGTGTACGTTTTACTCAGATCGATCTTGGCATTGCGGATCTTTTCGTCGTAGCTGGAGAGCACCGTCAGGGCCACCTTGGCATCCGTATCGGTCATCAGACCGTCCTTGGAGAAGATCGGCTTGGAGTGGCGCAGCGCATCCACAAACACGTCGCGGCCGCCCACCTGCTGCTCCTTGGGCATCTTGTCGGCAATGGCCTCGGGCGTGCTGGCGTCGATCCACCTGAGGGTGCGGATGAAGGCATTCACCAAGCGCTGCACGGTTTCTGGGTTCTTGGTCATGAAGTCGCGCGTGACGTACAGCGTGGCGGTCGGGTAGCGGCCACCGAACACGGCGTTCGAGCCCGCATCGGTGCGCGTATCGACCAGGAACTTGGCCGCGCGACGCTTCTCCAGCAGGCTCGCCACCGGGTCGAAGTTGACCAGCGCGTCGATCTCCTTGCGATCGAGCGCCACCATGCCCGGCGCGCCCGACCCCACGGCGATGTACGACACGTCGCTCACCTGCAGGCCGTTCTTGATGGCGTAGTAGCGCGCAAACAAGTCGGTGGACGAACCCGGTGCGGTGATGCCGATCTTCTTGCCCTTCAGATCCTTGCCGCTCTTGATGTCGAGATCGGGCCGCACCGCCAGCACGATGCCCGGCGTGATGTTGAGCAGCGCCACCGACACGATGTCCTTGCCCTGCGCCTGGATGTGGATGGTGTGGTCATAGAAGCCCACCACCGCATCGGTCGAGCCGGCAATCAGCGCCTGCAGCGCCTTGCTGCCGCCGGCCTGGAAGTTCTCCACCTTGACGTTCAGGCCCTCCTTCTGGAAGTTGCCCAGCGACTGGGTGAGCGGCACCGGCATGTAGTTCAGGATCATCGAGCCGACCGACAGGCTCACGTCTTTCTTTTCCGGCTCGGCTGCGCTGGCGGTCGTCATTGCGCCAATGGCGGCGGCACACAGCAGGGTCGAAATCCATCGTTTCATGGTTGTCTCCGTGATGTTGTATCGGGTCAGGCACCGGCTTCCGGGTCCGCCTTCGGGCGCCACACAAGCAACTTGCCTTCGAGCGCATCGACACTGCGGTCCAGCGCAATCACGAAAGCCGACAGCACGACGATCCCCGAGAACACACCAGTGGCATCGAACACGCCTTCGGCCTGCGCAATCAGATGACCCAGGCCGGCGGACGAACCCAGGTACTCGGCCACGATCGCGCCCATCACCGCCATGCCGACGGAGGCGCGCAGGCTGGAGAGAATCCAGCTCGTGGCGGACGGCACATACACGTGGCGCAGCAGGCTGAGGCGGCTGGCCTTGAGCAGACGCGCATTGGCGAGGATCACGGGGTTCACCTCGCGCACACCCTGGTACGTATTGAAGAAGGTGATGAACAGCACCATCGTCGCGCCAAGCGCCACCTTGGAGGTCAGCCCCAGCCCGAACCACATCACGAAGATGGGCGCGAGCAGGATACGCGGGATGGCATTGACGATCTTGATGAACGGGTCCAGCACCTCGGCGGCCAGCTTGGACAGCCCGAGCCACAGCCCCAGGCTGATCCCCATCAGCGTGCCGATGCCGAACGAGAGAATCGTCTCGGCCAGCGTGATGGCCAGATGCGTGTAGATGTCGCCGCCCGTGAACCACTCCCAGACGCGCGCGACGATGGACGACGGCATCGAGAAGTAGAACGGATCAATCACGCCCGCGCGGCCGAAGCCCTCCCACGAGCCGAACAGCACCACCACCACGGCCAACTGGAACAGGCGGATCTTGGTCTTGTGCGCAAGGCCGGGGCGCGGCGTGCCCATGGTTGGCACGGCGTTAGTGCTGGACGGCATGGCTCTTCTCCACTTCGGTGCCGAGGATCGACCAGATCTCGCGATACAGGCGGATGAACGCGTCGGACATGTTGATTTCAGACACGTTGCGCGGGCGCGGCAGCGTGATTTCCACATCGCCGACCGGGCGGCTGGCGGGGCCGGCAGACATCACCACCACGCGATCGGCCAGGGCGATGGCCTCTTCCAGGTCATGCGTAATGAACAGCAGCGACTTGCGGTCTTCCTGCCACAGGCGCAGCAGCTCGCTCTGCATGAGGTGGCGCGTGTGCACATCCAGCGCGGAGAACGGCTCGTCCATCAGCACGATCTTGGGCGAGAGGATCAGCGTCTGCGCCATGCTGATGCGCTTCTTCTGGCCGCCAGAGAGCTGGTGCGGATAGCGCGACTCGAAGCCTGCCAAGCCCACCTTCTTCATCCACGGGCGAGCGCGTTCGCGTGCCTCATCCACCGGCATGCCCTGGAACACCAGGCCCAGCGCGACGTTGTCCAGCGCCGTCTTCCAGGGCAGCAGCGAGTCCTGCTGCATCATGAAACCGGCATTGCCATTGAGCCCGGTCAGCGGCTCGCCAAACACGTTGACGGTGCCGCAGGCCGGTTTGAGCAGCCCCGTCACGGCATTGAGCAGCGTGCTCTTGCCGCAGCCGGTCGGGCCCACCACCGCCACGAACTCGCCTTCACCGATCGACAGATCGACGCCCTGCACGGCCGTGAAGCACCAAACCGCACCGACACCTGATTGAGCTGAACGGCAGGCAAGCCAGCGTGCAGCCGACCGCTGGCGGCCTGGGAAGAGGAAAGCATGGGCGTCTCCTTGAGCGCGTCGATCATCGCGCGTTCTGTTTAATAGAATATAGTTCTATTTTATATAGCAACCAAAGCCTAGGTAAGCCGCGTAAACCCGCAAAACGGATGCCGCTCACTGGGACTCCTCACATAGCCGCACGGAATTCCCTCAATTATGTTCCTTATGAAAGAACATAGTTCTGTCTAATGGAATTTATGAACTATCCAGGCGACGGGAAATATTTGCCAGCCAACCCTAAAGTTTTCCGTCCACCTCCCGTTCAAGGGCGTACTGACCAGCGAGATGGCAATGCAACTCTCTTCCCCCTCCGTTTCCAGCACTGCGGGCACCGGCGCCACGGGCGGCGGAAGCAGTCCGGCCACAGAAATCGAACGCCTGCAGCGCCAGCTCAAGAACCTGCAGAAGTCGATGGCGGATTTGCCCAACCAAGGGCTGCCCCCCGACCAAGCCAAAGAGCAGGCCCAACTCCTCAGTCAGCAGATCCAGATCGTGCAGGCGCAGATCGCGCGCCTGCAGGCCCAGAAGGGTCTGGAGCAGGCCGAAACCCAACTCGAGAACCGTCACAGCGAATCGAGTTCCAGCAAGACCGAGGTCGCAGCCAAGGCACGGACGACAGACAAGGTCACCGGTTCGTCGTCATTGACCGATGCCCGGCTGCAAGCGCAGAAAGCCGCCCAAGCAAGCCACCCAGCCAGCGCTGAAGCCATCGAACCGGCGGAACCGCCCCTGGTATCGGTCAAGGTCTGACCGACGGCATTTCGGCGGCGGCCCTGTTTTGATGGCGCACCCGCCGATCTCCACATCGCGCATCCGCCACACCCTCCCAATGAGGGGAGGCCGGCGTGCATCGGCACCAGCGACAATCGCCGCGCTGCCGCGATAGGTGCGGTATCGAGAACCCGCATGACCGCCGCCAGCGACGCCCTCCCTCCCACTCACCCGTCAGACCCGAACGCGCCAGCCGACCCGCAGCAGGTGCGCATGCCGTCCCGCAACTTCTTCGCCCGCCACTGGCGCGGTGACTACAGCCTCGTCCGTTCGTATTGGTTGCATACCGCGCTGATGCAATTCGGTGTGATGGCGCTGAGTGCCGGCGTCACACACGCCCTGGCACACAACGCGCCGGCACGCGCGGCCTCGTCGGCGCTGCTGGTGATCTACGTGCTGGGTGTGGTGCTGTGGGTCTGGGCGGTGGTCGGCACGTGGCGTTCGGCCGAGCGCGAACAGGCACGCAACCGGCAAGCGGGAATGAAGAGCCTGTGGCCGTTCGTTGCCAAACTGATGATCGCGCTGGGTGCCATTGGCACAAGCTCGCGCGTGATCAATGACGTGCCGCGCCTGGAGGCGCACCTGCGCACCGCGCTCGGCGAGCAAGCCGCATCGCCCTTTACCGTGGTCCCGCAACGTGACAGCCGCGCGGTGCTCTTCACCGGCGGGATGAACGATGGCGCAGCCGATGCGTTGGAAGCTGCGCTGCGCCGCGCGCCCAACGCCACCGCCGTCGTGCTGCGCTCCGAAGGCGGCTGGCTGCGCGAAGGCGCACTGGTGGCCGACGTCATCCGCCGCCACCATCTGCGCACCTATGTGGAACGCGCCTGTGCCTCAGCCTGCACGATCGCCTTCCTGGCGGGCGAAGACCGTGCCGCCGCGCCCAACGCGCGCATCGGCTTCCATCGCCCGCGCGCCGTCGGCGCCAGCCATGACCAGACGCCCGGCGCCACCGACAGCGAGCTGTGGCGTGCCTATGCCGCCGCCGGCTTGCCCGACGCGTTCATTCGCCGCGTGCAGGACACGCCCTTTGACCACATGTGGTTCCCCACCGCGCAGGAGCTGCAAGACAACCATATCGTCACGCGCGTTTCAGCCGGCGGGGAATACGCCACGATGGCCACCCAACTCACCACGCGCGATGCGCTGGCCGCCGAGCTGCGCAGCGTTGCGCTCTATGCGGCGCTGGAACGCAAATACCCCGCCCACTTCAGCCGCCTGCTCGACACCGTATGGCAGGCCCTGCAGCGCAATGCCGGCGATGCCGAGGTCATGGCGCTGCTGCATACGCAGTCGGCCAAGCTGTATCGCGCGCTCATCCCGACCGCGCCGGACGTGCTGCTGTTTGCCAACGCGCAACTGACCATTGAGGAAGCCCAGGCACTGCAACGCCTGAGCCCCGAAGCCTGCGTCGCTTACCTGGACGGCACGGCCGATGCCGGCGCTGCGGCCGCACGCTTGCCGCGCGCATTGATCACGCGCGAGCAAACCCTGTTCTCCGATCTGGTACAGGCAGCAGACCCGGAACACGTGCCCGTCGTCACCCGTGCGCAGGCCCTGCCAGCGCTGCAGCTGGCCGTAGCAGCCCTGCCGCTGCAGGAGCAACGCGTGCTGACCTTGCCCACGCTGCGGCACACAACACCGCCCGCCGAGCGTTGCCAGGCATTGATCGCTTTCGCGCATTCCATCCTGGCCCTGCCGGAAGCCGAACGTGCACTCGCGTTGCGTGGCATGTACGCACGCGCGTCTGCCCCAGACATGTAACGCTCTCTGCCCGTCGCGCAGCCATCGTCCAGATCACCGGCCGCCGGTGCGTGGGGGGGCGGCGCTGCCGGCATGACTAGGACGCACGCAGCGCGGCAAGCGACGCCCGCTGACGGCCCTGTCCGTCAAAGTTGTCGGGCAGCAGCCACTGCTCGAATGCCGCACGCAACGGGGGCCAATCGGCATCGATGATGGAAAACCACGCGGTATCGCGGCTGCGGCCCTTGTAGACCACCGCCTGCCGGAAGATACCCTCGAACTCGAAACCCAGCCGCAGCGCGGCCTGCCGGGAAGGCGCATTCAGCGTGTCGCACTTCCACTCGTAACGGCGGTAGCCAAGCTCGTCGAACACGTGCTTCATCAGCAGAAACTGCGCCTCGGTGGAAGCCGGCGTGCGCTGCAGCAAGGGCGAGAACGTGACGGCACCCACCTCCACCACGCCGTGGTCCGGTGTGATGCGCATCAGCGCCAGCGTACCGACCGCGCGATCGGTGCGCGCATCAATCACCGCGTACTGCAGCGGATCACGCTTTGCAGCGATGCGCTCGATATAGGCGCGAAACACACCGGCATCGGCAAACGGACCCTCCATCAGATAGGTCCAATCGCGGCCGTCCTGCGCGTGGCCAAACGCCTCGAACAACGCGTCGGCATGGCGCGCTGCATCCAGTGGTTCCAGCCGGCAGTAGCGTCCGGCCAACGGCACATGCGGCGGCAACGGCCGCGGGCTCCAGTCCGGCAAAGCGTTGCCGATAGGCTGTTGGTAGGGATTGAGCGTGGTGGCAGTCATACGAAACCTGGGGTTCGGACATCAGTGCAGCCTGTACCGTACCGAATTTCGTGGCTCCGTGAAAAGAGCCATCCGCTCGTAACACAATAGAACCACGGCCGGCAGCACCTTATGTGGATTAGTCCATTCGGCGCCCCGCTACGTGGCAATAGCGCCCGGCAGCATGAGTCGATATTGTTGGCGACCGGGGGAGGACAGCGCCAGGAAACGGCGCGGGCACGCGCTTTGCCACGCGCAAGGCGAGCGTCCGCATGCGAGATGCATCGTTCCATCGGCCAACGCCTCGGCCAGCTGTCCTCTTTCAGGAGCCCACGCGTGGCGCCATTGTTCAACAGGTGGATTCGCCGCCACGGCCGATGCGGATCCGCCTTCATGTTGTGGATTGCCCTTGCCTGCCTGGCGCCATGCAACCCCGCGCTGGCCGGCCCAAAGTTCGCCAACCTGGCCACCGTACGCGTCGACACCGATGCAACCGTTGCCTTGCCGCGTACGTGGGGGCCACTTCGGTTGGGCCAGGATGCCCCCATCCCATCTGTTGCTGGGACGATTAACTCACCGTTCGGGCCGTCGCGGCTGGTGTTTGCGCAGCAAGCCACGCCATCCGAAGGCTTTGGCCTGGTGACTGTGCGCAAATCCGATTTCGAAAAAGGCACGCCGCAATATCTGGAGAGCATTCCCCCGCGCCATCTGGCGATTCTGCTCAACCATATGGAATCGCGAGTACACGGCGACCTCCCCGTCTGGGCCGCGCGCCTGATCCGCGGCAAAACCCCTGCGCAACGAAGACTGGGCGAGCGCCACGTGATCTACTGGGAAGGCGAGTGGCACACGTCCAGCAACCAGACCGCGATGGTCCGAGGCTATGCCTTCTTCGGCAACGGTGCGGTGTATCTGCTGCGGGTATTCGGGGCGGCTGGGCATAACCAGCCCACGTTCGCCGAGGAAGCCCACTTTGCCGATGCGGTGGCGGCCACCTTCCGCATGAAATAGGCCACGCCGAAAGTCGCGCATTTTGTTGCGTAGCAACATCACGCGCCGGGGCGTCGACCCGTCAGCACGCAAGCGCAGGCCGCGCCACGCAAGGCTTGAAATTTGTTGTTACCTTTGGAACAGTCTGTTCACCCCGAACCATATTGTTCTCCCGCATTGCAACACCTAAACTTCGCTCCAGTTGTCCAGACATCGATTGCCTGGACATACATGCAAGTGTTGCAAGGAGAACAATCATGAAATGGTTGGATATTGGCGCCGTCATGGCTGCCTGGATCGCAAGCTGCGTCGCAGCAGGCTGGCTCATCAGCGCAGCCTCCTTCCTGGCCTAAAGCCCAAATGGGGTTCGACCCGCCCCAGAAGTCAAAACGGCCGAGCAGGACCCCTTCCCGCCCGGCCTGAATTCAAGTCGATTGGTTCGTCAGGCGCGTCTCAGGCGCCTTTAGCGTCCGCCCACTGGACGAATCGGTCGACAAACCCCTGCAGGAACTGGCGCGTGCGCGCCTCCGTCACCCCGCCCTGGGCGTCGAACGGTTCCCCCGCAAAGTGAAAGAACACCTCCGGCAACGGCACGATCTGCACGCCGACGGCCGAGAGCACGTTGCGCAGTTGCGCCTGCGCCAGGGCCGTACCGATCGCCCCGGGTGATGCCCCCGCAATGCCCGCGGGCTTGCCGCCCCACACACTCTGGCCGTACGGCCGCGAACCCCAGTCGATCGCGTTTTTCAGCACGCCCGGAATGCCGCGGTTGTATTCCGGCGTGACAAACAGCAGCGCCTGCACGCCAGCCACCTCGGCCTTGAAGCGCTGTACCGGCTCGGGCAGGTTGCCGTCCAGATCCTGGTTGTACAGCGGCAGCTCGCCAATTTCGATGATCTTGGCGGTGGCGCCCGCCGGTAGCAGCCCGATCAGCGCGTGCGCCAACTGGCGGTTGAACGACGCCTTGCGCAGGCTGCCGACGATGACACCGATAATCAGATTGCTCATGAGGACGCCTCGCTCGACAAAGGTTCCGGGGGTGTGTAACGTCGCGCAGCCTCGAGGGCGGCGCCCTATTCCGCCCGCGCCGGTTCGGCCAGCGCAGCGCGCTTGTTCAGGCGGTCAATGAGGCCGAACATCAGCGGGTTCAGCAGGATCGACAGGATGGCCGCCGCCAGCAGCAGGCCACGGGCACGCACCGGCAGGATCTCCAGGCTGATGCCCAGACCAATCAGGATGAACGAAAACTCGCCGATCTGCGCAAGGCTGGCGGAAATCGTCAGGGCCGTGCGATTGGCATGGCCGAAGGCGCGCACCACGGCAAACGCCGCCAGCGACTTGCCCACCACCACGATCAGCACAGTGCCCAGCACCGCCCAGGTATCGTCAACCAGCACGCTCGGGTCGAACAGCATGCCGACCGACACAAAGAACAGCACCGAGAAGGCGTCGCGTAGTGGCAGCGATTCTTCCGCCGCGCGCTGACTGAAGGGGGATTCGGCCAGCACCATGCCGGCAAAGAACGCACCCAGCGCAAACGACACCCCAAACAGCACCGTCGCCCCGTAAGCCACGCCCAGCGCGGTCGCCAGCACCCCCAGGCGGAACAGCTCACGGCTGCCGGTCATGACAATGCGCTCCAGCATCCACGGAATCACGCGGCGGCCCACCACCAGCATCAGCGCGGCAAACGCCACCACCTTGCCAAGCGTAATGGCCAGCACCTTGACGATGTCCCACGCGCCCACGGTCGTGCTGCCAGCCCCGCCCAGCGCGCCCGAGAGCGCCGGCAGCAGCACCAGTGTCACCACCATCACGAGGTCTTCCACGATCAGCCAGCCGACAGCGATATGGCCTTCGTGCGAGCCATCAATGCCACGGTCTTCCAGTGCCTTGAGCAGCACCACCGTACTGGCCACCGACAGCGCCAGCCCGAACACCAGCCCGGGACCCCAACTCCAATCGAGCAACCACGCCAGCCCCATGCCCATCAGTGTGGCGAGTGCGATCTGCCCAAGCGCGCCCGGAATGGCGATGGATTTGACCGCCAGCAGCTCCTTCATCGAGAAATGCAGCCCCACGCCAAACATCAGCAGGATCACACCCAGCTCGGCCAGTTGCGGCGCCAGGCTCTGGTCTGCCACGAACCCCGGGGTGAACGGCCCGGCAACGACACCAGCCACCAGATAGCCCACCAGCGGCGGCAAGCGCAGGCGATGCGCGATGGTGCCGAAGATGAAAGCCAGCACCAGGCCACCAATCACGGTGGAGATGAGCGGGGTGTCGACGTGCATGCGTTCCTGTGACGTTGGGGCGGATTGAAAGACGGGGTGGACCAGCGGAACAGCGGGATCGGGCCTGCGGGCCCTTGTGCGACAACGGTGGTGCCAATTTGTTCACGGTGCGTCACAACTATAAGGGATGCGGCTTGGCAAACCTTACGAAGCAAATGTCATGCAGAAGACATCGCAGCCACCGCGCCGCTCCTACACTGCGCCGCAGACCCGCTCCCGTCGGGCAGACCAGGAGACAAAACACATGCGCTACGCCAACAAAGTCCTCTCTGTGGACGAGGCCATTGCCCACGTCCGCAGCGGCAGCCGGCTGATGCTGGGCGAATTCGTGGGCGCCGGCGAGCCCGCCTGCTGCATCGAGGCACTGCTCGCCAGCAGCATCAACCAGCTCACCCTCATCGCCAACACATCTGGCCTGCGCGGCGGCTTTCTCAAGGCCAGATTGTTTGCCTCGGGCCAGTTGGCGGAGTACATCGGCACGCACGTCGGCACCACGGATGAATCGACACAGGCTTACCTGAGCGACAGCGTGCGCGTGGCCGAGTTCTTCCCGATGGGCACCTGGGCCGAGAAAGTGCGCGCGGGCGCGCTGGGCCTGGGCGGCGCACTCGTGCCGGTGGGCGTGGGCATCCTCGACCAGCCGGGGATGTTCCCCGCGCGCGGCACCCCCAAGCAGACGCTGACCGTGGACGGCATGACCTGTTTCGTGGAGCCTCCCCTGCGCGCCGACGTGTCGATCATCAAGGGCTGGCGCGCCGACACCTTCGGCAACGTGGAGTTTCGCGGCACGGCGCTGCAGAACCAGCGCGACATCGCCATGGCGGGCGACTACACCATCGTCGAAGTGAATGAGATCGTGGAAGTGGGCACGATCCCGCCCGAGCGCGTCGGCTGCCCGGGTGTATTCGTCAACGCCGTGGTGCAAGGTTTATCGCTGGAAGACCAGCACGCGCTCTACAAGCAGCACTGGACCAAGCTCGGGCGCCTGCCGGCCACTGCCCAGGCCTGATCACCCGATCACAACGACAAGGAGACCGCCATGCACCCGCTGCTCGAGCACCCCAAACAACGCATTGCCGCCCGCTGCGCGCAGGAATTGCGCGCGGGCGAAGTCGTCAACCTCGGCCTGGGCATCCCGACGCTCACGGCCAACTATCTGGATGCCGATGCCGGCGTCATCTTCCACACCGAGAACGGCGCCTTCGGCTTTGGCGGACGCCCCGCGCTGGACGCCATCGACAGCGACGTCACCAATGCCGGCTGCGAGCCAATCACCCTGCCGCCTGGCGCAGCCATCATGGATCTCGCCACCTCGCTGGGCGCGATGCGCAACGGCTACATCGACGTGACCATCCTCGGTGCGCTGCAGGTGGATGCGCTGGGCAACCTCGCCAACTGGGCGTGCGAGCGCAACGGCAAGTGGTGGCCCGGCATCGGTGGGGCGATGGACCTGTGCTACGGCACGCGCAAGGTGATTGCCGCGCTGGCCCATACCGACAAGCACGGCAACTCGAAGATCCTGCCGCGCTGCACGCTGCCGCTCACGGGCCAGGGCTGCGTCAAGGTCATCGTGACCGAGCACGCGGTGTTTGACGTGACCGACGCGGGGCTTGTACTGCGCGAAATCCTCTCGCATGCGACACTCGCCGACATTCGCACCATGACAGCCGCCCCCTTCACACTGGCGCCGCTGCTGCAGATGCGTGCCGCTTAAGGAACGTTCATGCCCACCACTGTCGACTGGTTCTTCGATGTCATCTCGCCGTTTGCCTACCTGCAGCTTGAGCAGTTCGACCGGCTGCAGGCGGCGCACGACATTGTCATCCGCCCACGCCCGATTGTGCTGGGCGCACTGCTGAACCACTGGGGCCAGAAGGGCCCGGCGGAGATCGGCGCCAAGCGGGTGTTCACGTACCGGCATGCACTCTTCCGTGCGCAACAGCTTGGCATTCCGTTCCGCATGCCGCCTGCGCATCCGTTCAACCCGATCAAGGCGCTGCGGCTGACGATTGCGATGGGCGGCTCGCTCGATGCCGTGCGCGCGGTGTTCCGGCATATCTGGCGTGATGGGCAGGATGTTGCATCGCCCGAAGGCTTTGCCGCACTGTGCGAGGCCATCGGCTTTCCTGAAGGCATGGCGGCCGTTGAGCAACCCGCCGTGAAAGACGCCCTGCGTGCGAACACGGATGCCGCCATTGCACTCGGCGTATTTGGAGTGCCCACACTGGTGCATGACGGCGAGCTGTTCTGGGGCGAGGACGCCACCGCCCTGTTTCTGCAGTGCCTCACGACCGACTGGCTTGCCACACCCGAGGCACAGCGCGTGAGCACGTTGCCAGTGGGTATCCAGCGTGGCTGAACACGACACCAACTCGCGCCCCGGCATCAGCCGTGCGCGGCTGGCACACATTGCTGCCTGGTCAATCGACCTGCCCGGCGACGAGGCCGACCGCGCCTGCGCCGGCATCGTCGAAAGAACCTACGCGCGTGGCGCCTGCATCTGCCCGAAGAACACGCTGCTGGAAAGCTGGACGGGCGTGGTGACCGGCCTGATCAAGATCGGCACGGTGTCGCCCGAGGGGCGCAGCGTCACGTTCACGGGCGTGCCGGCCGGCGGCTGGTTTGGCGAGGGCACCGTGCTCAAGAACGAGCCGCGCCGTTACGACATCATTGCGCTGCGCGACACGCGCATGGCCTTCATGGAGCGCGCCACCTTCATGTGGCTGGTCGAGAACAGCGTGGCCTTCAACCGCTTCCTGGTGAAACAGCTCAACGAGCGGCTCGGTCATTTCATGGCGCTGCTCGAATACGACCGCCTGCTCGATGTCACGCCACGCTTGGCACGCTGTATTGCTTCACTGTTCAATCCGGTGCTCTACCCCGGCGCGGGCGACCATCTGGAGATCACGCAGGAAGAACTCGGCCTGCTCTCCGGCATGACGCGGCAGGTTGCCAACCAGTCACTGAAAGCACTGGAGAAAGACGGCGTGGTGCGACTGGAATACGGTGGCGTAACGGTGGTGGATCTGGAGCGCCTGCGCAGCTATGGCGCCTGAGAGCTCCCGGCTCTGTTAAGGAATCTTCATCCGATACAGTCGCCAGCAGCCGCTAGAATCGCGGCACTACAAGACAAGATCGTTACGCTGCGGCACGCACACTGCGCCGCCCGCAGCCGGAAGAGGAACCAGGGCGACGCACCGCGTGCGCGCCTGCATCTATGCTGCCGATTCATCTGCTTTCCACCGGCAAGGCGCTGCCGGCACAACGGGTCACGTCCGCAGAGCTGGATACGCGCCTGGGCCATTCAGCCGGTTACGTACGCAAGAAGTCCGGCATTGACGTGCGTCACCATGCCACGCTTGCCGAGTACCAGTCAGAACTTGCCGCTGCCGCCGTGCGCGATGCCCTGCACCGCGCCGATGTGTCCGCTGCCTCCATCGACCTGCTGATCTCCGCCTCGGGCGTGCAAGAGCAGGCACTGCCCAACACGGCCACGCGCATCCTGGAGCCCGCGGGGCTGCCCGCCGGCACACCCGCCTTTGACGTCAATGCCAGTTGCCTGAGCTTTGTCACCGCACTACACGTGGCGGCCAACCTGCTGACGACGGGCGCTTACCGGCGCATTGCCGTGGTGGCATCGGACCTTGCCTCGCGCGGCATCAACTGGAACGATGCAGAGACGGCGCTGATCTTTGGCGATGGTGCGGCCGCGGTGATTGTCGAGGCTGCATCTGCAGCGTCCGGCGTCGGCATCCACGCCTATCGCATGGAGACCTACCCGGCCGGCAAGACTTTCTGCGAAATCCCCGCCGGTGGCACACGCCGCAACCCGCGTACGGGGGCTCAACCGTCCGACTATCTGTTCCACATGGATGGCAAGCGCGTGTTCAGGCTGGCTTCACAGTTGATGGATGGCTTTCTTGAGCGCCTGTTTGCGGACAGCCGCTACACGCTGCGCGATATGCACGTGGTCGTGCCGCACCAGGCCAGCCACCTTGGCATGCAGCACTTGCGCAAACGATTGGGCGTGCCTGAAGCCGCCGTGGTCGACATCTATGCGCAGC
>NZ_JAELUI010000717.1 GCF_016429285.1 Ralstonia sp. ASV6
CCGCCGTATTCGTCATTGCGCTGGTTCGTCAGCGGCGAGATGAACGACGACAGCAGATAGCCGTGCGCGCAGTGCAGTTCCTGTCTCTTATACACATCTCCGAGCCCACGAGACATGGCGCCTGATCGCGTATGCCGTCTTCTGCTTGAAAAGGGGGGGGGGGGGGGGGGGGGGGGGGGGGGGGGGGGGGGGGGGGGGGGGGGGGG
>NZ_JAELUI010000718.1 GCF_016429285.1 Ralstonia sp. ASV6
TGAACCCGCGTTCCTGCCGCATATCTTCGACCGCTTTCAGCAGGCAGACCCTGTCTCTTATACACATCTCCGAGCCCACGCTGTCTCTTATACACATCTCCGAGCCCACGAGACATGGCGCCTGATCGCGTATGCCGTCTTCTGCTTGAAAAGGGGGGGGGGGGGGGGGGGGGGGGGGGGGGGGGGGGGGGGGGGGGGGGGGGGG
>NZ_JAELUI010000123.1 GCF_016429285.1 Ralstonia sp. ASV6
CACAAAAGAAGGCGAAACCTTGCAGCCTAGTGCGCGCGTGCGTCAAACCGGTGACAACGCTTCGCGCATTAGCCTGCGTGATCGGCTCGATTAGAAAGTTTGGTTGGGAATGCGCGGTGCACGCCCTTATCTTCAGGGCCTCCCCACACATCGGAGTGCATCATGCTCGCAGGACACGCCGTACAGGTCACGCAGGCGCTGGAACAGGTAACGGACTATTGGTCGCCGCGCATCGTCGGCCAGGTCAACGACCAGTACATCAAGGTCGCCAAGCTGAAGGGCGAATTCGTCTGGCACGACCACCCGAATGAGGATGAGCTGTTCTTCGTGGTCTACGGCCGCCTGAAGATCGCCTTCGAAGACCGCGACGACGTGCACCTCGGCCCCGGCGAGTTCTGCGTGGTGCCGCGCGGCGTGCGCCACTGCCCCGTCGCCGACGAGGAATGCGGCATCATGCTCATCGAAACCGTCACCACGCAGCACACGGGCGATGTCATCACCGAGCGCACCGTGGCGCTCGACACGCAGCTGGGTGGGTAAGCCTCAGCGGATGAACGCGTCGTAAGCCGTCTTCAAAATCAGCGCCAGCACCACCACGATGAACACCTTGCGCACGAAGCGGCTGCCGTGCCGCAGCGCAAGGTGGCTGCCGACCTGGTTGCCGGCCACGTTGGCCACCGCCATCACCAGGCCCAGCTGCCACCACACGTGGCCCTTGGACGCTAGCAGCAGCAACGCCGCCACATTGGTCGCCAGGTTGACGATCTTGGTGGACGCCGAGGCATGCAGGAAGTCGTAGCCGAACGCGCGCACGAACACGATCATCAGGAAGCTGCCGGTGCCGGGACCAAACACACCATCGTAGAAACCGATGACAGCGCCGGCCAGTAGCGCCGCCGCACGCTCGCGCCAGCCGGTGAGGCTGGGGGCGTGATCGGCGCCGAGGTTCTTTTTCGCCACCGTGTAGATCAGCAGCACCGCCAGCACAAACGGCAGCGCGCGGCGCAGCGGTTCGGCGGGGATGTGCATGAGCGCCCACGCGCCAAGCAGCGAGAACCCAAATGCCGTGACCACCGCCGGCGCCGTCGCACCCCAGTAGATGCGCACCGTGCGGCCGTAGCGCACCGCCGCCGTGGCCGTGCCCGACATCGACGCGACCTTGTTGGTGCCGATCAGCGTGGCCGGCGCAATGTTCGGGTATGCCGAAAACAGCGCGGGAATCTGCACCAGGCCGCCGCCACCGGCCACGGCATCGATCAGGCCAGCCAGAAAGCCGGCCAAGGCGAGCAAAGCGAATTCCATCGGGGAAACAGAAACAGGCGAATGAGCGGGAAGGACTAGCCCAGCGATTTGGGCGACGGACGCGCGCTGCGGCGCCAGCAACCGGTCGCATCCGCTGCAAAGCCGAGCGCGGTGGCGTCATACGCGGCAAGCGCCGCGGGCGGCAGCAGGACGTGGAGTATGCCATGTGCGCGGGCGTACTCATTGACGGCGGCCAAGGCGGCATCACGCGTGGCCACGTCATCGGAAAACAGCATCACGCCGACCGGCAGCCACGCCACCAACCCACCGAGCGCCAAGTGTGGCACCAGCGTGACCGGTGTGACGCCAAGCAATGCCCCGTCTTCCTCGACAAGGAAGCACGGATGCACGCTCGGGTGAGCCAGCAGCGTATCGACGGCATGCGCCAATTGCAGCGGCGAGGCGCTCGATGCGATGGCGGCCAACAGGCGTGGCCGGTCATCCAGCGTGGCAAGGCGGGTGGACAGGGTCATGGGGACTCAAGGCGAAGGCGCCATTGTCATGCAGTGCGCGCATAGACGTCGACTCCGAATGCATTTCTCTTGTGCGCCAGCGCCGACGAGACTGTGGGCATGTGGATATGTGGATAACCCGAAAACGGAGCCCACCATGACCGACCCCACCCGTGCCCTCACCCTGCAATTGCTGCAGTCACTGGCCGAGCGGCCCAGGCCGTATGCGGAGGTCTTGGAGACGTGGCGGACGTCATGTCCACGTTTGTCGATCTGGGAAGATGCGTGCATTGATGGGCTAGTGGATTGCTTGCCCGACACGCGTTTGGTAACCGTCAGCGCCCGGGGCCGGGCCCTGCTGGCGGCGAGCGCCGCGCACTGAAGGCACAAACTAAAAGGCCCTGCCGGGGATCGCCTGGCAGGGCCTCTATTTTATTTAGCATCTCCACCGTTTCGTGCGGTGTGTGCTGTCGTCTCCTCGCTCCCGCCTCATTTATCTCGTGCGAAAACCGTAACGAGACTGTAAAGAATGCACCGCAACGCAACAACTAGAGCAAACCCTTACGGTGCACTAAGCACCAAATAGGCACCAAGATCACCCTTTCGGGGGGGATGCGACGCCATTTGCGGCCATTGTGACCCTAGCGCCGCAGCCAAGGTAGTCGTGCAGCAATTTCACCCATGATGCCGCGGCGGAAGGTCAGCACGCAGATCACGAAAATCGCACCCGTGACCGTCGTGACCGATTCGCCCAGCACATTGAACCCGTCGAAACCGGTGGCGCCCGCCAAGAAGGTACCGATGTCGCCCAGCTTGTTTTCCAGCGCAATCACCAGTGCCGCGCCCAGGATCGGGCCCGACAGGATGCCCAGGCCACCCACCAGCGTCATCAGGATCACCGAGCCTGACATCGACCAGTGCACGTCCGTCAGCGTCTCAAAGCCGAGCACCAGCGTCTTGAGCGAGCCAGCCAGCCCGGTCAGCGCCGCTGACAGCACGAAGGCCAGCAGCTTGAAGCGGTCGGTGTCGTAGCCGAGGGAGATGGCACGCGGCTCGTTCTCCTTGATGGCCTTGAGGATTTGCCCGAACGGCGAGTGGATCGTCCGCACGATCAGCAAGAAGGCCAACGCGACGATCGCCAGCACCACGTAGTACAGCGTCAGGTCGGAAGACAGATCCAGCATGCCGAACAGCTTGCCGCGCGGCACGCCTTGCAGGCCGTCTTCGCCGCCCGTGAACGGCACCTGCAGGCAGAAGAAGTACAGCATTTGCGCCAGCGCCAGCGTGATCATCGCGAAGTAGATGCCCTGGCGGCGGATGGCCAGCAGGCCCACGATCAGACCGATGAAGGCGCCTGCTGCCGTGCCGGCCAGCAAGCCAAGTTCGGGCGTGACGTTGAGATCGCGCATCATGTAGCCGGCCACGTAGCCCGCGCCACCAAAGAACGCCGCGTGCCCGAACGACAGCAGCCCCGTGTAGCCCAGCAGCAGATTGAACGCCGACGCAAACAGCGCAAAGCACAGCAGCTTGGCGACGAACACCGGGTACGCTCCCACCAGCGGCGCCGCAATCAGCGCCACCAGCAGCAGGCCGTACAGGACGTATTTGAGGGAAGAAGAGTTTTGCATCGTGCCGCTTCGCTTTATTTCTCTTTACCGAACAGGCCGGCCGGACGCACCAGCAGCACCAGCACCATGATCACGAACACCACCGTGGCCGACGCCTGTGGATAGAACACCTTGGTCAGCCCTTCGATCACCCCCAGGCCGAGGCCGGTGAGGATGGAACCCATGATCGACCCCATGCCGCCGATCACCACCACGGCAAACACGGTGATGATCATGCTCTGCCCCATCAGCGGCGAGATCTGGATGACGGGTGCCGCCAGCACGCCCGCAAAGGCCGCCAGCGCCACGCCAAAGCCGTAGGTGAGCGTGACCATGAGCGGCACGTTCACACCAAAGGCTTCCACCAGCTTCGGGTTCTCGGTGCCGGCGCGCAGGTACGCACCCAGCTTGGTCTTCTCGATCATGAACCACGTGGCGAAGCACACCGCCAGTGAGGCCACCACCACCCACGCGCGGTAGTTGGGCAGCATCATGAAGCCAAGGTCGGTCGCACCCTGCAGCAGCTCGGGCGTGTCATACGGCAGCCCCGACACACCGTAGATGGCACGGAACACACCCTCGATCACCAGCGTCACGCCCAGCGTGAGCAGCAGGCCGTACAGGTGGTCGAGCTTGTAGATGAAGCGCAGCAGCGTGCGCTCGATCACCATCCCCAGCACGCCGATCGCCAGCGGTGAGAGCACCAGCATCAACCAGTACGGCAGGCCGAGGTACGAGAAGCCCATCCACGTGAGCACCGCGCCCAGCATGAACAGCGCGCCGTGCGCGAAATTGATGACGTTGAGCAGCCCGAAGATGACCGCAAGGCCCAGGCTCAACATCGCATAGAAGGAACCGTTGACCAGACCCAGCAGCAGCTGGCTGAGCATGGCCGGTAGCGGAACGCCGAAGATTTCCATCGCGGTCAGTAAGAGGACATCACACCAACAATGCAACAACGCTGAAGGCGCCACCACCCACGCGGGCAGCGGCGCCGGATTGCTTACCTGCTTACTTCTTCATCAGCGAGCACTTCGACTCGGCCGGCGTGGTGAAGGCCTGGTCACCCGGGATATCCGTGACGATCTTCATGTAGTCCCACGGCTTCTTCGATTCGGCCGGGGTCTTCACCTGCATCAGGTACATGTCGTGCACGTAACGGCCATCGGCGCGGATCGTGCCCTTGGCATAGAAATCGTCCAGCTTGGTCTTCTTGAGCTGGGCGATCACCTTGTCCGGATCATCCGTGCCGGCGGCGGCCACTGCCTTGATGTAATTCGACACCGCCGAATAGTCAGCAGCCTGCAGGCTGCTCGGCATCTTCTTCATCTTCATGAAGTAGCGGTTGGCGAACTTGCGCGTGGCGTCGTTCATGTCCCAGTACCAGCTGTCGGTCATCAGCAGGCCTTCGGCCGTTTGCAGGCCCAGGCTGTGCACGTCATTGATGAACATCAGCAGGCCGGCGATCTTCATCGTCTTGGTGATGCCGAATTCCTTGGCCGCCTTGATCGAGTTGATCGTGTCACCACCGGCGTTGGCCAGGCCCAGTATCTGCGCCTTGGACGACTGCGCCTGCAGCAGGTACGACGAGAAATCCGATGCCGACAGCGGGTGCTTGACCGAGCCCACCACCGTGCCGCCGTTGGCCTTGACCACGGCTGCGGTGTCGTTCTCCAGCGAGTGGCCGAAAGCATAGTCGGCGGTCAGGAAGAACCACGACTTGCCGCCCTGCTTGACCACCGCGCTGCCGGTGCCCTTGGCCAGGGCCACCGTGTCATACGCATAGTGAATCGTGTACGGCGTACATTCCTCGTTGGTCAGGCGCGCCGTGCCGGCACCGATGGAGATGAACGTACGCTTCTTCTCGGCAGCCACCTTGGCCATGGCCAGCGAGGTGGCGGAGTTGGTGCCGCCCAGCAGCATGTCCAGACCTTGCTGGTCCATCCACTCACGCGCCTTGGAGGCAGCGATGTCGGCCTTGTTCTGGTGGTCCGCCGTGACCAGCTCGATCGGCTTGCCGAGCACCTTGCCGCCCGCGTCTTCAATGGCCATCTTGACCGCCTCGACGCCGCCTTGTCCGTCGATGTCGGCATACAGGCCGGAGAGATCGGTGATGAAACCGATCTTCACCTTGTCGCCGCTCACCTGGGCATGCGCGCTCAGCGGCGCAAAACCCGCCGCCGCCCCCAGTCCTACCGCCATCAGTGCACCAGCCAGCTTCTTGAGTGTCATGGTCTTGTCTCCTGTAGTGCGCGCATCGCTTGTGACGCGTCGCGCGGTGGTGAAGCAAATTGATATCGACAACGCTTTAGACGCCAAGCAGTTCGTGCAGCACGGGCATCTTGTCCTGCAACTGCGCCGCCTCGAAACGCTCGACGATGCTGCCGTGTTCCATCACATAAAAGCGATCGGCCAGCGGTGCGGCAAAGCGGAAGTTCTGCTCCACCATCACCACCGTGTAGCCGCGCTTCTTGAGCATCAGGATCATGCGGGCCAGCGCCTGCACGATCACCGGGGCCAGCCCTTCGGAAATCTCATCGAGCAGCAGCAAGTTCGCGCCGGTACGCAGGATGCGCCCGACCGCCAGCATCTGCTGCTCGCCGCCCGACAGGCGCGTGCCCTGGCTCTGGCGGCGCTCCTTCAGGTTGGGGAACATCTCGTAGATCTCGTCCACGCTCATGCCCGCATTGCCGCTCTTTGCCACCTGGTCCTTGAGCACCGGCGGCAGCATCAGGTTCTCTTCGCACGACAGGCTGGAGAAGATGCCGCGCTCTTCCGGGCAGTAGCCGATGCCGCAGTGGGCGATCTTGTGCGTGGGCAAGTCGATGGTCTCGACACCCTGGCCGCTCGCGTCATGCACGACGATCGAGCCACGGCGCGTGCCCACCAGGCCCATGATGGCGCGCAGCGTGGTGGTGCGGCCCGCGCCATTGCGGCCGAGCAGCGTGACGACCTCGCCGCGGTTCACGGTCAGGTCGACACCATGCAGGATGTGCGATTCGCCGTACCAGGCGTGCAGGTCCTTGATCTGGAGCGCGGGCGTGCTCATGCAGTGTTCTCGTGTGTTCGGGTCTAGCGTTTCGCTTAGCGTTCATGCCACGGCACGCGGCCGTGTCGACTGATCGGCGGATGATCGATTCGGCCGGTCAGTGGCCTTCCAGCGCCGCATCGACGGTGCCCATATAGGCTTCCATCACCTGCGGGTTCTTCGAGACATCTTCGTACGGGCCTTCGGCCAGGATCTGACCGCGCTGCAGCACTGTGATCTTGTCGGCGATGGAGGACACCACGTTCATGTTGTGCTCCACCATCAGAATCGTGCGGCCTTCGGAGACACGCTTGATCAGCTCCGTCACGCGGTCCACGTCTTCGTGGCCCATGCCCTGCGTGGGCTCGTCGAGCAGCATCAGCTCGGGCTCCATCGCCAGCGTGGTGGCAATCTCCAGCGCGCGCTTGCGGCCGTAGGGCAGCTCCACCGTCACGGTATGCGCGAACTGTGTCAGACCCACCTGTTCGAGCAGTGCCATCGCACGTTCATTGAGCACATTCAACGATTGCTCGCTGCGCCAGAATGCATACGCCGTACCGAGCTGGCGCTGCAGCCCCACGCGAACGTTTTCCATCACCGTCAGGTGCGGAAACACGGCAGAGATCTGGAACGAGCGGATCACGCCACGACGTGCAATCTGTGCCGGCTTTTCCGATGTGATGTCGACGCCGTTGAACAGAATGGTGCCGCGCGTGGGCACCAGGAATTTGGTCAGCAGGTTGAAGCAGGTCGTCTTGCCGGCACCGTTCGGGCCGATAAGCGCATGGATCGACCCGCGCTGCACGCGCAGGTTGACGTCGGACACGGCGGTAAAGCCCTTGAAGGCTTTAGTCAGTCCGCGCGTTTCGAGAATGATGTCCTGCGCCATGATCCCCTCTTGTCTCCCGCCTCTTTTTTGGTGCGAACGATTGTCAACGGCTGTTGCGTCGCAAAACATCGGGGTTTGTACCAAGACGATTACGCGTCGCTTACGGCCCATAAACCCGCACCGGCATTGGCTTTGCGGTTTTCCGATGGGGGTTACGTAGAGTTACGTATCGGAGCAATACCGATTGCCTATCGATATGACATGGGCGCGTGTCACGCCCGTGTCATCGCCCCGCAAACCGGCGTCAGGCCGCCACCACCTCGCCGCGTGCACGCGCCTTGCGTGCCGCTCGAATCATCTCGCCGGCCTTCTCGGCAATCATGATCGTCGGCGAGTTGGTATTGCCCGAGGTGATGGTCGGCATGATCGACGCATCCACCACACGCAGGCCGTCAATGCCATGCACGCGCAACTGCGCATCGACCACCGCGCCCGCGTCATCCGCCCGGCCCATGCGGCAGGTGCCGACCGGGTGGAAGATGGTCGTGCCGATGTCCCCGGCGGCGCGCGCGAGGTCGTCGTCGGTCTGATAGTTGGGGCCGGGCAGGTATTCCTCCGGCCGGTACTTCGCCAGAGCCGGCTGCGCAACGATGCGGCGCGTCAGGCGCAGCGAATCGGCCGCGACCTTGCGGTCCTCCTCCGTCGACAGATAGTTGGGCGCGATGGTCGGCGCCGCAAACGGATCCGCCGAGGTGAGATGCACCGAGCCGCGCGAAGTCGGTCGCAAGTTGCACACGCTGGCGGTGAATGCGTTGAACGCGTGCAGCGGGTCACCAAACTTGTCGAGCGAGAGCGGCTGCACGTGGTATTCCACATCCGGCCGCGCCACTTGCGGATTCGAGCGCGCAAACACCCCCAACTGCGACGGCGCCATGCTCATCGGGCCGCTGCGGTTGAACGCGTATTCCATGCCGATCAGCGCCTTGCCCCACCAGTTGGCGGCACGCGTGTTGAGCGTCGGCACGCCATGCACCTTGACCACGCAGCGCAGTTGCAGATGGTCTTGCAGGTTCTCACCCACGCCGGGCAACGCCTGACGCACGTTGATGCCCAGCGCCTGCAGCCGCTCCGGCTGACCGATGCCTGCCAGCTCCAGCAACTGCGGCGAGTTGATCGCCCCGGCCGAGAGGATCACCTCTTCGCGCGCGGCCACCGTGTAGTCCTGCCCTGCCCCGCGATACGCCACACCTGTGCAGCGCTTGCCATCAAACGTGAGCGCGCGCACTTGGGCGCCGGTCACGATGGTCAGATTGTGCCGTTGCGATGCTGGCCGCAGAAAACCCTTGGCGGTATTCCAGCGGATACCGTGTTTCTGGTTGACCTCGAAATAGCCAACGCCGAAGTTATCCCCACGGTTGAAGTCGCTCGTGCGGGGGATGCCCGCCTGCACGGCTGCCTCGATGAAGGTCTCCAACACTTGCCACTGCAGACGTTGCGCTTCAACGCGCCATTCGCCGCTGGCGCCGTGCCATTCGTTCGCACCACCGTGGTGGTTCTCGCTCGCCTTGAAGAGCGACAGCACAGCGTCCCACTTCCACGAAGCATCGCCGGTTGCGGCAGCCCAGCCGTCGTAGTCTTCGCGCTGGCCGCGCATGTAGATCATCCCGTTGATGGATGAGCAGCCGCCCAGCACGCGGCCGCGCGGGTAACCGAGTGAGCGACCGTTCAGGCCGGGTTCTTCGCGTGTGCGGTAAAGCCAATCGGTGCGTGGGTTGCCAATGCAATACAGATAGCCGACGGGGATGTGAATCCAGTGGTAATCGTCTTTGCCGCCGGCCTCCAGCAGCAGCACAGAGACGTCGGGGTCTTGCGTCAGACGGTTGGCGAGGACGCAGCCCGCGGAGCCTGCGCCGATGATGATGTAGTCGTAGGTTTCCATGTCTCCGTGCTTTTTCTCTTTGGTGTTGCTGGGTTTTGGGTTCTGTTTTTTGTTCTTGTTCTTGTGGTGCATCCCTTGTTTCATCCCCTGCCGGGGCTGACTCACTTTCTTTGTCTTGCCAAAGAAGGGCGCGCCCAAGATGGTGAAGGGTCATTTTGCACGGGATTGGGGGGATTTGTGGCGGACTGTTTTCTAGCCCATAGCGTGGCGTTGATACCAGCCTCGCGGGCTATACTCTGCGCGTCGTAAACAGCGACGATCGGTTTAGCAGCCGACGACTCAAGGCGGGCACCAATCATGCCGATTGGTGTTCCGTTCGCGTTCGCCCATACGGGCGGGCCTTGACAGGGAGGACTTCGGTCCTGCCGGTCCTTGAGTCGGTCTGCTAACCCTGACTTGTGCCCGCCCACCCCGTTTAGCAGCGGGGCGCGGGTCTAAACTTCTCAAGGAGTTAGACATGACCCATCTGCGCGTCACACCCCCACCGGTAAGCCAAGACCTCCCTCTTCTTGATCACGCGATCTCTGGCTTTTCACCATTCCCACTCTACGGCTCCATCGAGCCTCTCAATACGCAGGACACACAATCGCTCCTGCGCCTATGCGACACGACTGAGACTGTCGCTCGCGGCATCGGCACAGTTTTGAGGCTAGTTGCAAACAACGATGCAGACGGTTCGAGCATTCTTCGCCCGAACACAGTCTCCGACCTTCTTGCACTTTGCCGCGTTGCTGCTGAGACGTTGGCAGATGAAGCGCTGGGCCTGCAGGACAACATCGATGTAAAGCCGGCGGCGAATTAAGGCCCCGGTTATGGCGCGGCGCCAATGCCGCGCCCAACGTAAGTCAATACTAAGCAAAAGATCACACACCTGACTTGCACAAGCTTGCTTCCCTTCCTAGGTTTCTGGAACGCACCTAAATAAACGTCCAGCGCGGGGTATGAGCCATATGCCCTGCCAAAGGGGGAGACGTGAAGGCGAAAATCTTTGCCGCGGTTGCCGTGTGCTCGGTTGCCGCGGCTTGGTGGTCGTTCTCATACACAAGTGAGAGCGATGCCCAGAAATCGGCGGCCGACTCAACAACGGGCAACACATCTGCGACATCCGGCTATACCCAGAACAACAACGGGTCACGCCTGAATCCACAGGTTGGTGCGGTCGAAAACCAGGCCGGTCGCCCCGGCGTGAAATCCACTGACTTCGATGCGTCCGTCGCTGGAATCGACGCCAATAAGAATGGCGTACGGGACGACATCGAACGCTACATCGAGAAAAAGTACCCGGACCCCGCACAACGGGCCGCAATGATGCAGTACGCCAAGGCACGTCAGAACTTCATCTTGACTGCTACCACACCAGAGAAAGCCCACGCCGCTGCGCAAGATCTTTGGCGTGCCTTTGCATGTACGCAGAGTCGGCTGGGTGCCGGTTGGCTTGACGCGACCAAGGATGTTCTCGCGATGTTCCTCAATACCCGAGAGCGCCTCAATGCCTCTACAAGGGCGCAAGACAATCTTGCAGGTCAAACAGTCGATGCCTACGCGGGAGACAAACCATGCGACTGAGAACAACTACCCTCTCGATGACATGCAGTCTAGCTCTCGCAATGCTTCCGTCCCCTACAAGCGCTCAAGTAGAAACAAAATGCGAATCGCGTTATCGCATCTACTTTGGTAACGGAATCCGAAACGTGCCAGAGGACTGGGAAGCAAGCCGGCGAGAGCTTTCAAATATGATCGGCACCCGCTTTAACGGCGTCCCCATCAGCTACTCAAATGCAATCAATCCTACGGGTGGTTTCATAGACGACCTTTCACGCGTTTTCCAACAGAAGCTTGCTGAGAACCCCAGCCTCTCTTGGGAATTGCTCGTGCGCGCGTCTTTAGGGTTGATCGAAGGTCTATCGCCTGAACTCGCAAAGTTCATCCTGGATTTAATTGTCAAAACGGAGAACGAGTCCACAGCAGAACTCAAGAAGAAGTGGGAAGCGGAGAACAGCTACATTGATGGCCGAGTTACCACCCATGTGACGGACTACACGCGAGACATCCTTGATAACGGCAGGCGAGTCTTGCTGGTAGCCCACTCCCAAGGCAACCTGTACGCCAACGCTTCTCATCGCCTTCTGTACACGAACCCAGAGGTCACCCCTGGAAGCTTCGGGACGATTGGTGTGGCAAGTCCAGCCAACTACGTAGCGGGCGGGGGGGAGTACATCACCTCCGATGCTGATGTCATTATCAACGCGCTGCGGTCTATCATCTCAGACCAAGTTTTGCCAGCCAATGTTTCGATCCCGTTCGATACGGCAGAGCTCTCCGGACACAACTTCATCAAAACTTATATACATATCGAAAAACCTGCCCGGGAAAAAATTAGGCAAATAACAATTTCCGGCCTAAACAAACTCGTGGAGCCTAAAGAAGCATACGACTACAAAATAGTCTCCCATATTTTCAGCGGCCCTTTCACTCCCAACACTGGTGAAATCACCGGCAACTTCGATCTAGACCGCAACGTACAGTACAATGATTTAAGTGGATGCCCAATCGGGGTTTTACTCTGCGCTCATCTTCCTGAAATTAAGAATATATACGACTCGACCGGCAAAGGTTATGACCGCCAGATAGCCGCCGAAAGAGATACATCCACAAAACTTTCCGTCGAAGCAATAAAAAAGCTAGCAGCATCCGATAAGAATGCGGAAGACCCCGCACACCCATTAAATTGGCACCTAAATGCTAGGCTTCCTCTTTTATACCTGAATTTCTCTACTGAGCTACGCGAACAAAACGGCAACTACTATACCCAGTATGTTTGGGGCACAAGCAGCTATGATTCTTCAGGAAAGATCAACACCCCTACCCAACAAGCAAGCGATCTTATAACGCTTGTAGCAAATCAATTTCTCATGCTCACCTTTCCGACTCCGCCATGGACCGCCGACACTCCGATTACTCCACCTGTGGTTTTTAATAACCAAGTTTGGAATCCCCTTATTGCATCACTTGATTCCTTGCGCCACAAAGCAGTTGAGTATGAGGTTGCCAAGTTGGAATCAGAAAAATTTGTATTTGCAGCCCTCCCAAGCCTTGTTCCCTTTTCAAACTACTATCGCGTAACCCGCTTAACAACAAAAATATGCAAATCAGAGTAGCCCAATGAAATTCCTTCGACCCCAATATCTACATTTAATTTATTTAAATTAAATATATATCCCCTGTGATTTGCGCTGGCAAATCCCCTCAATAGCTGGGCAAAATCTTCCAGATTTCCTTCATACGTTTGCTCTGCTCATACAACCCACATCAAACTCTGTCAGCCAACCACGCCGTCATCTTCCCAAACACCTCACCACGCAACGGCTCAGCCTCATTGAAAATCTCGTGGTACCCCGAATCAAACCACGCCAGCGTGCGCAACTCTTCCGGCGCATTCGCATAAAAATCCCGACTGCCCGACGGATCAACAATCGAATCAGAACCCCCCGCCATCAGCAGCATCGGCGCTTCTAAACGAGGTGCATCCTGCTGCGCCTGCGTAATCGCATTGAGCATGAATTCGAGCAATGACGCACTGATCGTGCTCTGCACCAGCGGGTCGGCACGGTAGGCAGGGCCAACGCTCGGGTCATGCGAGAGCTTGGCTGGGTCCACCGGATTGGGCACGGCCAACCGCGGTGCCAGTGCAGAAAGAATGCCGCGCACGATGCCCGCGCCCGGCGGCAGCTTCACGCGCAACGCGGGCGATGACAGCAGCACGCCACGCACCGGCCGGATACGCGCCGTGGTGAAGCGCGCAACGATCAGCCCGCCCATGCTGTGGCCCAGCACAAACGGCATCTCGTGCCATTCGGCGACGGCCGCGTCGATGATTTCTGCGAGGTCGGTGAGGTAGTTGTCTTGCGCGTCGAGCGCCATGCGCGGGCCGCCGCTCTTGCCGTGGCCGCGCAAATCAAAGGCCCGCACGCGCAGGCCAAGATCAGTGAGCACCTTGGCGACATGGGGATAACGCCCGCTGTGTTCAGCCATGCCGTGGACGAGGATGACGGTGCCGCGTGGTGCGCCGGTCTCGGGTGCTGGTAGCCAGGTGCGGACCAGCAACTCGGTATGGTCCTTCATGCGCTGGCGGCTTTCAACCGCGTTGACCTCTGCGTGGGCTTGCGTCATTGGCGTCTCCTCGTTGGGTTGCCGGATTGTGGCATAGACGCCGCCCCGCCCAATCGAGGGCCCCCTCAGTGGCAGCAGGCGCCCTTGTCACCAGTCTCGCCAGCCACGCCCTCGAGGATCGGGCAGTCGGGCCGGTCGTCGCCGTGGCAGGCGTTGGCCAGCGTCATCAGTGTGTCGCGCATGCCTTGCAGCTCGCGGATGCGTGCGTCGAGGTCGGCCACGTGGCGCATGGTGATGGCCTTCACGTCGGCGCTGGCGCGCTCGCGGTCATGCCAGAGCGAGAGCAGCGTGCGAATCTCCTCCAGCGCGAACCCGAGCGAGCGCGACCTGTGGATAAACCGCAGCACGTGCAGCGCCCGCGCGTCGTACATGCGGTAGTTGCCCTCGGTGCGCGGGCTGGGCGGCAGCAGACCGATGCTCTCGTAGTAGCGGATCATCTTGGCCGAGACGCCGCTCGCCTTGGCGGCCTCGCCAATGTTGACGGGGGCTTGGGTTGCGTTGAGATCGGTTTGGGTCATGCGCGGTCTCCGGAGGCTTGCCAGCGGCGCAGCATCAGCGCGTTGGTCACGACGCTCACGCTGGAGAACGCCATCGCCGCGCCGGCAAAGGTGGGACTCAGCAGGCCAAAGGCTGCCAGCGGAATGCCCACCACGTTATAGATGAATGCCCAGAACAGGTTCTGGCGGATCTTGGCGACGGTGCGGCGCGAGAGGTCGAGCGCATCACTCACCAGGCGCGGCTCGCCCCGCATGAGCGTGATGCCAGCGGCCTGCATGGCAACGTCCGTGCCGGTGGCCATGGCGATGCCGACATCGGCCGCAGCCAGCGCGGGCGCATCGTTGATGCCATCACCCACCATCGCCACCACGTGGCCGCTCTGCTGCCAGGCCATCACGCGCGCGGCCTTGTCGTGCGGCAGCACTTGCGCGGCCACCTCGTCAATGCCGAGTGCATCCGCAACCGTGCGCGCAGCGCCCGCGTTGTCACCGGTGACGAGTGCCGTGCGAACGCCACGTGCCTGCAGCGCAGCGACCGCTTCCTTGGCACCGGGCTTGAGCGCATCGCCAAAGGCAATCAGGCCACGCAGTTGCACACCACCTTCGGTGCTTTGTGCGAGCCACGACACGGTGTTGCCCTGGGCTTCCAGCGCATCTGCACGCGCTTGCAGTGTGCTGCGGTCGAGCTCCAGCTCACTCATCCAACGCGCGTTGCCGAGTTGCAGCGACGCACCGTTCACGATGCCGCGCGTGCCGCGTCCAGCCAGCACTTCGGGCGATTGCGCGGGCGCGATTGTGCGACCTTTCGCGCGGCCTTGCTCCACCGCATACTCACGCGTGGCATGTGCGAGTGGGTGGGTGTTCTCGGCTTGCAACGCAGCAAGTTGATCGAGCAACGTATCGGTATCCACACCGGGTGCAGCTTCGACTGCCGTCACGCGCGGCTGGCCGACGGTGAGCGTGCCGGTCTTGTCGAAGACGACGAAGTCCACTTGCTGCGCACGCTCTAGCGCCTGTGCATCGGCAATCAGGATGCCGCGCCGTGCGCCCGCACCGGTGCCCGCCATGATGGCCGACGGCGTCGCCAAACCGAGCGCACACGGGCAGGCAATCACCAGCACCGCCACCGCGTTGACAATGGCCGTCTCCCACTCGGCCCCGGCGATCGCCCAACCGGCCAGCGTGAGCAACGCCGCCACCAACACCGCCGGCACGAAGATCGCGCTCACACGATCGACCAGTTGCTGGATCGGCGGCTTGGCGGCCTGCGCGTCTTCGACCAGGCGAATGATGCGCGAGAGCATGGTATCCGCGCCGATGGCCGTGGTGCGCACCAGCAGCACGCCGTCGGTGGCGATGGCGCCAGCGGTGACACGATCGCCTTCGCGCTTGGGGCTTGGCAGGCTCTCGCCGGTCAGCATGGATTCATCGACGTGGCTGGCGCCTTCGAGCACCACCGCATCGACCGGAATGCGCTCTCCGGCGCGCACCGACACCACGTCGCCCACACGCACACGGGCAACGGGCGTGTCGTGCAGCGTGCCATCGGCGCCGCGCACGCGGGCGGTGTCCGGGCGCAGCGCCTGCAGGGCGCGGATGGCTTGTGCCGTTTGGCGCTTGGCGCGCACTTCCAGCCACTTGCCCAAGCGCACCAGGGTGATGACTACGGCGGCGCTCTCGAAGTACAAATGCGGCATCTCATCCGCACCGGCACGCCACCACAGCCACAGCGACAGGCCATACGCCGCCGACGTACCCAGCGCGACCAGCAAGTCCATATTGCCGGCCCCCGCACGCGCGGCCTTCCAACCCGACTTGTAGAAACGCGCGCCGATCACAAACTGCACCGGCGTCGCCAGCAGCCATTGCGCCCACGCGGGCAGCATCCAATCACTGCCGAGCCAGCCGGCAATCATCGGCAGCACCAGCGGTACCGACAGCACGGCGGCAATCCACACGGGGCCGGCGCCGTCCCAGAAATCCGTTTCGGTGGCGACGGGCGCGGCGGTTTCGTCTGCCGCGACACGTGCCTCGTAGCCGGCAGCCGTCACGGCAGCAACCAGCGCATCACCGGTCGCCCCGCCATGGACGCGAGCGCGTTCGGTAGCGAGGTTCACACTGGCTTCGGTCACGCCGGGCACGGCGCGCAGGGCACGCTCAACCCGGCCTGCGCAGGCGGCGCAGGTCATCCCGCTGATATCGAGGTCAGTTGAAGCGTCGTCGAGGTTGGCGACGGGGCTGGCGGCAGTCATGGAAGCGTCCATTTCAGGGAGAATGGCATCAGCCTAGACCTTCCCAGCTTGGCAAGGTCAAGCCCTCATCTTACGCTTGCGCTTCCCACGGTGGGAAGGTTCATACTGCGCCCGTGACTTCCTCTCCCTTCTTTTCTTTCGATTCAGGAGCCAGAACCATGACGACGTTTTCTGTGGAAGGTATGAGCTGCGGCCATTGTGTGTCTGCCGTCACCCGTGCGGTGCAACAGGTGGATGCTGCCGCCAGCGTGCAGGTTGATCTGTCTACGCAGAC
>NZ_JAELUI010000124.1 GCF_016429285.1 Ralstonia sp. ASV6
TGCCGAACTGCTCAAGCAGCTTGGCTGGAATCGCCGGCAGCTCGACCGGCTTGGTCTTCGGTTCGCGAGGCATAAACCCTCCTTGAGGGCATGTTATGCCTTGAACACGAAATTACTGACAGGCCCGTGCCCGCACCTGGCACCCGCAACGCCGGAGCTTTGACCTGTGATGCCGGATCTCGAAGCACCGGCATCGCCCCTCGGAGGTCCACCTTCGGACCTCAAACCTCCGGCGTCGGACCTTCCGACGTCCGCGCACGCACCTTTTAGGTGCAACGCCGGACCTCAGACCTCCGGCGCCGGACCTCAAAGGTCCGACGCTGGACCCATCGACCTCCGTGGTCGCACCCCCGAGAGCCGACGTCGGACCTTTGCGGTCCGGTGCCGGACGTTTAAGCTCCCCCGTCGGAGCCCGGACGTCCACGCGCCATCAGAACGGCTTGCTGACCGACAGCAGGAACGTGCGGCGCGGCGCAAACTGCGGCGCACCCACGCCAATGCCCGTGCCATCGCGCAACTCGTAGCTGCGGTCGAAGATATTCAGCACGGTCAGGCGCGTCTTGAACTTGCCGAGCATCGGCAAATTGAAGTCGCGCGCGGCACCGAGGTTCATCTGCCAGTAGGCCGGCAGGTGATCGGTGTTGGCGAAGCCGCTGCGCAAACCCGAGCCAAACAGCACGTCGCTGGTGTAAGTCGTGCCCGCGTACAGGTAGGACACGCCGGCCGAAGCGGTCAGGCGCTGATCGTGGTCCAGGTTGACCCAGTGGCTGTTGATAAAGGCCAGCTCATCCGCACCGAAGTTGAACTGACCCGTCTCGATGCCCTTGCCCTGTGCGCGCGATACCGCCACGTTCACATACGCACCCAGGTTGCCGTTGCGATAGTTGGCGCTGCCTTCCAGGCCGTAGATGCGGCCGCGGTCGTAGTTGAACGCCGAGTACAGCAGCGCATTGCCGAACTGGCCTTCATCCTGCAGGTGGCGCACGTCGCGGTAGTACGCATCCAGGCCCACCGTGAGGTGCGGCGTCAGCTGGTGCGAGACACCCAGGTCAAAGTAGTTCGAGCGCTCCGACTTGACCGCCGTGTTGGCATCCGACGGCAGTGCATTGGTCGTGCCGAGGAAGCTCGCCACCGAGGTGCTGTCAAACTTCTCGGTCGGCGGCGGCGTGAAGTAACGCGCGTAACCGGCATGCACGCGGGTGCGCGACGTCAGGTCATAGGTCAGGCCCACGCGCGGGCTCAACTGCTGCTCGCTGACGATGGTGTTGACGTGGTCATAGCGCGCGCCGTAGTTGACGGTGAGCTTGTCGGTCGGCTTCCACTCGTCCTGCAGGTAGACGCCCATCGTCGTGCCAGTACCGCTGTGGTTATCGACAACGGTGAACGGCGTGCCGCTGGTCTGCGCGCCGGTGTCGTCCGCAGGGAACACGCTGGAGGTGTTGTCGGTGCCGAAGCGCTCGCGCTGCACGAATACGCCGGCACGCAGCGTGTGCTTGTCATTGAGCTTGTAGCTCGCGTCACCCTGCAGGCCGTAGGCCTCGTTGCGGCGCGTGAGGTCTGCCGCTACGCCGTTGTAGACGAGGTCCCCGATCGGATCGGGCGTGTAATCGATCCGACTGGAGCGGCGGAACACCGACACCTGGTAGTCCAGCTTGGGCGACACCTTCTGCTGATACGTCAGGATCTGGAAATCGGTCTTCTCGCGCTGATTGGCATTGAGCGCTTCCGATGCCGGCGGCACCACGCCGTCGAGCGTGAACTGCGGGGTGAGCCCCGGTCGCGTCGGGATCTGGAAGCGGCCGTTGGACGAGCCGAACATGAAGCTCACGCGGCTGTCGTTATCGAGCAGGTACGACAGCATGCCGAACGACTTGTTCTGCGTGGTGTGGTCGTGCGTGGCGTTGCGGTTGCCCGTGGGGTTCTCGATGCCGAGGTTGTTCTCGGCGAACACGCCCGACAGGTAATAGCTGAAGCGGTCTTTCGTGCCGTGGATCTGCGCATTGACCTCGTGCGTGGCGTTGCTGCCGAGCACGGTACCGATCTCGCCGCCAAAGGCCTTGGGCTCGCCGTCTTCATCGGTGGAAGCGCCCTTGGTGGTGATGTCCACAATGCCCGCCGTGCGATAGCCATACTGCGCTGGCAGCGCGCCGGTCAGCACGTTGATCTGGCTGGCGAAGCGCGTGTCGAGCATCTGCCCGAAACCGCTGATCGGCTCGGGAACGATCACGCCGTTGATGCGGTATTGCAGGTTGGAGTGATCGCCGCGCACGTGCAGTTGGCCGTACGAATCCTGCACCACGCCCGGCGCTTGCAGCAGCACCTGGTTCAGAGGCGTGGCATCGCCCAGGGGCAGGCGGGCAATGTCGTCGGTATCAAACTTGTAGACGGAGCTGCCGGTGTCCGGCGACAGCGCATTGCGTGCCGCATCCAAGCGCTTGGCGGTGACGCGGGTTTCGCTGAGATCGCGCACGTTGGTGGCCGGTGCCGCTGACGTGGCAGGTGCGGCATTGGTGGCGGGGCTCTTGGCTGGAGGCGTTTGTGCCGTGGCTTCTTGAGCCAGAGCGGAAACGGAGGCGAACGATGGCAGCACGGCGGCAAGCGCCACCACCAGCTTGGCAGGCTGGAACGGAATCATGGAAAGACCTTTGAATCGAGCGAATGCGTCAAACGGCGGCCCGCGCATGCATCAACACCACAGCGCGCAGGCCGACAGGCAAGTCGAAAATCAAAGGCTGACCGGTGGATCGCGCGAACAGACGGCCACCGAAAAGACCGGCGCCGCGGCGCGAAAGCCGAAATGCGGGAAGTGCCAGCGCCGCGTGCTGCGCAAACGCAATAGCAGCAGAACCGGCAACGCCGCGGCAAGCGCAGCAAAGGCGGCGCACTGCAGACAGGCAGCGTGTTCCTGGGCGGGCTGGTTGCTGCGCTCGGCACCGGCTGACTTGGCCGTAACGCTCAGCTCAAGCGGTGTCTCTTCGCCCCAGTGCGACAGCGCATGCCGCAACGCGCCCTGCTGACCGAACAGCAGCAGCACGGCCAGCAGGCAAGCCAGCCAGCGCAGATGCAGGAAGGAGGAGCGGAAGGAACGCACGGTCAGGAAACGCGGGAGCGGGTACGCCGTGTCATCACACATTGCGCACCTCAATGCAACCAAGTTGCGAATTCTGACACCAGCCGCCGGATTCAGCAATCCGTCAGGCGGAGGGCAGAACAACCCGCGAGCGTAGTGCCTCTGTATTACAGGCGCGTGTGCGCAAAGCCCGGTGCAAGCCCCGTCGGCATGCCAAGACTCGGCACTGGCACGCGTTTCCAGTTCGAGCGGGCCTTGCGTGCAGTCTCGGCACGCTGGGCCGGCATGCCCACTTCCGTCGCATCGTGCAGGTTGGCCAGCCACGCGCCGTAGTCGAACCAGCCGTCGCGCACGAGTTGCTCGCCCACGCAGTTGGCAAATCGGTCAGACCGGGGCAGGAAGCACAGTTCGAAGCCCTCGGTCTCGCGGCGGCCGTGCATCCAGCGATGCGGCACCTGGTGGCTGGCGAGCGCTTCCGACAAGCGCGTGCCATAGCGCTGTTGCCCCTGGCGGCGCGCGGCGATCACGTGGAAACCATCCAGCAGCCGACGCAGCCCCAGCGCAGACCGCGCATGGCGCACCTCGGCATCCACCAGCAACACGCGATTCTGCGTGCGTGCCTGCAGCGCCAGCGCGGCGAAATGGTGCGCGCCCCACTCGTTCATGAAGAAGAGTTCGCCGCCCGCAAAGTCATAGGCACGGAACACGTTGGTCTGATCCGCGTAGCGGAACACGTGGCGCTTGTTGGCGGCAAAGTCGGCACCGGTGCTGTGCGGAATGCGCCGGCAATGCTGATGCGCAAACACCAGCATGCTCGGAAACGAGTGCACCGAGCACGGCGACTGCGCCAGCCCCGTCACCGCACGGATGTCGATCTGGCACTGCTCGCGGCGCACGCCCACCAGCTGGCTCAGATGGTGATGGAGATCGTCCACCCAATCGGCGTGTGCCAGATGCTTGGGAAACAGCTGGTGCGCGGGCTCGGCCAGCCCGCCCTCGAACAGGAACGGCACACTCTTGTGCCAGATATCGAGCTTCCAGTGCGACAGTGCATCGCTCTCGGTGCGATGGTGCGCAACCGATTGCGTGACATTGAAGGCCCGCGACCGGATTGCCCAGTCCGAGACCGCATGCAGCATGTTGGAAACGTTCATGTCACCCCCCGGAAGACCGAATCGTTTGTTTGACAGGTTGCTGCCGTTGCTCTTTGTGGCAATCGATCAACAACGTAAAAATCAACGACTCAACGGTACCCCACTTTAGAGGGGTGCGACATGAAGTTTATTGAAGACCGTGTTAAGAAAAAGACACAAAAACTGAAGGGGCTTGCCAAATGAACAGCACCGCACTTGGGCGGCGCTTCGGTTCACGTTCAGACTAAGCACATGTCGGAGACTTCCTCGTCCGACAGGCCCCAGGTGGTGGCATCTTCCACGGTAACGATGGAATCGTCCGACTTGCCCAGGCTGATGCGCTCGGGGCGCACGCGGGTCTTGGTATTGCCGGAATAGAACACCACGATGTCCGGCTTGAGGGCGGACGCCTCGTTCTGGTTGACGACGACACCCAGGCGGTTGGTGCGCAGCTTGACCAGCGTGCCGACCGGGTAGATACCCACACTGCGCGTGAAGGCCTGGAAGACCGTGCGATCGAACTGCGTGTCGGTGCGGGCCATCATGTACTTGAGCGCCTGCGCTGGCGACCACGCATGGTGGTACGGGCTGCTGGAGGTGAGCGTGTCGTACACGTCGCAGATGGCGCCCATCTTGGCCCACAGGCTGATCCCGTCGGCTTTCTGAGCATCGGGATAGCCACTGCCGTCGATACGCTCATGGTGGTGCAGGCAGATCTCGCGTGCGATCTCGCTGAACTGGCCGGTACCCAACAGCAGGTGATGGCCGCCCACGGCGTGGGTCTGCAGCAGCGCCAGCTCATCCTTGGTCAACGCCGTGCTCTTGTCGAGCAGCGTGCGCGGCATGGCAGATTTGCCGATGTCATGCACCAGACCACCCAGGCCGCATTCGCGGATCTCGTCTTCCGGCAGGCCCAGCGTGCGCGCCAGCGCCACCATCAGCGCACAGACGGCAAACGAATGCAGGTAGGTGTAGTCATCCTTGTTCTTCAGGCGCGCCAGGGCGATCAGTGCGTAAGAGTTACGCGCCAGCGAGTTGGACACGTCGTCCACCAGCAGCAGCGCCTTGTCGGTCTCCAGTGCACGGCCCATGCGGGCTTCGGCAAACATGTGGCCGAGCGTCGCCTTGCCGTTCTGCATCAGCTTCTGGGCGTGCTGCCACTCTTCCTTGAGCGACGTGGGCGTGATCGGCGGACGGGCGGCCAGGGTCTCGCGCGTGAGCGGTTCGGGCTCGGGTGCGGCAACCGGTGCCAGCTTGGGCATCAGGCCCTGAGCAACAATGTCCTCGCCGCGCTCTGGGTCGATCCAGATCTCGGTGATCCCCGCCTTGAGGATGTCATCGATCTGGCCCTGGTGCGACAACTGAAACTGCGAACGCCAGAACGGATGCTTCAGCCAGGACCCACCCAGCTTCATCACAAACATACCGACACGCAATTGGTTCGCATCGATTCGCTTCATACCCTGCCCGCCTCGGCTCGAAGTCCGGTTTTGATTGAAATAGGGATGCGGCACGTCAGCCGACACTGACGTCGTTTTGGCCATTCGGGTCTACGACCCAGGTGGATGCTCGGGGCCACCAATGAACCAAACCGCGCTTGGCTTATCGGCAGCCCTGCACAAAACTTGAGGGTAAGACTGGATCAGGCGGCGCGTAGCGCGCCTCGAACCGGAAACACCGGGGGAACGTCGGCGTGCGCAACGGTCGAATCAAACAGGTGGTGCGTCAAGACCCACGCCCGTCGGGCTGCCGATCGGGCCGATGGCGGCGTACACTAAGTCCCATGGAAGTGCATCCGACATGACTCACGATCCCGTGTCCCAACGCAAAGAAGCAAAACCCGATGACTTCGCGCTCAACCGCGATGCCATCCGCTGGCTTGCGTCCTTGCCGGAGGGGGTCCGGCCGATTGAGCTCGGCCGCAAATTCCCGCGCATCATCAACACCATCGCCGCCAAATGGGTCGACTTCATTGGCTGCCGGCGCTACCTCGACAGCCTGCAGATCGATGACCGCGGTGGCCGCCAGGGCTTTCCGTTCGAGATCGTGCAGGAGATCTGCACACTGCGCGAACACTTCGATTCGCTCTACCCGCCCGACAAAGACCTCTGGCAAAAGGCTATCGACGCAGACAAGCGCTAAGAGCCGCTAACAAAACCCAGCGTAGCGGTCCTGGCTAGGCGCGCCGACGCAGACAGTACAAGAAGTACGGCAAGGAGGCGTAACGACGCCAGGAGGGTTTTGTTAGCGGCTCTAAGCCAACCCAAAGACGATGTTGCGGCCCGAAATCGGTTCAAACCCCGGGCCGTTTTCATTCAGGCGGCATCAACCGGCATCTGGTCCCGATGCCAACTTGTTGAGCAACGCCAGCAGGCGCTGCTTCTCCTCACCGGACAGATGGGCCGTCACACGGGCGTCGTGTGCGGTGACCGCGCGCGTAATCTCGTCGAGCGTGGTCGCGCCCTTGGCCGTCAGCACCAGCCGGAAAGCACGCCGGTCCGTCGGCGACGGCTGCCGCTCGACCATGCCCATGGCTTCCAACGTATCGACCAGCAGCACCGCACCGGAGCGCGCCACCCCCAGGATGTTGGCCAGCTCGGTCAGCTTGAGATTGGGGTTGTGCGCGATCACGGTCATGGCCGAGAAGCGCGGCGGCGTGATGTTCCACGCCTGCAGCGAGCGCACAAAATCTTCGTAGATATGCAACTGCGCACGCCGCACCGCATAGCCGATCAACCCGTCGAGCGCGCCGTACTCCACGTCCGCGATATGCGGATTGAACTGACCGGATTCAGCAACGGCTGGGTACAAATCGTCGGCTCTGGGATGGCGCGGCATGGTGGCGTCAGGCATACGGAATCCGTCGATTATCGTTGGCCGCGTGCCCGTCAGCCATGAACTGAGAAGAACTTCAGTTCTTCACGACAGCTTGATCGGCGGGCAGCAGCTTCCACTTGCCGTGATCCACGGTCAGCAGCACACGGCCGCGCGCGTCAAAGCCAAAGTGGTCGGCCGCCGTGTAGTTCAGCACGCCGTGCGAGACGACGATGTCGCGCTCGGTTTCCAACGCGTTCTTGAGCGCGCGGCGGAACTCCGGCGTGCCCGGCTTGGCCGTCTTGAGCGCCACCGGCACGATGCGCTGGAGCACCTGCAGCGCATCCCACGTGTGGGCGCCGAATTGCGTGCGCGAATCAGGCCCGTAGGCCTTTTCGTAGCGCGTCACGTACTCCAGCGCAGTCTTCTTGCTCGGATGGCTGTCTGGCAACTGCTCGGCCACGATCACCGGCCCGGCCGGCAGGATCGCCCCGTCGACGGCCTTGCCGCCGATACGGATCAGGTCCTTGGTGGCAGCGCCATGCGTCTGATAGATCGGCCCGGCATAGCCGCGATCACGCAGCGAAGTGTGCGGCAGCGCGGCGCCCGTACCAGCACCCGCCACGAGAATCGCATCAGGCTTGAAGCTGATCAGCTTGGCAACCTGCCCGGTCACGTTGGTATCGGCGCGCGCATAGCGCTCCACATCCACCACCTTCAGGCCCTTTGGCGTGGCGGCGGCGGTGAAGTCCTTCAACCAGCTCTCGCCGTACGCATCGGCAAACCCGATGAAGCCGACGGTCTTGACACCGCTCGACGCCATGCGCGCGGCAATCGCCTCGGCCATCAGCGAGATCGGCTGCGCCAGGCGATACGTCCAATCGCCCTTGCCCGGTTTCAGCTCCACGGGGGCGAGCGACAACTGCGGCGTCTGCGATTCTGTGGCGACTTCCGCAATTGCTATCGACGGCGCCACGGCGGACGAACCGACGATCAGGTCCACGTGGTCCTCCGTCACCAGCTTGCGCGCCATGCGTGCACCGGTACTCGGGTCGGAGGCGTCATCCACCAGCACCAACCGCAGCTTCTCGCCGCCGATGGCGTCCGGATAGAACGTCAGCGAGTTCTTCTGCGTGATGCCGAGCGAGGCCGACGGCCCGGTGGTCGACAGGCTCACGCCAATGACGATCTCGGCATGGGCGGCAGTCACGAGCAAGAGCGCGGCAGTGGCGCAGATAGTGCGGCGGATGATCATGGGTCTCCTCTCCTCTTCTGGTGTTCCGGCGGTGTTGGGTCAGGCGGGTACGCGTGTGCGTTCCGGCATCGACGGCTGGTCACGCAGCGATTGCGGATCAAAGCCGGCCAGTTTTTTATAGCGCATCGCAATCCCTTCCAGCTCGGCGCGCGGGATCACGTCATCGATGCGAGCGAAGCCTTGCGGCGCGCGTTCGTGTGCGAGCTGCATGACCTGCTCCGGGCCGTTCAGCCGGTTGCGCAGCACGATGCCGGCCGTGCGCGGCAGGCGATCGGCTTCGTACTCACGCAGGGCGATGCCGGTGTCGCGCGTGGCGAGCAGGCACTCGACCAGCGCACGCGCATCGAGAATGGCCTGCGCGCTGCCGTTCGAGCCAATCGGATACATCGGATGCGCTGCGTCGCCCAGCAGCGTGACGCGGCCGAAGGTCCAGCGCGGCAGCGGGTCCTTGTCGACCAGCGGAAACTCATACACCGCCTGCGCGCCGTCGATGAGCGCGGGAATGTCGATCCAATCCCATTTCCAGTCGGCAAAGGCGCTGCGGAAGATGGCGCGGTCGACCTCGCGGTTCCAGTCGCTGCGCGGCGGCGCTTCGTCGGGCACGCGCAGCTCGGCAATCCAGTTGATGAGCGAGCGGCCCTGCTGCCGCAGTGGCTCCGAGATCGGGTAGGCGACGAATTTCTGGTCCTGATGGCCGGCCATGAACATGGTGCGGCCATCGAGGTAGGGTGCGGCTTCCGTGGTGGCACGCCAGAGCATGCGACTCGCAAAGCGCGGTGCGTCACCGGTCGGATAGAACTGGCGGCGCACGGCAGAATGGATGCCATCGGCACCGATCAGCACGTCGGCCGACGATTCGACGAGCGTGTCGTTGGCGCGATCGCGTAACGTGAAGCGCACCGGGCCGCCACCCTCACCCGTCGATTGGATGGCATCAACGCTGTGACCGAGCCGGATGCAATCGGGCCCAAGCCGTTCACTCACGGCATCAGCCAGCGCCATCTGAAATTGACCGCGGTGGATGGAGAACTGCGGCCAGTCATAGCCTGCCGCCAGCCCACGCGGCTCGTGCCAGATCGGCTGACCAAAACGGTTGTAGTAAGCCAGCGCGGAGGTGCGGATCGCCAACGCACTGAGTGTGTCTTCGAGCCCCAGCTCGCACAATTGGCGCGCGGCGTGCGGCAGCAGGTTGATGCCTACGCCCAGCGGACGCAGCGTCTGCACCGCCTCCCACACCTCGACCTCGAAGCCCTGGCGCTCGGCCATCAACGCGAGCGTGAGCCCGCCGATGCCCGCGCCGATGATGGCGATCTTCATGGCTGTCTCCGTGAAATTTGTTGCAGTCTATAACAAATATCAGAGACAACCAGAGCGTGCCGGATCAGGGCAATCCCTAGGCCAATGTGGCGTGTGGGTGCCTTGACGCTCAGTGATATATCACAATACCATCACTCGACTTTTACGGAACACGAGACCCCCTCATGTCGCGCCCGATCAAGCTTGTTACCGCTGAAGCGCCCGCGCCGTTCGCTGCCGAACCCGCCGCGCATGCCCCCAAGGGCGCTGCCCTGCGCGAGCTTGCCTACGGCGAGATCAAGCGCCGCATCATGGCGTGTGAATTCCGCCCCGGCGAGCCGCTCAACGAGGCGCAGCTCGGCACGCTGCTTGGTCTGGGCCGCACCCCGGTCCACCAGGCCCTGCATCGCCTGGAAGTGGAAGGCCTGGTGCAGATCCTGCCGCGCAAGGGCGTGCTGGTGACGCCGCTGTCGCTCAACGACGTGCTCGACATGATTGAGGTGCGCGCGACCAACGAGATCCTCTGCGTGACGCTGGCCGCCGAGCGCGCCCACCCGGCCGACTTTGAGGCCATGCGCGCCATCGTCGATGCATCGCCCGCGCTGATCGAGCACCGCGACATTGCCGCGCTGGCGGCGCTGGACCTCAAGTTCCACCTCGCAATCTCGGCCGCCTCGCGCAACCGCGTGCTGGCCGAACTGTTGCGCGGTCTGCATGAAAAGCAGGCGCGCTTCTGGTTCCTCTCGCTATCGGAGCCGCAACACCTGCAGAACGTGTACGACGAGCACCTCGCCGTGCTCGATGCATTGGAACGCCGCGACGTGCCCGCCGCGCGCGAGGCCATCCGCGAGCACATCGACGAGTTCCGCCGCACGATCATCCGCACGCTCTGATTTCCCGTTCCCCCCTGTCTTTCCCGGATACCGCATGACCACGCTGCACCTGAACCTGATCGGCCACGGCCCCATTGACGTGACCGTCGACCACCTCGTCATTGCCGGCTGGACCGGCCGCGATGCCGAAGCCGTCGAACACCATATCGCCGAATTGGAAGCCATTGGCGTGGCACGCCCGGCGCGTGTGCCGTGCTTCTATCGCGTATCGCATTCGCTGCTGACCACCGATGCGCGGGTGGAGATCCCCGGTGCCGATTCGTCGGGCGAAGCGGAGTTCGTGCTGTATTCCACGCCGATGGGCCTGCTGGTCGGCATCGGCTCGGATCACACCGACCGCAAGGTCGAAGCCTATGGCGTGACGGTCTCCAAGCAGATGTGCGCCAAGCCCGTGAGCCGCGACGTGTGGCGCTTCGAAGCGCTGGCCGACCACTGGGACCGCCTGCAGATGAAAACCTGGCGCACCCGCGACGGCCAAACCGCGCTGTACCAGGAAGGCAGCGTCACGCGCATGCTCGACCCGCGCGACCTGATCCGCCGCTACACCGGTGCCGACACGCTGCCGGTGGGCACCGCCATGTTCTGCGGCACGCAGCCCATCATCGGCGAACTCGGTTTTGGCGAGGCCTTTGACATGGCGTTGATCGACCCCGTGTCGGGCAGCGAGCTGCGTCATCGCTATGCTGTCGACACGCTGCCTGTTGAAGGCTGAAGCGCCCCACCTCATCGGAAACATCGGAGACTCCCCGCATGATGACGCCCCGCCCGAACATGATCCGCGCCCTGGCCGCTGAACTCGCCAGCGGCCGCACCACCAGCGTCGCGCTGACGGAGGCCGCGCTGCAGCGTGCCGAATCGCATCGCGCTGCCGGTGGCGCCGCCTATGTGAGCATCGACGCGCAAGCGGCGCTCGCCATGGCGCGCGCCGCTGATGCCGCCCGCGCGGCGGGCAACGTGCCGTCGCTGCTGGCGGGCCTGCCGGTGTCGATCAAGGATCTGTTTGATGTGGCGGGCCAGGTGACGGCTGCAGGCTCGCGTGCGCTGGCGCACCGACCGGCAGCCACCGCGGATGCCGCAGCAGTGGCACGCCTGCGCGCAGCCGGGGCGGTGCTGCTCGGCCGCACCAACATGAGCGAATTCGCGTTCTCGGGCCTGGGCCTGAACCCGCACTACGGCACGCCGCGCACGCCGGCAGACGGCACGCGCGCGGCGGGCGGCTCCACCTCGGGCGGCGCAGTCACGGTGGCGGGTGGCATGGCGGTGGCGGCCCTGGGCACCGACACGGGCGGCTCAATCCGCATTCCGTCGGCCTTCTGTAATCTGACCGGCTTCAAACCCACCGCGCGCCGCGTCCCGATGACGGGCGGCGTGCCGCTGTCCACCTCGCTCGATTCGGGTGGGCCGCTGACCAACTCGGTGGATTGCTGCGCCATCGTCGATGCCATCCTGAGCGGTGAAACGCTCGACACGGATGCAGTACCGCTGGCCGGCCTGCGCTTCGGCATCACGCAGGACTACGTGGGGGCGGATCTCGACGACGTCGTCGCCAAGGCATTCAACCGCGCCGTGGAACGTCTCGAACGTGCGGGCGCGCATATCGTGCGCTTCGACTTTCCCGAACTGCTGCAACTGCCCGAGATCAACGGCGGTGGCGGCCTCACGGCGGCGGAAGCCTGGGCATGGCATCGCCCGGTGCTGGCACGTGCCGAGGCGCAATACGACCAGCGCGTAGCCGCACGCATCCGCCGTGGTGAACAGATGGGCGCCGCCGCCTACATCGACGTGCTGGACGCACGCAAGCGCATGATCGCCACAGCGCGCAAGCGCCTGGGCAACTTCGATGCGTGGCTGATGCCGACGGTAGCCATCGTGCCGCCGGAAGTGGCACCGCTCGAAGCGGATGACGCCCAGTTCTTCCGCACCAATGCACTGACGCTGCGCAACCCGAGTGTCATCAACTTCCTGGACGGCTGCGCGCTGACGCTGCCTGCCCATGCCGCCGGCGAGCTGCCGGTCGGCCTGTCGCTGTGCGGTCTCGCCAATGACGATGCGCGCATCCTGCGCGTCGGCCGGGCGGTGGAGGCTGCGCTGCGGTGATCGACTAGACAGCACCTTCCCCGCCGGCGTCCGGGCCACGCAGGCGGTTCTCTAAGCCACGAAGACAAGGCGCGCTACAGACGCGTCCGGCCCCACTCACGCCTGCGTTTTGACAACAACGCGCAGACGCCCTTGCACGCTATTGGAGGAAACCATGTCGCAAACCCAAGCCCTGCCGGCCGACCGCACGGACCCGGCCAGCAGCCCACCCCACGGCACCGCACTGGACGCCACCTACCGCCGCATCACCTGGCGGCTGGTGCCGTTCCTGGTCTTCCTGTTCATCCTTGCGTGGATCGACCGCGTCAACGTTGGCTTTGCCAAGCTGTCGATGCTGCAGGACCTGCAGTTCAGCGAAGCGGTGTACGGCCTGGGTGCCGGCATCTTCTTCATCGGCTACTTCCTGTTTGAAGTGCCGAGCAACCTGCTGCTGGAGAAGATCGGCGCACGCAAGACGCTGGCGCGCATCACCATCCTCTGGGGCCTGGCCTCGATGGCGATGATCTACGTGAAAACGCCGGCCTCGTTCTATGCGCTGCGCTTTCTGCTGGGCATTTTTGAAGCGGGCTTCTTCCCGGGCGTGGTGCTGTATCTGACGTACTGGTTCCCGTCGGCCTACCGCGCGCGCATCAATGGCCTGTTCATGACCTCGTTTGCGATTGCGGGCGTGGTGGGTGGCCCGGTGGCGGGCTTCATCATGAGCACCATGGAAGGCGTGGGCCACCTCGCCAACTGGCAATGGCTGTTCCTGCTCGAAGGCATTCCTTCGGTGCTGGCCGGCTTTGCCGTGCTGGCCTGGCTGCCTGAAACACCGCGCCAGGCCAAGTGGCTCTCCTCCGCTGAACAGGAGGCCGTCGTCCGCGCCATCGACGCAGAAAACCGCGACCCCGCCAAGCACGCCTCGTTTGGCGCGGCACTGTCCAACGCCCGTGTGTGGATCTGCGCAGCAATCTACTTCTGCGTGGTCAGCGGCAACGCCACCATCGCGTTCTGGACGCCGTCGATCATCAAGGAACTGGGCGTGCAGGGCAATTTCCACATCGGGCTGATCAGCGCCATTCCGTTTATCGCCGGCACAATTGCGATGGTGTGGAACGGCGCGCATTCAGACCGCACGGGTGAACGCCGCATGCACTGCGCCATCGCCGCCATCATCGCCAGCGCGGGCCTGATCGCGACGGGTGCAACGCTGGGCACCCCGGTGCTGGCGCTGGTTGCACTCACCGTGGCGGCCATCGGCATCCTGGCCGCGTTCCCGGTGTTCTGGTCGATTCCAGCCGTGTTCCTGGCCGGTACCGCAGCCGCTGGCGGCATCGCGCTCATCAATTCGATCGGCAACCTGGCCGGCTTCGTGGCGCCGTACATGATCGGCTGGCTGAAGACGAGCACGGGCCACCTGTCGGCGGGGCTGTACTTCGTAGCCGTACTGGAGCTGGGTGCAGCAGTGCTGGTGATCCTGGGCACGCGCAAGCACTAAGCCCAACACCCAAGCCCCAAAAGAAACCATCGCAGCGCAAACCCCTGCGCCGCGATGGTTTGTCCTTTGACGTTCCTGCCCTAGATGGCGCCTTGAATTTGTGTAAGCGGGCGGAAAAAAGACGGGGAGCTGTTTGAGCGCAGCGAGTTTTCCCCGTCTCCGCCCGGTTACGGAAATTCAAGGGGAAGTCGCCATCTCGGGCGCGCCTCTCTTTGCTTACTTTCTCTGGCAAGACAGAGAAAGTGAGTCGGCCCCGGCAGGGGACGAAACGGGGGACACATCACTAGTGCCAATCAGCACCCTACGCCCCCAGAGGGAAGTTCAGAACCCCATCGACGACGTTCTGAACGCCACGTGTGGGGTTCAGAACACCACGGATTGAAGTTCCGGACTCCATCAACAAGGTTCAGAACTCCACTGACGGGGTTCCGAACACCACCGATGAGGTTCAGAACGCCACTGGCGAAGTTCCCCAACACCACGGGTGAGGTTCTGAACGCCGCGCTTGAAGTTCCGAACCCCATCAAAAGGGTTCCAGACTCCATTGCCCAGGTTCCGAACTACGACCCATAAGGTTCCGAACGCCATCGGCAAGGTTCCCACCCCCATCCATGCATCTTTCCGAAGCAGACCCCGCGCCCTACCCCGCCACCTTGTACCCAATCCGCAACCCACCCCAGTGCCGCCCTTTGACATAGATCGGCGCCGACACATCCTTCATCATCGCAAAGGCACCATTGCCCATGTCACGCCGATAGGTCTGCAGCAGGAAGGCCTCCGTATTGCGCGCGGCGCCCAGGCCGGTGCGATCGGTGAAGAGCCTGCGGTTGCGGCTGTTGGCCGCGTTCCACACAGGGTCACTGCCCTGCGGCTGCGAGAACTTCAGGTTATGCGTCGGCAGATAGCCGTTGGCATCCACCGCCGCGCAGAACACCACGCGCGGGTCCAGCCCCAGTAGCGGCTCCTGCAGCGCTGGCAGCACGCGATCCGTAAACGCCGTGAAACGCGCCAGATACTGCGGCGGATCGGTATTGGCAACGGGCTGATACGCGCGGTCGAACAAGTCGCCTTCACTGATGTCACCACGCGCGACGGCTGATTCGAACAGCGCACCGATCTTGCGCGCCGTCGCCTGCACGGCATCAATGAACGCCGTATCGGCGCTCTGTACACCGGTGGCGGCCGTGTGCCGGATCAACGTTTCCGATACCGCCAGCAAGCCCGACAACTGCTGCTGCGCACTGTCGATGTTGTGGCTCGATTGCTTGACGCCCTCGGCCATGGCCTCCACCTCGTGGGCCAGCGAGGCGCACTCGTCTTCGATGGCGGCGGTGGAATCGGCAATGCTGGTGGCTTCGGCATCAAACCGTGCGATGGCCTCGCCGGCCACACCGATCACCGCACCGATGGCTTGTGTGCCCGTGTCCACACGCTGGGCGCGCGCCACGTTGGCGCTGCTGTCACCGATCAGCTTATCGGTCTGGCCCGACAAATCCGCCAGCGTGGTCTCAATGCGTTGCGTGGCCTCTGCCGTCTGGCCGGCAAGCTGCTTGACCGCACCGGCCACCACGGCAAAGCTGCGACCGGATTCTCCGGCACGCGCCGCCTCGATGGCGGCATTGATGGCCAGCAGGTTGGTCTGCTTGGCAATCTGCGAAATCTGTTCAGACGCCTGTGCCACCTGCACCAGCGCTTCGCGCAGCGCTGCGATCTGCTGCTCCATGCTGGCCACGCCAATCGCCAGCTCGCGGATGTCGCGCAACGAGGCCTCCACCGTGGCGCGAGAGCCACTCACCTCTTCGCTGGCGTGCGACGCCACTTCACGCGCATGGCGCGCGGCCACGGCAATGTCGTGGTTGCCGCGCATGGTGGCGTCGGCGGCGCTGCGCAACTGATCGAACACATCGGCCTGGCGGCGCAGGCGCACGGCCACGTCCTCCACGTTGCCGGACACTTCGCAGATGCCCATGCCCACG
>NZ_JAELUI010000125.1 GCF_016429285.1 Ralstonia sp. ASV6
GCGCTTTCGCCGCGACGCACTGTTCGCAGCGGCTGAGATGGCGACTTCGCTGGAAGCGCTGGTCGATGATTTTGCGCCACGCGGTCTGGCCACGGTTGGCGAGATCGGCATCCTCAATGCCTCCCGCAACACCATTGCCGCTGATCTGGCCTTCACGGTGGACCTGCGCCACCACGAAGAAGCCCGCATCGCAGAAATGGAAACCGCGCTGCGTGAGCGCTTTACTGAGATTGCCGAACGTCGTGGCCTGACGGTGCAGATCGACCAGCATTGGGTGAGTCCCGCCACGCCGTTCGATGCCGACTGCGTGAAGGCCGTGGCCGATGCGGTGGCGGCGCTCGACTACCCGCACCAGCGCATCGTGAGCGGCGCGGGGCATGACGCCATCCACATCGCCAAGCATTGTCCGACGGCGATGATCTTCATCCCGTGCGTCAACGGCCTGAGCCACAACGAGGCCGAAGACGCGCTGCCCGAAGATGTCACGCGCGGCGCCGATGTGCTGCTGCATGCCGTGCTGGCGCGGGCGAAGTAAAAGTCTCGCCGCTTCCGCCATCCTTGTCCGACCCATCAGTAGGGTCGATGCATTGCAACTTGTTGCGGTAGCATGGCGCCTGCCGACACTTTTGTCGGTTTAGTACGTCTTCAGGGCGGGGTGGAATTCCCCACCGGCGGTATGCGGGCAAGGTGTTTGCGCCCGTGAGCCCGCGAGCGCCCGGTATGCGCTGCGCATATCGGGGTCAGCAGATCCGGTGAGATGCCGGGGCCGACGGTCAGAGTCCGGATGGAAGAAGATGTGCGGAACAACACGCTCCCGCGGTAGGGGCGCGCTCGGGCTTTGCCGAGTGCGGCCGCTGCACGGGCGTGTTTGTCTGCTTGCCCTGGAACGTCTTGTCGCCAATCTCAGCGAGGAGCGTTTCCATGTTGTCTACTCAGCAATCCCCTGTGGTCCACCCGCCCGCATTGCCTACCAGCAATGTGATGCTTGACGCCATCGACGCGCGTTTCGATCCGGCCGACATGCCTGCGCGCATGGCTGCTGCGCTCGATGCCGTGCGGCTTGGCGTGCCCGTCGTCGTGCTCGATGATGCCGACCGCGAGAACGAGGCCGATCTGATCGTTGCCGCAGACAAGCTCACGCAGGCCAGCATGGCCATGCTGATTCGCGAATGCAGCGGCATCGTCTGCCTGTGCCTGACGGCGGAGAAGAGCGCATCGCTCGGCCTGCGCCCGATGGTGGAAGACAACCGCAGCCAGTACGGTACGGCGTTCACCGTGTCGATCGAGGCACGCACAGGCGTGAGCACTGGCGTGTCGGCGGCGGACCGCATCACGACCATCCGTGCAGCGATTGCGCCGGACGCCGATACGCAATCCGTCGTCAGCCCCGGGCATGTGTTCCCGCTGGTGGCGAAGGAGGGTGGGGTGCTCACGCGGCGCGGCCATACCGAAGGCTCGGTCGACCTTGCGCGTCTGGCGGGCTTGCCGCCGGCTGCGGTGCTATGCGAACTGATGCTGCCCGACGGCACCATGGCGCGCCGTGATGACGCGGTGCGCTTTGCCGATCAGCACAACCTGCCGGTGCTGACCATCGAAGACATCGTCCGATATCGGGAGCAGATGGAGCGCGCGGTCAGCTTTGCCTGACGCAATAGCCGGCCGCGCTAGAGAGGTGACGTTGACTACCGCTTGAGCGCGGCTGCTTCCTTGGCGAGCGCCGTGATGCCTGACCAGTCGCTGGCAGCGACCTTGTCCTTGGGTACCATCCACGAGCCGCCCACACACACTACGTTGGGCAGTGCGAGGTAATCGGGCGCGCTCTTGGGCGTAATGCCGCCGGTCGGGCAGAAGCGCACGTCACCGAACGGGCCGTGGATCGACTTGAGCATCGGGATGCCGCCTGCCGCCTCGGCCGGGAAGAACTTCAGCGTGGTCAGGCCGAACTCCAGCGCCAGGATCAGCTCGGACGGTGTCGCAATGCCCGGCAGCCAGTCGAGGCCGGACTTGGCCTGCGCGGCTGCCAGCGCGGGCGTGATACCCGGCGATACAGCAAACACAGCGCCGGCCTCTTTCGCTTGCGCAAAGTGCTCCGGCCGCGTGAGTGTGCCAGCGCCAACGATGGCATCGCTGCCCAGGTCCTTGGCAACCGCGCTGATCACATCCAGCGCTACCGGCGTGCGCATCGTGATCTCGAACGTGCGGATACCGCCCTCGTACAGCGCGCGGCACACCTTGACGCCTTCATCGACGGATTGGAACTGCAGCACCGGAATGACCGGGCCGGCCAGGACGACGGAATCGATACCCACAACGTTCTCCTAGTTCAACGACACAACTAACAAGCTTAGACGACGGTCGACAGCGCCAGAGTCAACAGCAGCGCCACGATCGAGATGATGGTTTCCAGCACAGTCCACGTCTTGAAGGTTTGCGGCACGGTCAGGTTGAAGTACTCCTTCACCAGCCAGAAACCGCCGTCATTCACGTGTGACAGGATCAGCGAACCGGCGCCGGTGGCGAGCACCATCAGCTCTGGCCGGACGGCCGCGCCAGAAGCTGCAGCGATCGGGGCGACGATACCGCAGGCGGTGGTCATGGCCACGGTGGCCGAACCGGTGGCAATACGGATCATCACGGCCACCACCCAACCCAGCAGCAGCGGCGAGAGGCTGGCGTCCATCGCCACACCCACGATCGCCTTCGACACGCCCGAGTCACGCAGGATCTGGCCGAAGCCGCCGCCCGCACCCACCACCAGCGTGATCGTGGCAATTGGCGCCAGACACTCGTTGGTGAACTTGAGGATGGTTTCGCGATTGAAGCCGCGTGCCTTGCCGAAGGTGTAGAAGCTCACGATCGCGGCAATCAGCAGCGCCATGACCGAGTTGCCGGCCAGCTTCAGGATGTCGTTCGCAAGCGTCTTGGGCGCGGCAATCAGATCTGCCCAGCTGCCGATCAGCATCAGCACCACCGGCAGCAGGATCGTGAACAGCGTGATGCCAAAGCCCGGCAGTTCGCGTTTCTGATCAGATTCAACAAACTGCGCGGCCAGCGGGTTGTTCTCATCCGGCTTGACGTAGCGCGAGACCAGCATGGCCCACACCGGACCCGCCAGGATGGCGGTCGGCAGGCCGACGATCAGCGCGTACAGGATGGTCTTGCCGATGTCTGCCTGGTAGGCGGTCACGGCCAGCAGTGCGGCCGGGTGCGGGGGGATCAGGCCGTGCACCACCGACAGGCCCGCCACCATCGGCAGGCCGACCATCAGGATCGGCGTGCCCGTGCGCTTGGCCACGTTGAAGGCAATCGGAATCAGCAGCACGAAACCGACTTCAAAGAACACCGGCAGACCGATGATGAAGGCCACCACCATCATCGCCCAGTGCGCATTCTTCTCGCCAAAGGCGTTGATAAGCGTCCTGGCGATGCGTTCGGCACCTCCGGATTCCGCCATCATCTTGCCGAGCATGGTCCCTAAGCCCACCACCAGCGCAATGTGGCCAAGCGTGTTGCCCACACCTGTTTCGAACGCCTTGACGATGTTGCCCATCGGCATGCCGACCACCACGCCCAGCGCGAGCGAGACGACGATCAGCGTAACGAACGGGTTCAGTTTCTGGACGGCGATCAGGTAGATCAGCGCGACCACCGCCAGCGCGGCGGTCAGCAATAGCGAGTTGCCTTGCATCGGGACCATCGGGTTTCCTCCTCAGGGATATTCACGGCTCTTGTTGTTAAGACGCCCCGTCGTGCAGGGCGCCCCTTTTGAAATGCGCTTGACTTGCGAGTTACGGCTTCTTGTAGGCCACGCAATCCACTTCGACCTTGCAGTCGATCACCATGCTCGACACGACGCAGGCGCGCGCTGGCGGGTTGGCGCCAAAGTATTCCTTGAACACCTTGTTGAACGACTGGAAGTCACGCGGATCATCCAGCCACACGCCGCAGCGCACGACGTGCTCGGGGCCGTAGCCGGCCTCGGCCAGGATGGCGAGCACGTTCTTGATGGTCTGGTGCGATTGCTCAACAATGCCGTTGCCGACCACCTCGCCGTTCACCATGGGCGTCTGGCCCGAGACGAACAGCCAGCCGTCTGCGCCGGCGGCACGGGCAAAGGGGAGATGCTGGCCACCGGTGCCGGTGCCGCCTTCGACGCCAATTCGGGTAATCGTCATAGCTACGTTCCTTTCTTTCAAACAGGTACAGAAATTCAGTGAAGTTCAGCGGAGGCAACTGCCTGCACGCGCGGCCCGCGCTTGAGGAAGCGCCCGGCGCGGTTCGGCTGCACGGTGCCCTCGCGGTACGACAGGTGGCCGTTGACCCAAACCGCCGCAATGCCGGCCGCCGGTTGCTGCGGGTCGGTAAAGGTAGCGACATCGCGTACGGTTTCGGGGTCGAACAGCACGAGGTCTGCCCAATAGCCTTCGCGCACGAGGCCGCGTTCGGTCAGGCCGAAGCGCTCAGCGGACTGACCCGTCATCTTGCGGATGGCGGCCGAGAGGGAGAGCAGCTTGCGCTCGCGGCTGTAGTAGCCGAGCACGCGCGGGAAGGCGCCCCACAGGCGCGGATGCGGCTTCGGATCATTCGGCAGACCGTCGGAGCCGATCACCGTGGCGGGGTGCGTGATGATGCGATCCAGGTCTTGCGGCGACATGTTGTGGTAAACGGCACCCGCCGGCTGCAGGCGGCGGGCGGCGTCCATTAGGTCCGTGCCCCAGGCGGCGGCAATCTCCTTGAGCATCTGCCCGGCCATGCCAGGATGTGGCTCCGACCAGGTGATGAAGATGTCGAATTCATCCGTCACCTGTTTTAGGTCGAGCGTGGATGAACTGGCCGTGTACGGATAACAATCGCAGCCCACCGGCTGATAGCGCTGCGCGCCTTCGATCGATTCCAGCACCTCACCTGCGCGGCCCCAGTTGGCGGCGCCCGCGCACTTCAAGTGCGAGATCACGATGGGCACGCGCGCATGCTTGCCGATGCGGTAGGCCTCGTCCATCGCGTCGAGGATGGCCGCAAACTCCGTGCGCAGGTGCGTGGTGTAGATGGCGCCGGCTTCGGCCAGCGGTTCGGCCAGGCCCATGACCTCTTCGGTCGTCGACGCAAACGCGTTGGCATAGGCCAAGCCTGTGGACAGACCCAGCGCACCGTTGTCGAGCGCCTCGCGCAGTTGCGTGCGCATGCCTTCGACTTCATCGGCGGTGGCGGGGCGGTCTAGGCGGTCCAGATGGTTGTTGCGCAGCGCAGTGTGGCCGATCAGCGCGGCCACGTTGACTGCTGGTTGCGCGCGCTCCACGGCTTCCACATACGACGCAAACGTCGGATACGCAAACGCGCTGGCGGGCCCGAGCAGATTCATCGGGTCCGGCGGGTCGCCCTTGAGCGTGGCCGGCGATGCGCTGATGCCGCAGTTGCCGACGATGACCGTGGTGATGCCCTGCGACACCTTGCATAGCATGTCAGGTGTACGGATCACGTTGGTGTCGTCGTGCGTGTGCACGTCGATGAAGCCAGGGGCGAGCACGCGGCCTTCGCCGGCGATTTCCTTGTCGCCCAGCCACGCGGTGGAATCCGACGTGGCGATGGCAGCAATGCGTCCATCGATGATGGCTACGTCAAACAGCGTGGCCTCGGGTTCGTGGCCGCTGCCGTCGACGATGCGGACCTGGCGGATGACGCTGTCGTATTGTTCCATGTACTGCTCCTGCTCAGTCTCCGAGCGGCTGGCGATTGCCGCCGCCGCGATGCGCATCGAGCACGTACTTGATGCGCCGTAAGAGCTCCTTGCTGCGATCGGCCTGCTGCAGTGCGACCTCGGTCGCCAGCAGGTCGATCATCATCATCATGGCGTAGCGCGATGACGACGGCTTGAAGATGAAATCGGTCTCCATGGACTGGATCGGCAGCAAGACATCGGCCAGCGCCGCCACGGGTGAACCGATGGCCGTGATGGCAACGATCTTGGCGCCGTACTCGCGCGCGATGGTCACGCTGTCGATCACCTCCGGCACGTGGCCAGTCACGGAGAACACGACCACCACGTCGTCCGGGCTGAGCGTGGCCGCAACCATCCGCTGCAGCATCGAATCATGATAGGTGGTGACTGGCCGTCCCAGGCGGGCAAGGCGGTAGCGCATCTCGTCGGCCATGGTGGTCGAGCCGCCGCCCATGCCGAACACCGCGACCATGCGCGCCTTTGCCAGGGCCTCGCCAGCGCTGCGGAACGCCTCCGGCCGCACCAGGGCGCGGTTGGCTTCCAGCACGTTGGTGATGTCGGCCAGGATGCCGTCTGCGCTGGAAGGCGGGCGGTCTGCGCCGCCATCCAGAAAGCGCTGGCCGACTGCGGCTGCCTGCGCTAGCTTGAGTTTGAGTTCGCGCACGTCGCGGCAACCCATCGCTTTGGCGAATCGGGTGACGCTGGCTTCGCTTACGCCGGCGCGTTCGGCCAGCGTCTGGATGCTGCCGGCAGCCGCTTCGGCAATGTCACCCAGCACCGTCTGCGCGACCTTCTGCTCAGCGGGGCGCAACTCGGCGGCACGCTGAGAGATTCGGGTGACGATGTCCATCGGTTCGCGCATTGGTTCAAGCATGCAGGGCTCCCGGTAGTTGTCCGGATAGCAGCAAACGGAGTGCTTTGGTACTTTGTAACAGGCTGGCCCGGAGAATAATTTCGCCGCTATCATTGTGTCAACCCGATGTTTACCCCCAAAGGAACGCGAGTCGATTCCCATGAGTGATACAAAGTACCAAGGAGACGCCAACGCCGTCGTCAACCCGCTCGATAAGGGTCTGGGTGCGTTGGAAACCGCTTGTGCGCCGGAGCAGATCGCTGCGCAGCGCTGGAACGTATTGAGCGAAGACCTGAACCTGCCGGTGGCGGTGCTCTCGCAGTCGCGCCTGGAGCACAACCTGGCCTGGATGCAGCGTTTCGTGGGTGAATACGGTGTCAAGCTGGCGCCGCACGGCAAGACAACGATGGCGCCGCGCCTGTTCCAGCGCCAACTGGCGGGCGGCGCGTGGGGCATCACGCTGGCAACGGCGCACCAGACGCGCGTTGCCTACGCGCATGGCGTGCGCCGCGTGCTGATGGCCAACCAGCTGATCGGCAAGCGCAACATGGCGATCCTGGCTGAGCTGCTGGCCGATCCGTCGTTCGAATTCTTCTGTCTGGTGGATGCAGCCGATCAAGTGGATCAGCTCGCCGCTTTCTTTGGCAAGGCGGGCCGCCCGATCCAGGTGTTGATCGAACTGGGCGTGCAGGGCGGTCGTACCGGTGTGCGCGATGAGGCGCAACTGCAATCGGTGCTCGATGCACTCACGCATGCCAATGGCGCTGTCAAGCTGGCGGGCGTGGAAGTGTACGAAGGCGTGATCAAGGAAGAGGCTGACATCCGTGCCTTCCTGCAGCGCGCTGTGAAGGTGATTGGTGATCTGGCCAAGGCCGGCCGCCTGCAACGCACGCCAGCGGTGCTGACCGGTGCCGGTTCGGCCTGGTATGACGTGGTGGCCGAGGAATTTGCCAAGACCGATATCGGCCAGCCGCTGGATGTGGTGCTGCGCCCCGGCTGCTATCTGACGCACGACGTCGGCATCTACAAGGCCGCGCAGGCGCGTATCGACGCCAACAACCCGATCGCGCACAAGATGCGCTCCAGCCTGCTGCCCGCGCTGCAACTGTGGGCTTACGTGCAATCGGTGCCGGAAGGCGAGCGCGCCATCGTGGCGCTCGGCAAGCGTGATGCCGCATTCGATGCCGGTCTGCCGCTGCCGGTGCTGCATTTCCGCCCGGGTGACAATGCACCGTCAGCCACGCCCGCGCATTGGGAAGTGACCGGCATGATGGATCAGCACGCCTACCTGAAGATCGCCCCCGGCGACGACATCAAGGTCGGCGACATGATCGCCTTCGACATCTCACACCCTTGCCTGACGTTCGACAAGTGGCGCCAGATCCCGGTCATCGACGATACGTACAACGTCGTTGACGTGGTGCAGACGTACTTCTGAGCGGGGCGCGCATGGCAGACATCCTCGCCTATGGCGAAGCGCTGATCGAGTTCAACCAGGCGGATTCCGGCAGCACGTCGTGGAACTTCGGTTTCGGCGGCGATACGTCCAATTTCTGCATTGCCGCGGCGCGGCAGGGCGCACGCACCGGCTACATCAGTGCAGTGGGCGGTGACCGCTTTGGTCAGGCGCTGCGTGCGCTGTGGCAAGCGGAGGGCGTTGATCACACCTACGTGTATACCGATGCGCAGGCGCCCACGGGCCTGTACTTCGTCTCGCACGATGCGCGCGGCCACCACTTCGATTACCTGCGTGCAGGCTCCGCCGCCAGCCGTTTCCAGACGGCGAATCTGCCGCTGCAGGCGATTGCGGCGGCCAAGGCGTTCCACCTGTCGGGGATCAGCCTGGCGATCAGCGATACGGCTTGCGATGCTGGTCTGGCAGCGATGTCGCACGCGCGGGCGTCGGGCGTGCTGGTGTCGTTCGATACCAATCTGCGCTTGCGCCTGTGGCCGCTGGCCCGTGCCCGTGCGGTGATGCGCGAGGCCATGCGCACGTGCGACCTGTGCCTGCCAAGCTGGGATGACGTGACTGTGCTGCTCGACTGTCATGACCGTGATGGCATCGTCGATACGCTGCTTGGCTGGGGTGTCAAGCTGGTGGCGCTCAAGATGGGCGCGGAAGGCTGCTATGTGGCGACGCCCGAGTCGCGCACGCTGGTGCCGCGGCATACGGTTGATGCCATTGATGCGACTGGAGCGGGGGATTGCTTTGGTGGCTCGTTTGTTGCGCGCATCGTGGCGGGGGATTCGCCGATTGAGGCGGCACGTTATGCCAATGTGGCTGCGGCTATTTCGACTACGGGTTACAGCGCTGTTGCGCCGATTCCGCGTGCGGATGCTGTGCGTGCGGCGTTGGCTTTGGGGCAGGCTGCTTAGGTTGACGTTGGTGGTGCGCTGGTGTTTCGTCCCCTGGCGGGGCCGACTCACTTTCTTTGTCTTGCCAAAGAAAGTAAGCAAAGAAAGGCGCGCCCGATGCGGCGACTTCCCCTTGAATTTGTGTGGCCGGGCGGAGAAGGAGGCAAACTCGCTTCGCTCAAACAGGCCTCCTTCTTTTTTCCGCCCGCTCACAAAAATTCAAGGCGCCGCATAGGGCAGGGTACGGCCAAACCACCTGTATGCATGTGCTGGTGCCAAGGCGTGCTCTGTCGGCCAAAGCAAAAACGCCACCGCGTTGTACAGCGGTGGCGTTTTTGTTTGTGCGGCTTCTTACTTTGCCGGCACCAGATGCACACGTGACTCCGTGGCTGCCTCTACTGCCTTGCGCGAATACAGCAGCGGGAAGTATGCGCCCTTGAGCCACATCGGCGCGAGGTCGCGGTAGTGCGGGCTGTCGGGGTTGCCGGATTGGCCGGGCAGGTTGACGGCGCGTGAGTTGTCCCAGTTGCCAACATCCACGACCGTGCGGAACGACGGTCCGTTGGTCTGCAGGAAATCGTTCGCGCGGTACGTCGACTGGTTCGGCGTGTAGGCGCTGCCGCCTTCTGGTGTCGGGCCAACGTTGAGCTTGGCGCGCGTGGCCTCGTCGACGATGGCCGCAAACGGGTGCGCGTTCAGGTTGTGATGCAGTGCGCCCCAATTCCACGCCTGTGGGTTCGGGCCCTGGCGCTTGACCATGTCGGCCCAGGCGTCCTTCAGGCTGGCGAGCAGCACGGCGTCACGCTTGGCAGCGGCCTGTTGTGGGTCTTCACCGAATTTGTGTTCGCTGCCTTGCGGGTGTTCCAGCGTGTCGAGCATCACTGCCGTATCGGGGGCGCCCATGGCATCGGCGCCTGCCTTGGTCAATACCGCATTCTTGAACGCGCGGCCCAGGTGGTGCGTGAACCAGACCTCATGCAGCGCAGCCTGTGGAGAGTCCGCCAACATGGTCGCGTTCCAGCCCTTGAAGAGGTTGAGCGCGGCCTGTGTGTCGGCATCGTTGGACGACAGGGGGCTAAGCAGCGTCATCAGCCGGCGCGCGGGAATCGACACCATGTCATTCTGCAAGCGCATCGAATCTTCAATCGATACCTTGTCGAGCTTGGCCAGGACTTCATCAATGCGTGCGTGGCGCGAGCCGTTGGTCCACTCGAAGCCAAGCTTGCGTTCGCGGTACGGATAGTCGGCCGGCAGGTTCATCTCGTTGGACGAGGTGAAGTAGCCCGACTTCGGGTTGTAGGTGCTGGGCAGTTGGTCGCCGCGCCAGAAGCCGGCCCATTCATAGCGGCCATCGCCGGGCACGGGCAGCAGGCCATCCCAGTTCGGGCGGATGGGGGCGAGGCCGCCGGGTACCCATCCGATGTTGCCCTTCGTATCGGCATAGACCTGGTTCTCGGTGGGCGCGCCCCAGTTCAGCATCGATTGCTTGAACTGCGCGAACGTGCGCGCACGCATGTAGCCGACCGAGCCGAAGTAGGGTGACATCCCCGGCGAGAGCCATGCCGAACGCACGGCATACGCCCGGTGCTTCTCGGCATCGACGTAGATGACGGGGCCGTGGCGCGTGAAGGTGAGGTCGATGGCGCGGGGCTCAACGCCGCGCACCTTCACGGTTTCGTGCAGCACCTTGAAGGGTTCCCAGCCGCCGTTGTAGCGATACTCGCTGTTGTTGGCCGGGTTCAACTCGTAGACGTAGAGGTCTTCCTGGTCGATGTTGAAGATGGTCAGGCCAAAGGCGACGTGCCCGTTATGGCCGATCGACACGGCTGGCAGCGACGGCTCGCCCGCGCCGATGATGTCGAGCGTGGGCGTGCTGACGTGGGCGATGTAGCGCAGGCTCGGCGCGGAGTAGGCGCGGTGCGGGTCGTTGGCCATCACGGCGCGGCCGGTGGTGGATTTGCCTGGCGAGATCACCCAGTTGTTGCTGCCCTCCATGGTCTCTTCGAGGTTGGTGGCAGCGGCCACGCGCGTGCTGTCGATGTCGACGCCCTTCAGCGATTCCGGTGTGAGTTTCACGCCTTGCGTGGCAAGCGAGAAGACCTTGAGCAGATCCTTCGGCAGGCAAGGGTCCAGGCCCTCTGGCAACTGGGTTTGCCATGCGGGTTGCAGGCCGAAGCGGATGGTGTCGTCGGCCAGGCTGGCCTTGCAGGCCACGTTGGCGCGCGCCACCTCCGATTGCAGGTTGCGCGTGAGGCCGTGGCTGCGGATGCGCACCACGTCTTCCGGGGTCCAGTGCGCAGGCGTGTAGTTCAGCTTGCGGAACTCGAACGGCATCTGCTCCGGGTGCTTGGCCAGCCAATCGACATAGGCGTTGATGCCGGCAACGAAGCGCGTGGCGATGCGCTGCGCATCGGGGCTGTAGTGGTTCCATTCGACCTGCATGTCCCCGCGATAGAGGAACAGCCGCGCGGCGCGATCCTGTTCCACATAGGCGGGGCCGAACACTTCGGAGAGCTGCCCCAGGCCGCGGCGGCGCCAGAGGTCGATCTGGAACAGGCGGTCGCGCGCGGCATTGAAGCCTTGCGCGAAGAAGCCGTCGTCTTCGCTCTTGGCATAGATGTGCGGCACGCCCCAATGGTCGATCAGGATGTCGGCGGGTTTGGACAGGCCGGGCACGGCGATGGTCTGCGCGGCGGCTGAGTTGGCCGGTTTGGCCGTGTCCTTGGCGATAGCCTGTGCAGACATGCCGAGCGCAATGGCAGACAACACAACGGGAAGTGAACGGATGGGCATGGCGATGCAGTCTCCTCTCTGAGCCCGGAATGCCAATGCAACCCGAGATGGGGGGCAGGATTCAGGCGTTCTTATGGGTACAACAGACAGCCGCGCGACGGACGAATGGCGAGCTGATGGGAAGGGCGAGCTGGCCGATCAGTGAAACTGGGTGGGAACTGCTAGGGGAGAGATGCCCACCGATCGGCGCAGACCCCCAGTATGCGGATGTGCTCACACTCGCGCCAATGACTTTTGTTCGATCAACCATTCCGTCAAGGCATGGTTGCGCGCAGGTCAGGCCAGTCGGCTAAACCAAGGTCTGCGGGCCGCTCTTACGACGCACGTTGGCGGCCAGCACGTGACCCAGCTCCCCGGGGAAGATCGGCTTGGTGATGACGGATTGGTAGCCGGCCTCCTTGGCCGCTTTCAACCGGATCGGGTCAGCAAATGCGGTGACGGCGATGGCGGGCAGGTCGCTCATGCTGATGCCGTTGACACATAAGGCACGTACCGCACGCACAAGCTCCAACCCGTCCATGCCGGGCATGGCCAGATCGCTGACCAGCGCGTCAAAGGGGGCGTCTGCGGGGGACTGCTCCAGCGCATCAAGTGCCGCTGCGCCATTGGATACGGTAACGACCTCGGCGCCGTAGCGCTCGAGCATCAGCGCAATCACGCCGAGCGATTCGGGGTTGTCGTCCACGGCCAGCACGCGCATGCCGTCCAGCGCCGGGGCCGACGTGCCGGAGACGAAGCCGGGCATGCGCCCAGTCTGTTCGTCCGGCTGCGTGGCATGCAGTGGCAGCGTGACGGCCATCGTGGTGCCGTGATTGGCACCGCTGCTGGCGGCTGTAATGCGCCCGTGATGCAGCTCGACCAGTTGCTTGGCGATCGCCAGCCCCAGCCCCAGACCACCGTGGCGCCGCGTGTTGGACAGGTCTGCCTGCTGAAAGCGGTCGAAGATATGCGGCAGGAACGCGGGTTCAATGCCGATGCCGGTATCGCGCACCGTCGCTACCACGCCTTCTGGTGCCGGGTGTACCGATAACCGGACGTGTCCACCTTCGGGCGTGAACTTGACGGCGTTGGCCAGCAGGTTCCAGAACACCTGCTTCAGGCGCCCCGCATCGCCTTGCAGCATGGGCACGGGCAGGTATTCCGTGTCGATGCTGATCTGTTTCTGGCGCGCCATCGGCTCGATGGTTTCGCGCGCACGTTCCAGCACGTCGGCCAGATCGACTTCTCCAATTTCCAGCGGCACCTTGCCCGACAGGATGGCAGACATATCGAGCAGATCGTCGATCAGGTGGACCTGCGTGCGGGCGCTGCGCTCGATGGCTGCAAGCCCGCGCTTGAACATGGCTTCGTCATACGCACGCATGTTCAGCAACTGCGCCCAGCCCAGCACGGCATTGAGCGGCGTGCGCAGTTCGTGGCTGACAGTGGCAAGGAAGTCGTCTTTCAGGCGGCTGGCGCGTTCGGCTTCCGCACGCGCACGCGATTCGGCTTCGAGCAGCTGCGCGCGGCGGGTTTCGGCCTGGCGGCGTTCGCTGATGTCGATCACGGCGTTGGTCAGGCCGATGATCTCCCCCGTGTCATCGCGCAGGGGCATGACCACCACGTCGTAGACCACGCGCTGGGTGTGCCGGCGGCGGAAAGCGAATTCCACTCGCGTGGGCGTACCGCTGGCAATGACGCGCTGGCCGGCTTCTGTCAGGCGTGCGGCGGCACGTCGGCCGAACACTTCGCGCACGGTGCGTCCCATCAGTTGCTCAGGTTGCAGACCGAACACGGGGTTGTGCACCCAGGTGAAGTGCATCGTGTTGTCGACGTCGTAGAGTGAGATGGGCGAGGCCTGCAGTGCTGCCAGCAGGCGCTGTTGCGACACGCGTTGGAGCGTTTCGGCGCGGGCGCGGCGTTCGGCGCCGGCACGCGCCCGACGCAACTGTTCGCACAGCAGGCAGATCAGCAGCGCGCCCGCAGCAAACACGCTCAACTGCACAGGCGTGAGGTTGATGGGCGGCACCGCTTGCAGCTCGACCAATCCGGCAAACAGCAACGCATACGTGGTAATGGCCGCGATGCCTGGCCAGAAGCCGCCGTACCAGGCGGCAATCGTCACCACCGGAAACGCCAAATAAAATGGTAGGCGAATGCCCATGGCCGATTCCAGCATCAGCCGCCCTAACGTGCCCACCGCGGCCGCGCCAATCGCCACCAGCCAGGCAGATGGCCGGATCGCCGGCGCGGCGCGCAGCCCGCTACCGCTGAACGGCCCAGGATCGGCGATCCGCTCGGCCGGCCTGGATGGGCGTGCGGGGCGTGCAAGGTGCCCGGAGCGCGCAGCGCGCGCATCCAGAGGGCGAGAGGGGGAGTGCAGGATGAACTTCACGATCGGGCGCAGCGGCATCGGGCGGCCAAAGGTGACTCAGCATATGAACTGGCCGCCGCTGATGCCATCGGGGTTTCGCTGACATGCCTGCCAGAGGGTGGCCGATTTAGCACTCGATTTCTGCCCGGGCCAGTATTGGCGCGGGTGTGCAGCCTTATCCCCCTGAAGAGGGGGGCGCCGGGTGTGCGGGGTGCGGGTCGCGTAGGCGGTCTCGATTCGTCAGGTCGGGAAACAGGCGCATCCAGACCGCCACCACCAGCAGCGTGCCGATTGCGCCCATCACCACCGAGGGGACCGGCCCCAGCAGCCCAGCCACCATGCCCGACTCGAACTCGCCCAACTGGTTGGACGCACCCACAAAGACCGAGTTGACCGCACTCACGCGCCCGCGCATCGCATCGGGCGTATCGAGTTGCACCAGCGAGGTCCGGATCACCACGCTGATCATGTCCGACGCGCCCAGCACCACAAGCGCCAGCATCGACAGCGGCAGCCAGCGCGAAATTCCGAACACCAGTGTTGCCAGCCCAAAGACCGCCACGGCAGTAAACATCACCCTGCCCACGCGCCGCTCCAGCGGCCGATGCGCGAGAAAGAGCGCCATACCGAGTGCGCCCACTGCCGGCGCAGAGCGCAGCAGCCCCAGCCCCCACGCCTGCGTGCCCAGGATATCGCGCGCATAGATCGGCAGCAGCGCCGTTGCGCCGCCCAGCAGCACCGCGAACAGGTCGAGCGAGATGGCGCCCAGTACCACCGGTCGCCCCTTGATGAAAGCGATGCCTGCGAACAGCGACTGCAGACTCACCGGCGTGCTGACCGGCACCACGCGCTCCATGCGCACAAACGCCAGCAGGACATGCGCAAGCAGAAAGAGCCCGGCTGCCGTGGCATACACCACCGGCGCGCCGGCCACATAGAGGAAGCCACCCAGCGCCGGCCCCAGGATGACACCGGTTTGTCCGGCCGAACTGGACAACGCCACGGCGCGTGGCAGTGCTTGCGGCGGCACCAGCGATGGCAGCAACGCCTGCAATGTCGGTGTCTCGAACGCGCGCATTGCGCCGATCACGACCACGCACAGGAAGATCGACTGCACGCCGGCGTGCCCGTTGAACGCCATGATCGACAGCGTAATGGCTACCAGTGCCTCGATGGCCTGGCATGCACGCACCACGCGGCGCCGGTCGTAGCGATCGGCGATATGACCTGAGGCCAACACCAGCACTACCGAGGGCAGGAACTGGGCAAGGCCCACCAGTCCGAGCACATAGGCGCTGCGTGTGAGGTCGTAGATCTGCCAGCCGACCGCCACACCGAACATCTGGTAGGCGAAGGTGGTGGACAGCCTCGTGAACCAGAACAGCCGGAAGGCAGGATAGGAGAAGGGCGCGTGCGACAGCGCTGTCGCTGATGGGGCAGGCGCGGAAGACGAGGGGAGGCCGGCGTCGCCAGACACGGTGAATGCGCGCCGGAAACCGGCGATCTGCAAAAGTGATGAACGGGATGCCCGCCATCGTAACGGATCTCGGCCGCCAGTGTCCGGCCGCGCGGGCGCTGGATTGGCGAAACGGCCGGCCAACCATTACAGGCGCTTTCACCATGACCGGCGCCAGCCAACCAAGGAGCATTTGACTGAACTGCGTGCTCAGATGGTCAGCATGACGCTGAGCAGTTGGCGTGCAACGGCCTTGAAGTCGCCCTGCGGTGAATAGGTGGACAGGGATTTGCCCTGATGTTTGACCGTGACGATGCCGTTGCGGGCCGAGTAGGTGGCCTCGATGCG